>JBOFMT010000023.1:0-16544 GCA_051658525.1 Erysipelotrichaceae bacterium | reverse complement strand
TATGAAGAAATCATGGAGTTTCATGGTTTTTATGTGGATGAAGCTGCACAAATCATTAACTTTGATCTTATTTTTGATTATCGTGTTGTAGATCCCTTACAAATTAAACTCTCACTTGAACATCGCCTAACAATACAATATCCAAACTATCGATTTTATATTGTATTGGATCAAGATTTTGGAGGATTAGAAAAAGAAAACTGAGCTGCCAACTCAGTTTTTTTCTTCAGATATACTTGTAAAACCTAGGAACAATCCTGCTTTAATGAGTAGTAAAATGCCAATAAAGAAGATTTGTTGTCCAATGTCCTTGATTCCTACAAGTGGATACAAATAGTCCTTCATTCTAGCAAATAAGAATAAAAACAAGTTCCCGATATTCCACTATATAGTAGAGCAACACTAAAAAAATTTGTTTCATTCTATGTCCTCACTTTATACGGTAATCACAACACATAAAATCATGGGTGATGGTTGAAAAAACCACATTGATATATTGTGGATTTTTTGTGATATACTAGAAAAAAAGGTGGGAAGCAAATATGAATAAAAACAATGTATGGATTCTAGCAGTTAGTATTTGTTTGTTTGGAGGCTTTCTATTCTTTAAAAACAAAAATTATACAAGAAACTTTAATCTGCCTACTTACCAAAGCAACCAGGATCAAGATAAAGACGGGATCGAAGATCAAATGGATCTTTTGCTAGGAGCAAAAGCCTATGTTGCATCGCGACCGAAATATAAGAGTGTATACTATGCAAGTGGATATCCAGATGATGGATATGGTGTATGCACAGATGTTGTAGCTAGAGCGATGTTAACTGCGGGATACGACTTAAAAATCTTAGTCAATAATGATATCCTTCAACATCCCTCTCATTATGGTAAGGATGTTGGAGATGCAAATATTGACTTTCGTAGAGTGCGTAATCTCCTTGTTTACTTTACGCACCATGCGATTGTCTTAACAAATGATGTAATGGATATCGAAGCTTGGCAGGCAGGAGATATTGTTGTTTTTGAAGAACATATTGGAGTTGTCTCGGATAAGCGTAATCATAAGGGAATACCGTATCTAATTCACCATGCATACCCAAATCAAATGACCTATGAACAAGATGTTCTAGAAAGGAAAAAAGTAATTGCTCATTTTAGAATTTCATAACAAATAAAACTATGAGGATACAACTATGAAACAACATATTCAAACTTTGATTGCTATTGCAGCTTCTACGATCAATGAAGAATACTTTGATGATCTTCTGAAATAGTATTCGGAAAATACGGTTATAGTGGTAAGCCAGGATTAGGAGTGGAAGGGAGAACAGGATCAAGAATGTGTTTATCAAGATTGCAGCGTACTTTTAACATAGTGTAACTCAACTACAAGCTATGATGATTGCAATTGATTATTTGGATGGAACACGCATGCTCGATAAGTCAGTATAACTAGTGTAAAAATGATCAAATCATAGCATGACAAAAACTGTAATTAATTTTACGAAAGGGCTTTACAAGGATTTATGCTTATGGTATATTATGGGAGTATAAAGGATTGTTACTGGTAAGGCAGGCTATACTATTTTGTACATATGCGATTTTTGCATTGTGCCTAAGTATAGCTTTTTTTATACTTAGGGTAACAAAAAGGGGTGTTAATATGGTTGTTGATAAGGTCATCAATAATAATTTGGTTCGGTCATTAAACGAAAAAGGTCAAGAAGTTTTACTAATGGGCTGTGGCTTGGGTTTCAAACAAAAAGCAGGCGATTTGGTAGATCTTTCAAAAGTAGAAAAGATGTACACGATGAGTGATGTGGAAGGTACCCATCAACTAGAGGAAATCTTATCTAAGGTTTCTTTGGAGTGTATTCAAGTGGTCAATGAAATCGTAGATTATGCTAAGATTTCACTAGGTAGTGAGTTAGGTAACAATATTTACCTTACCCTATGTGATCACATTAGCTTTTCACTCGAGCGTACAAGAAAAGGGATTGAGATTCGCAATGCACTGTTAGAAGAAATCAAACAGTTCTACTATAGTGAATATATGGTAGGAAAAGAAGCATTGGATATGATCGAAAAAAACTTCAAACTACGCTTGCCAGAAGATGAAGCAGGATTTATTGCGTTGCATCTTGTCAATGCCAATTTTAATTCACTTGGGATTGGACAAACAGAAGAGATGATGAAGATTATACAAAACATCGTAAATATTGTTCGTTATCACTTTAATGTAGAACTCAATGAAAAGACCATTCACTATGATCGCTTTATTACGCATTTAAAGTTCTTTGCAATGCGTACCTTCTCTGGTGTCGTTATGGACGAGGGAGATGAAAGTTTCTTCTTAATGATCAAAAACCAATACAAGAAAGCCTATGCTTGTGTACTAAAAGTTGCAGACTATATGGCTAAAACCTACAACATCCAATTAACCAATGATGAAATGATGTATTTGACCGTACACATTCATCGTATTACTACAATGTAAAAATCACACTTCACAATATAGGAGGGTGATTCCATGAATTATCAAGAATTAGGTTCGACCATACTAAATTTAGTTGGTGGTAAAGACAATGTTAGTGGCTTAACGCATTGTGCAACAAGACTTCGTTTCAACTTAGTAGACGAAAGCAAAGCAAACAAAACAAGTTTAGAAAACACTGTTGGTGTATTGGGTGTGGTTCAAAATGCTGGACAATACCAAATCATCATTGGAAATGATGTCAATCATGTTTACAAACCAATTGCTGAAGTTTGTAAATTAGACAACAAAGAAACAAATGAAGATGATGGAAAAAGCTTAGGGATGAAACTTATCGATACGATTACCGGTATCTTTACACCGATTCTTCCAGCGATTACAGCAGCCGGGATGTTAAAAGCGGTACTTGCTTTAGCCATTGCTTTTAAATGGACAACAACTGCAAGTCAAACCTATCAAATCATTAACTTTATGGCAGATGCTGCATTCTATTTCTTGCCAATCTTACTAGCGAATTCTGCAGCGAAAAAATTCAATTGTAATCCTTACTTAGCGATGATGTTAGGGGGAGTCTTATTACATCCAACCTTTGTTGCGATGGTAAATACAGCCAAAGAAACAGGGGAAGCAATTCAATTTGGAATGATCCCAATTTATAATGCTGGATATTCTTCTAGTGTTATCCCAATTATTTTAATTGTTTGGTTAATGAGTTATGTAGAACCATTTGCTGATCGCATTTCACCAAAAGCAATCAAGTTCTTTACCAAACCAATGATTACCATTTTCGTGGTTGGTCTTGCTGGTTTAACGGTATTAGGTCCAATTGGTTATATTATCTCTTCTTGGATTGCATTGTTTGTAAATACATTAAATACGTATGTTAGTTGGTTAGTACCAATGATTTTAGGGGGAACCTTCCCACTACTTGTAATGACAGGTACACACTATGGTATTATTCCAATCGGTATCAATAATCGTATGACAGCTGGATTTGACTCGATTGTATATCCTGCTAACTTAGCATCCAATATTGCGCAAGGTGCAGCAACGTTTGCAGTAGCCTTTAAAACAAAATCTAGTGAAATTAAAGAAGTTGCTATTTCATCTGGTATCACTGCTGTTTGTGGTATTACAGAACCAGCATTGTATGGTATTAATATGAAATATAAAACGCCACTTATCTCAGCTTGTACTGGGGGAGCAATTGGTGGATTATTTATGGGGATTATGCAAGTTAAAAACTATGCAGGTGGGTCTCCAGGTTTATTAACACTTCCAGGATATTTAGGAGGAGATGGGTTCTCTGATATCTTATTTGCTTGTATTGGGGCACTCATTGCCTTTGTTGTAAGTTTTATCATGAGTTATGTATTGTATAAAGAAGAAACACCAGAAACAAACCAAGTAAAAACAGTAGTTGAAAAACCAGTTGTAGATTTAAGCAAAGCGGTAGCTAGTATTGCTGCACCAGTAGATGGTGTGTGTGTTGCTTTAAGTGAAGTAAACGATCCTACGTTTGCTCAAGCGATTATGGGAAAAGGGATGGCGATTGCACCAACGAGTGGGACGTTCACTTCACCAGTAAATGGTACAGTACTTATGGTGTTTGATACCAAACATGCGATTGGATTCTTATCAGATGATGGTGTTGAAGTATTATTGCACGTTGGACTCAATACGGTAAACCTAGGTGGACAACATTTTGAAGCTCTTGTGAAAGTAGGAGATAAAGTTAAAGTTGGAACACCAATTTTAAATGTAGATTTAGCTGCAATTCAAGCAAAAGGATATGAAACAATTACTCCGGTTATTGTTACAAATACCCTTGATTTTGCGGATGTAATTGGAATTGAAGCAGGACAGATCACAGCAGGTGAAAGTGTTGTGAAAACTATTAGATAAAGGAGACATACAATGGCATTTCGAAAAGATTTTTTATGGGGTGGAGCAACTGCAGCCAACCAATGTGAAGGTGCATACAATGTAGATGGTAGAGGTTTAGCCAATGTTGATGTTTGCCCGCATGGGAGTGAGCGTGGAGCGGTATTACGTGGACTACGTAAAATGACAAGCGTGGAGGAAGGATTGTATTATCCAGCACTACAGGGAATTGACTTCTATCATCATTACAAAGAAGATATCGCATTATTTGCACAGATGGGATTTAAAACCTTCCGTTTAAGTATTGCTTGGAGTCGTATTTTCCCAAAAGGAGATGAAACAACTCCAAACGAAGCAGGACTTGTATTCTATGAAAATGTATTCAAGGAATGCCAAAAATATGGGATTGAACCATTGGTTACCATTACGCACTTTGACTGCCCAATGCACTTAATTGAAGCTTATGGTGGTTGGAAAAATAGAGAACTAATTGGTTTCTATAAAAACTTAGTAACGGTATTAGCTACACGTTATAAAGGACTTGTTAAGTACTGGTTAACGTTCAATGAAATCAATATGATCTTACACTTACCATTTATGGGTGCTGGTCTTCTGATTGAAGATGAAAAAACAGCAACTCAAGAAATGTATACGGCTGCACACCATGAACTCGTAGCGAGTTCATGGGCAACGAAAATCTTACATGAAATCGATCCAAAAAATATGGTTGGTTGTATGATGGCAGCTGGTGACTATTACCCTTATGCATGTAAACCTGAAGATGTATTTGCTGCGATGGGAAAAAACCGTGATAACTTAATGTTCATTGATGTACAGGCAAGAGGATATTATCCAAACTATGCACTAAAATTCTTTGAACGTGAAGGGATTGATTTAGCGATGAGTGAAGAAGATGAAATGATTTTAAGAGATCATACGGTTGATTTCATTAGTTTCTCTTACTATTCTTCTCGTTGTATTTCTACAGACCCAAGTGTTGGAGAAACCATTGGGAATGCCTTCAAAGGAACAAAAAATCCAAACCTTGCGAGTAGTCAATGGGGATGGCAAATTGATCCACTCGGGTTACGCATTACGATGAACACGTTGTATGATCGTTACCAAAAACCATTGTTTATTGTAGAGAATGGTTTAGGTGCAAAAGATAGCTTAGTAGCGGATGGGAATGGTTCATTTACCGTAAAGGATGATTACCGTATTGATTATTTACGTCAACATATTCAAGAGATGAAAGCTGCCGTTGAACTCGATGGTGTTGATTTGCTTGGATATACGCCTTGGGGTTGTATTGACCTTGTTTCTGCTAGTACGGGAGAAATGGATAAGCGTTATGGTTTTATCTATGTAGACCGTCAAAATGATGGAACGGGAAGCATGACACGTTATAAAAAAGCAAGCTTTGACTGGTATCAGACAGTCATTGCTAGTAATGGAGAAATTCTATAAAACAAAGGAGAAGCGCGAAGCTTCTCTTTTGTTATTTAGGGGTATATTGCAATATCTAAGCATGGTATACTTTAATTAGAAACAATAATCAAAGGGAAATATTTGATGAGGGAGTGCGTATGTATGAGATTAGAACATTATTTAATACGGTTTTCAAAACCAGATTTATTAGAAATTGCCAAGGACCTTCGAATCAAGGGAATGTCTGGATTACGGAAAGCACAAATCGCTGAGCGTATTACAATTAATCTTACTTCGGAGCTTGTTTTTGCGAACCGTATTGCTAGTTTGGGTAAAGATGAGTTTGCATATCTTGAATCAAGTATCAAGGTAATGAAGGTGGAACATGCGCCACATAACCAAACAACGATACAACTAGAACGGTGTTATTTTGGCGTGATGACAATGAAAAATGAGTTTTATGTATTCAAGGAATATGAACACTTAGCCTTTAAATTCAAAGAATTGCATCTTAGAAAAGAACAGCAAAAACGAGCTTGGATACAACAGTGTTTGACTTATGTAAAAGCAATGCATGGTGTGATACCTATGGAATTATTTTATCGAATGGTTCGCTATGAAGTCAAAGACAGTTTTGAAAAGATGCTTACTACGTTTGTAGTCATGCCTTTTGATATGAAACTGATGCAACTTTCAGATCAAGTCAAACTGCCTAAATATTCAAAAGATCATCCCATGTATGGCTATCAATACTATCTCATTGATTTAGAATATCTTAATCAAGATGCAGTGGTATCACTACTACGGGCACAGAGTGATAAACCATTTTATATTCCAACGAAAAAAGAAATTGATGAGTATTGTTTGCTTCGTTATCAAGCTAGTAATACAAACTATAAAAAAATCAATCATTTCTTACAAAAACAATTGGGTTTTTCTAAGTTTAATGCGCACTATTTTTGTGCCATGTGTTGGCTGAATGCTGGTGAATCAGACTTTATCAACAAGACCTTTGCTTTTTTTGAACAGCACCCAGTTGATTTTACTGAGCAACAGGCACAGGAACTTGTACGTCTCTGCATGGAAGCTAGCAATGAGACCAGAATGATAGTCAATCGTGGACATACACCAAAAGAGTTACGTGAGTTGTTTCAAGCAAAACAAACAAATGGTATGTTATTTCACTAAACAATGATCAAGCGTTCTAAGCTAGTAATTACAAGCTAACGCTCTACTGTCAATAAAGAAAAAGGAGAGATAACGATGAAATTAATCGAAGGCTTACAACAATATACAAAAGTAGAGTTACAAGAATATGCTAGACAATTTGACTTGAAACGGGTATCTAGTTTAAACAAACAACGCTTGATTGAACGTATCGTAAGTTATTTAACACAGGAAGATGTGTTTCTTTCACGAATTGCAAGTGTAACTGAGAGTGAGTTTACACTCTTTAGTAAAGCGTGTAAGCATCAAGTGAGTATTAAGGAAAGCCAACATCTAGATGGGTTTGCATTATTTGATCGTTTGTTTATAGATATTGATGAAGAAACAGCCGAACTAACAGTTTATGAAGAGTTTGTTGCATTGTCTGTTTTGTGTCAAACAAGCGATTTTAAAGAAAAGCAAGCAAAGCACTCTTGGTTAAGAACGTGTCTATCCTATGCGAAACAACAATATGGTATCGCACCGATTGAGGTCGTTCATCAACTTTATACCTATCAAGTCAATGCGACAATCGATGAAATGGTAGCAACGTTTCAAGCAATCCCAATGGATCTTATCAACGTAATTTTATTCCCTATGCAAGGTTTTACAAAGCTAAAGCAACCGCATCCGCTAGCAGATTGTAAGTGGGCATTTTTGGATTTGGAAAATCTAAGTCCGGAAGATTTGCAAGACCTACTCGTTGAACAAGATGAAATTCCATTTTACATTCCTAAAAAAGATGAAATGCAGGAACTTGCACAGTACGGATATCAAGCGAGTGACCCATACTACCAAGATTTAGATAACTACTTAAGAAATCAAATTGGGTGTAGGGAAGAACAGGCAGCGATACTTTGTACCATCATTTGGAATGTTGCGGGAGAACAGGGCTTTTTTCAATATTTCATCGATCAAATCGAAATGATGGGATTAGAACTAACTGATGCCAACGCATTTGAATTATTCAATCGAATGATGCATGCAAACAATCATACACGGATGATTATTCATCGTGGACATACACCATTAGAACTAGAAGTGGTATCACATACGGATGAAAAACCTGAAAACAATAGGTATATGAGTTAAAGCAAAGCCCACCATTTGGTGGGCTTTGTTATCAATAAAGTTTACAATCTTTTAACATTCTCACCTATATTAATTTCATAAAGATTGTTATACTGTTACATAAGTATAGGTAAGGGAGGTTGTGTTTATGAAAGTAAATTGGATGAGTTTTTTAAAGGATGTATTTCTATGTTCTTTGGGAGCCTATGGGGGACCAGAAGCCCATTATGGAGTATTTATTGATCAACTTGTCGTAAAGAAGGCCTACATAAAAGAAGAGGATATTGCTGAGCTAATTGCACTAACCAGTATCTTACCAGGGCCGAGTAGTACGCAAAGTATCATTGCGATTGGCTATCGCTTAGGAGGGCCATGGCTTGGTGCTTTGACGTTCCTTGTTTGGGCACTTCCCATCTTAATCTTTATGACATTATTAAGCTTTTTAAGTCAATGGTTTATCGATTGGAATCTAAGTGCTGACGTCTTACGTTTTGTAAGTCCAATGGCTGTAGGATTTATGGGTATTGCTAGCTACCGTTTGGGTAAAAAGAGTGCTACGGATAAGCTTACGATAGCTTTGTTTATGATAAGCACCGTAATCAGTGTACTTGTACAAGCGGTGTGGGTATATCCAGTGCTATTATTACTTGGAGGAGTTGCAAGTGTAGTAACTTCTTCACAAAAACAGCTATGGCATCGCGTAGGTATTAAGGCAAAATGGCACTATTTCATTGTTTTTGTGGGCTTAGCAATCGGTAGTTTTATAGCAGTGCAGTGGACGAGCAATATTGTAATTCAGATGTTTGAAATGTTTTATCGATATGGGTATTTGGTTATTGGTGGAGGTCAAGTCGTAGTTCCTATGATGCATACAGAACTTGTTGAAACACATCACGTATTAACGAGTCAGGAGTTTTTAACTGGATATGGCTTGGTACAAGGATTACCAGGACCGATGTTTGGTTTTGGTGCTTATGCAGCCGGTATGGCTAGTAGAGGAGGCAGTGCTCTTACGCAAGTCTTTGGAGCAATGGCAGGGGGAATTGGTATCTTTTTACCAGGTATTCTACTCATCTACTTTGTTTATCCAATCTGGGAAAAAGTAAAAACGATACCAGGAATTAAGGTGTCATTACGTGGTGTGCATGCGGTTACTGCTGGATTGGTTGCTGCTTCTGCGATTGTACTACTACAAAAAGTTGGTGGTTCATGGGAAGCACTTGCGGTTGTTGTCTTGAGTATGCTCTTATTATGGACAAAGAAACTACCAGCTCCCGTTCTAGTCCTACTAGTAATACTATTGGGAGTTATTCTTTAAGAAAACGATACATATCGTTTTTTTTTATTTTGATATGAAAAAGCCCACCGATTGGTGGGCTTTGTATGATTATTCTTGTTCTAGAGTTAATGTTCTTGTTACGATATCGCAAACTTCAGCAGGTCCATAGTATTGGATTGCTCCTGGATATAAGTAGCAAGTTTCAACAGCCCAAACATCACGACGAGCTTCGAAGAATTTGAATGGTTTTCCATCAAGTTCAACAAGAGCTTTCTTGATAACTGGTTTGTCTTCTCCATGACGACGTTCAACGTTCATCATTTTTGTAATTGGCATACCACCAGCAACCCACTCAGATGCAGGAGCTGATAAGTTAGATACTTTTGATAGGTATCCAGTGTATCCATATTGAATCAACATGAATGCATTGTATCCTAAAGAGTAGCAGTAGTCAGAGTCAAAGTTAGATGGGAATGCACAACGTCCTTCGTATCCGAAGAAGTGGTGTAATGCATTGAACTTACCGTTGTAAGTTCCAGCAGCTTTGCGTTCTTCCAATTTCGCTGCAACGATAGCAGAGAATAATTTTTCAGATTCGATCAAAGATACTTGAACGTTTCCATGTGGATCACGTTCTAGGAACAATTGTTGTTGGATACCTTCTGGTAATAAAGCAAATACGCTCATAGATTCAGCAGTTAAACCTGTTTCGATGAATGCATATTTTTCTTTCCAAGTAGCAAGTGCATTGAATGCATCAGCTTTTGTTCCAGCTAACAATTCATTGATTTCGTGAATCAACGTTTTGAATTCAGGAATAAATTCAACAACACCTTCTGGAATCAAGGCAACACCGAAGTTCATACCTTTAGCAGCACGGTTTGCAACTGAATCAGCGATGTAATCAGCAAGTTGAGATAAAGACATAGCTTTTGCTTCAACTTCTTCTGAAATCAAACAGATGTTTGGTTGTGTTTCAAGAGCACATTCCAAAGCAACGTGAGATGCAGAACGTCCCATTACTTTAATGAAGTGCCAGTATTTTTTAGCAGAGTTAGCATCACGACCGATGTTTCCGATTACTTCAGAGTAAGTTTTAGTAGCTGTATCGAAACCGAAAGAAATTTCGATATCTTCATTTTTTAAGTCACCATCGATTGTTTTTGGACATCCGATAACTTGGATTCCTGTTTCGTGAGCAGCAAAGTACTCAGCTAAAACAGCAGCATTTGTATTTGAATCATCTCCACCGATGATTACGATTGCAGTGATTCCGTGTTTTTTACAAACATCAGCAGCAATAGCGAATTGTTCTTCTGATTCTAATTTCGTTCTACCAGAACCGATGATATCAAATCCACCAGTGTTTCTGAATTCGTTGATGTAAGCATCATCGAATACCAAGAAGTCATCTGTAATCAAACCGATCGGTCCGTTTTTGAATCCGTACAATTCATTGTCAGCACTTGTAGCTTTTAGTGCATCGTAAAGACCACAAATAACGTTGTGTCCACCTGGTGCTTGTCCACCAGATAAGATAACACCAACTTTATGTTGTTTTGCAGTTGAAGTGTTCGTACCTTTTTCGAATGTAATTTCTTTTTTACCATAAGTATTTGGGAATAAAGCTTTGATTGCATCTTGATCCGCAACACTTTGTGTTTCATTTCCTTCTTTTACACCAATTTCAGCAATACCATTTCTAAGCATTCCTGGAAGCTTAGGTGCATACTGATAACGTGCTAGTTGTAACGGTGATTTTTCCATATTGTCCTCCTAATATTTATGTAATAACCGTTTAAATTATAAGGTATCTAGCTTAAAAAGTAAACCTTTTCTACTTTGTTATGTCGAAGTTTTCACATAGGAAATAAAGGGATGTGAAGATATTTTACTAGAGTTAGCACGATTGCTATTTCTCTACTAAATACGAGATTTCAAAGAGCTATGATATGGTAGTGTATCGTTGTGTTTTTATTGTCATTATTTTTGTAAGGTTTGCACAATAGAGATTTACCCCAATCGCTTTACAAAACGATATGGGTTTGGTATAGTTTTTATAGGTGGACTGACCAGTAACGCTTGGTTACTAGCTTTCATCAATAAAAGACAAACGACTTGCGATCGTTTGCATTACACACAAAGAAGGCAACCGAAAGGTTGTTTTTTTTGTGTCTTGACGTATATTTTCAAAGTGTATATAAAGTACTTGTTAGGCAAGTACAATTTTGTGGAGGTGTTATGGAAATTATTATAAGTAACAGAGCCAATCAGCCCATATACGAGCAAATCGTTCAGCAAATCAAAGCGATGATTATGAGTGGGGCGTTACATAGTGGACAATCCTTACCATCAATGCGTTCCTTAGCCAAAAGTTTACACGTAAGTGTTATTACGGTACAAAAAGCTTATGAGGAACTGACTCGAGATGGATTTATTGAAACAACGGTAGGCAAAGGAAGTTTTGTAGCAATGCAAAATAAAGAAATGATATTAGAAGAACAGCTACGACAGATTGAACAGCACTTACAAGATGCTGTACAGATAGCTCGTACGAACAATGTCAAACTAGAACAATTAACAGACATCATAACAATGTTTTATGAGGGGGAGTAAAATGGAATATGCAATTGAAGTAGACAATCTAAGTATTGTTTATCCAAAATCTGAGTTTACATTAGATAACATTAGTTTTAACGTACCAAAAGGCAGTATTATGGGCTTTGTTGGGAAAAACGGAGCTCGTAAGAGTACAACCATACGTGCCATCTTAGGTATGTTAGCAATCAAAGAAGGAAATATTGAAGTTTTAGGGTCACCAGCAACATCAAATGTGGCACTCAAACAACAAATCGGTGTGGTATTTGATCAACTTTGGTTCAATGAAGATTTAACACCAAGCAAATTGAATCGGGTGTTTCGTGAAATTTATACACAATGGGATGAAGCACAATATTATAAGTATCTAGAACGCTTTGCACTACCAACGCACAAAAAAATTAAAACGTATTCTAGAGGGATGCAAATGAAGTTAGGATTGAGTGTTGCACTATCTCATCATGCCAAACTATTGATTTTAGATGAAGCTACTGCTGGACTTGATCCTGTTGCTCGCGAAGAAATCTTAGACATGTTGTTAGAATTTGTAAGTAATGAAGAACATAGTGTACTGCTTAGTTCTCATATCAGTAGTGACTTAGAAAAGGTAGCAGATAGTATTACCGTTATTGATCAAGGTTGTATTGTTTCAAGTGAAAGCAAAGATGATCTCATGTATTGTTATGGTATCGCAAGAATGAAACAGTCAGATTTTGAATGCGTAAATCAATCTGAGATTGTAGCTTATCGTAAGCGTGGTTTACAAATTGATGGTTTAATCAAGGACAAGCAATCATTTACACAGAATTATCCTCATATTATTGTGGATACACTCTGCATTGATGAGCTGTTGGTGTTATTAACAGGAGGTCAATAAAATGAAAGGATTATTTCTTCATAATATGTATAGTGTTTCAAGTGCACTGTTTTACAGTCTAGCAACTGGTTTATTCTTCACTTTGATTCTACTCGCGATAGTTTTATTCGCTCATAATACATCTGATTATATTGGCTATATTTTATTGATACAAATCGGTAGTTTTGCCGGAATGAGTGGTACGGCATTGGAAAAAGAGCGAGCAAGTCGCTGGTCAAGTTTCCAACTTAGTCTACCAGTAACGAGCAAAGAAATCGTACAAGCACGCTATCTTAGCTTCTTATGCTTTGCAATGATTGGTATCGCTTTGATGTCAGGTAGTGCCTTGCTGATTGGTGTTGTTGCCCAAGATATTTCCTTGCTATCAAATCTTGGTTTCGCATTTGAATTTGGGGTCTTCTTTGCCTTGGTGGTGCCAGCCATTTTATATCCCTTTATCCTGCGTTTTGGGGCGGATAAGACCACGGTATTTTTACTGCTAGCAGTACTAGTGAGTGTGGTGATTTATTTTAGTGTTTCACTAATACTAAAAACCTTATTTCAATCTGCAGCGAATCTAGAGCTAGTCACCATGGTTGGTGTTTGGATTTCGAGCATCACATTGTTCTATGCTTCTTATCGTTATTCCATCCATGTACAAAAAAAGATGAGATATTAAACTAAGCCCCTAGTGTATCTAGGGGCTTAGTTTGTAATTTTATGGTTTACATTCATGCAATCATAAAGAAAAAGGATAGGATGAGAGGGATAACAAAAAAGCAAACAACAAGACCTAATAGGATCGTGATTACTAGTTTAAATCCGTTTTTACGTTGACGTTGTGAATTTGCTAATTGTTCATTGAGGTTTGCTAATTGTTGAACCAAAGCTTCTTCGTTGCTTTGTTCACTTAGCTGTGGTGTTGTTGACAGTAATGTACGCACATCAACTTCATAAAACATTGCAATTTGTTCTAACATCATGGCATCGGGTACAGATTTTCCTTGTTCCCATTTGGATAATGTTTGTCTTACAATATGCAGTTGTTCTGATACATATGCTTGAGAGTACCCCTTTTGTTCTCTTGTTTGTTTTAAATTTTGATGTAACATCTTATTTCCTCCTGTTCTAAGTTCAGTGTACAAGAAAATGCCTGTTGCCACAAGCAACGAAAATGAACATGTTATATTTTTTACTAGGTTTTGCTATTTTTTCACTCGGTTTTCATATCCAGTGGATAGAAAACAAAGTATAATGAAATTAGAGTAATGGGGGATGTTATGAATTTCAAAGATAAACGAGAAAGATACCAAGCATTTCTCTTGGGGAAATCGATAGAGCGCTGTTCTGATATTATTCAAGAGCGAAATCGTTATAACTTGAATGCACTAGCAATGGTTGGCTTAGCGATGATGAGTTTTAGTATCCTATTTGGTTGGTGGATGCAAGATGTTTTTACCTTTCAAACGGAACTGTTATTATTGTGGGGATATTTTGCTTTGATGTATCTTGCTAATCGCTTTATGCGGATCAAAGATAGATTTATCACAGTGAGTTTTTATATATGGATGATTCCCTTGATGGCAATGGCAATCATCTTAGGAACGTTTGCAGATCCACTAGAACCTAGTATTACTATCATGGTTTTTATTTGTGTAATACCACTCTTTATCCTAGATAAACCATGGCGTGTTATCAGTTTTATTATCGTTACAGCTCTAGTCTATACACTGTGCTGTTTTCTAGCAAAGGATAGGTTGTTATTCTTAGCAGATATGATTGATCTCGTTCTTTTTGGTGTGATGAGTATTGGTATTAATTGCTTAATATTAAAAGATCGCATGACCAATGTAGAGAGAGCAATGAATGTGAAGCAACTAGCAGATTTGGATGCACTTACTAAGTTATATCACCGTGGTGCTGGTGAAGAGCGCATCAAAGCGCTATTAGCTAGTGATGCGAGTGGGATGATGATCTTGCTAGATTTTGACAATTTTAAGGGAATCAATGATAGCTATGGTCATCAAATTGGTGATGATGCACTCATTGCACTTGCAAGTTGTTTGAAATCTAATTTTCGTGATGAGGATGTAGTAATGCGACTAGGCGGGGATGAATTTGCTATCTATACTCCTCATATCTTAGAAAAAGAAGCTTGTGAGAAGCTGTTAGAACGATTGTTAGCCGCCGTGGATCAAATAACAATACCATCACTAGAAAGCTATCGCTGTTCGATTAGTATTGGGGTAGCGATTAGTTCAAACGCACAACCAAAAAACTTTACTACCTTGTATCATGAGAGTGATGCTGCATTATACCAAAGCAAACGCAAAGGGAAACATACCTATCATGTGTTTGCATAGTTATTAGAAAATGACACCATTATTAAAATGGTGTCATTTTCATTATCAAGTAGTCCAAAAGTTTGATAGGAGTGTTGCTAATTGTTGTGGGTGGGAATTGTTTACTTCATGTTTTGCCTGAGGTATAGAAAAGTAACTAGCATTTGGAAGTTGTTTAGAAATTTGGGTTGCGGCCTTTTTATTTGCATGGTCTTTGCTACCACATAATACAAGTGTAGGAGTTTGCACGTTATGAAGTTGAGCTTTGAAGTCTACTTCATAAAGCGAAGCACAAAGGGTTAGAAAATCCTGCTTTGAAAACCCCATGCTTGAAAATTGTTGAGCCGGTATTAAACGAAATACGATGTTTTGTAACTTTAAGATTGTTTTTGGCATGCGATACTGGGTACCAATCAAGGTTAAGCTAGCAACACGCTCTGGAAACTCGATGCTGTATTGTAGTGCTAAGAGTCCACCAAGGGATAACCCACATAAATGTAGTGGTGTAGGAATCTTGTTGCAATAGAGTTGAAATGCATCATATAGATTTTGATAGCAAGCAGGTTTTGCTTCTAATAAAGCGATGAGATCAACACATTCCACCTCATCTTCTGGTAAATAAGAACAAACACGGTCCCAACTCGCTTTTGTTTGACCTAAACCATGAACTAGTACTCTCATTATAAATCCCCCTGCTTAGTTTTTATTATTGTAACATAGTAATTTTATAAAATAGCAGTATTTTTTAATCTGATCAGTAAGGTTATCCAAGAAGTATGATATGCTAAAGCTAGCCTTAGTAATCTTTATAGATTGCATTTTTTTGAAAACAGGGGGATGAACAATGCCGAAACGACAATACAAGAAATTAGAAAATAAATTAAATTTGATGAAACTAACACACAAACCCATATCAAGAAAAGATATTCTAGATACCATTCATGTAGATGAGCGAACACTACGCACCTATGCTTCAGAAGGTATTACCATCAACGAAGTGCATTTTCCAATTACGCTTACCAAACTAAAACAAGGTGTGACGGTAGTAAGTAATCAACAAGATTTGGAAGATCAAATAGCACCAGAACAAGAAGTATTCTTGCGTAGTAGTGTACATCCCATTATCCTGCCTTTGAATCTAAGTGAAGTCAATATGCTAACAAATCAGTTGTTGGACTTGGTAGAGCGAGTAGATGCTGAGCAATATCTAGCCTATAAAACTTTAGTTTCAAAAATCTATAGTCAGTTATCAGTATATGGAAAAGAAAATATTTTAAATCGTCACAATCTTGAAATACTAGAAGAGATTACCTATACCCCTGAAGCAACTTGGTTAGAAGAAGGTAAGGGGATGGACTATATGTTTTTTTATAAAAGTGGGGAAGAAA
>JBOFMT010000022.1:0-24626 GCA_051658525.1 Erysipelotrichaceae bacterium | reverse complement strand
GACTTTGACTCTGGCATTTCTCTGGTTCGAATCCAGATAGCCCAGCCATTTATTTGATGACCCGTTAGCTCAGTTGGTAGAGCATCTGACTTTTAATCAGAGGGTCTGGCGTTCGAGTCGCCAACGGGTCACCATTCTTATGTTATGCGGATGTAGTTCAATGGTAGAACTTCAGCCTTCCAAGCTGACTACGTGGGTTCGATTCCCATCATCCGCTCCATTAAAACAAACGAGTCCAGATGGGCTTTTTTTTATCGTGTTTTGAATGTATTGTGTTATAATATGTGAATGATAATAAAGCATAGGATATTTTTATATTCTCGCAAATAGAATAAGGAACAAAAATTTTAGTCATCCTTAGGAGGATAGGTATGAAACAGAAAATAAGTCTTTACCCTTTATTGAGTGAAAAACAGAAACGTTATCTCGACATGTTGATGAGTGAAAAGAAAACGATAGTATTACGGTTTGTAGAAGGACATTTTTCGTTTGAAGACGATCGATTGTTATTGGAAATTGCTAGTTTGGGGATTGCGTTAGCTGTTCGTTATAATGTAAATGAAGCCGACCGATTGATTTGTTCTCAAATCCAATCGATTCAAGTGCAACAAGTTAAACCAGGACGATATCTAATGTTTGGGGAAGTACCTACGACTGAAAAAATGGCGAGCCCAATCTTGCAACAACAGCTCCAAAAACTTGCGAAACAGCGAGAAGAACGCTGGGAGCGTAAGGTTGCTTTGGAACCAAAAAACTAAGAGAAGAGCTTGTGCTCTTTTTTTTGTTAGTTGTATCTTGTTTTTCATTTGTGATACACTGAAGATAATAAATAACATAGGAGATGACAATGGAACAATTTATCATGTCGATTGACCAAGGTACCACGAGTACCCGTGCCATCTTGTACAACAGTGAGTTGCAACAAGTAGCGATGGCACAACACGAGATTACCCAACTCTTTCCAGAACCGGGATGGGTTGAACAAGATGCGAATGAAATATGGTTGAGTGTATTGGCGGTACTTGCGGAATGTTTACAAAAAGCACGCGTCAAACCAGAGCAAGTAAAAGGGATTGGAATTACCAATCAGAGAGAAACCACGGTCGTTTGGGATAAAGAAACTGGAATGCCGGTATACAATGCGATTGTCTGGCAATCTCGACAAAGTAGTGAGCTTTGTGATTTGTGGAAAGCAAAAGGCTATGATTCTCTGGTACAAGCAAAAACTGGACTTCGGATTGATGCTTATTTTAGCGCTAGTAAAATCAAGTGGATGTTGGACCATGTCGATGGCGTTAAGGAACAAGCAGATGCTGGCAATTTATTATTTGGTACGATTGATACTTGGTTGTTATGGAAACTAAGTGGTGGTGTGGTGCATGCTACAGATTATTCCAATGCCAGTCGAACGATGCTGTACAATATTTATGATTTGTGTTGGGATCCTAGCTTACTAGAAATGTTTGAGATTCCTTTGGCGATGTTACCACAAGTCAAAGATTCGTCTTGTGTATTTGGAACTACGGCTCCCTATCATTTCTTTGGTCGTGAAGTACCCATTTGTGGTATCGCAGGGGATCAACAAGCTGCTTTGTTTGGGCAAATGTGCTGGGATCCTGGAATGGCAAAAAATACGTATGGTACCGGATGCTTCTTATTGATGAATACGGGAACTGCTCCGATTCGTTCTCAAAATAATTTGTTAACCACATTGGCTTGGGGGTTGGATGGGAAAATCAGTTATGCCTTAGAAGGATCAATTTTTGTAGCTGGTAGTGCAATCCAATGGTTACGAGATGGATTAAAACTAATTGACAAGGCTGAGGACTCGGAATTGTTTGCCCAACGCGTTGATTCGAGTGATGGGGTGTATGTTGTTCCTGCCTTTGTAGGATTAGGTGCTCCCTATTGGGATGATAAAGCACGTGGTAGTATTTTTGGAATTACAAGAGGGACGACGAAAGAACATTTGATTCGCGCAACCTTAGAGTCTTTGGATTATCAAACCAAAGATGTACTACATGCAATGGAAGAAGATAGTGGAATTAATTTATGCAGTTTAAGAGTTGATGGTGGTGCAGTGAAAAATAATGTCTTGATGCAATTTCAAGCTGATATTTTAGGAGTAAGTGTCGAACGTCCAAAAAATCCAGAAACCACTGCTTTGGGAGCTGCGATGTTGGCGGGGCTTGCTTGTGGTATGTTTTCAAGTGTTGCTGAGATTGAAAATAAAGTTGTATTAGAGCGTGTGTTCCAACCACAAATGGAACCATCGCTTCGTGATGCGCTGTATGATGGTTGGTTACGCGCCATTCGTGCAACGATTGCATATCATTCGTAACCGCTTGCATTTTTAGATTGTTGTGGTACAATAAAGTTACAAGTTAATATGACAAGAGAGAAAGAGAGTTCAAATGACACCATTTGCACTCTCTTTTTATACTTTAGGAGGGTCTATGTACGATATTATTGTAATTGGGGCAGGGGTAATTGGAAGTTTTATCGCACGCGATTTAGCAAAGTATCAATTACGTATTGCGGTATTGGAACAGGAACATGATGTGGGAAATGGTGTTAGTATGGCAAACTCTGCCATCATTCATGCAGGACATGATCCCAAAGCGGGAAGTTTGAAGGCTCGTTTTAATGTAGAGGGGAATGCACTCTATCCACAATATGCCAAGGAACTCGCTTTTGCTTGTAAACCATGTGGTGGATTTGTGGTAGCACATGATCAAGCTGGAGTGGAACGGCTAGAAGCTATGTTGCAGGTGTGTGAGCAACGTAATATTCCTGCAAGTATCCTACAACGCGTTGAGGCAATTGCTTTAGAACCAAACTTAGCGGATACTGTGGTAGCTGTATTAAACTTGCCAACGACTAAAATTGTTTATCCATGGGAAGTGTGTATCGCGCTAATGGAGAATGCGGTTGATAATGGGGTAGAACTATTTTTGGATCATCGAGTAAGTGCCATTACCAAAGAAGCACATGGCTATACCTTGCAGTGTGAACAAGGTGCGTTCCATACAAAAAAAATCATCAATGCTGCCGGGTTGTATGCCGATGAAATTGCTAGAATGATTGATCCACAATTTGAAACTATAATTACACCAAGAAAAGGGGAGTACTTTGTACTAGATCATGCGAAAAAGATGCATGTAAATCGAGTGCTCTATCCTTTGCCAACCCAACTCGGAAAAGGTATCTTGGTAACACCTACGGTGTCCACAAATCTTTTGCTAGGACCGAATTCAACGTTTGTTGATGATAAGGAAGACCTAGGAACAACGAGTGAGCAGTTAGCGCATATCGCACAGGAAGTAAAGCGCACCGTAAAAGATTTACCGATGGATACAGTTGTACGAACCTTTGCTGGTTTGCGACCTACAAGTACTCATCAGGACTTTATGGTGACAAGTATGCCAAATCATCCCGATGTCATCTTAGCATTGGGGATTGAATCCCCAGGATTAGCAAGTGCACCAGCCATTGGACGTTATGTAGTGGAAGAACTTTTAGCGTGTGATGCAAACTACCCAAAAAATCCAGCATTTCAACCAAAGCGTCGTGGCTTTCTTAATTTAAAATCAATGTCACAGGAAGAACGCGATGCTTTGGTTAGCAAAGATCCAAGTTTTGCGCAAATGGTATGTCGTTGTGAACAAGTAAGTGAAGCAGAAATTGTAGATGTGATCAAACGAAGTGTAGGAGCTCGCAGTGTCAAAGGGGTAAAAAAACGTGTACGTCCTGGAATGGGGCGCTGCCAAGGAGGATTTTGTGAACCGCTCGTAGTAGCGATACTAGCTAAAACACTGGGAATCAAGGTGGAAGAAGTTGTTTATGATCGAGCGACTACGTATATATTACAAGAGAAAAGCAGCAAGGGAGAACAAAGATGAAACAAGTAGACTTGGTGATTGTTGGTGGAGGTAGCGCAGGGTTAGCCGCAGCAATTGCTGCCAAAGAACATGGAATAGACGATATCCTCTTATTAGAACGCGATGCGGAATTAGGGGGAATTCTCTTACAATGTATTCACAATGGCTTTGGTCTGCACGAATTTCAAGAAGAGTTAGCAGGACCTGCCTATGCCCATAAATTCATAACGCAATTCAAAGCGTTGGAACTTGAATATCGCTTAAACAGTATGGTGATATCCATGGATGACAACAAAACGCTTACCTACTGTAATCCAGAAGAGGGGTATGTAACACTACAAGCCAAAGCAATCGTGTTAGCGATGGGGTGCCGTGAGCGTACGCGCGGTGCAATAGCGCTACCAGGTACAAGACCCAAAGGGATTTGGAGTGCAGGTACCGCACAGCGATATTTAAATATGGAAGGTTATTTGGTAGGAAAGCGTGTGTTTATTTTAGGGAGTGGAGACATTGGATTGATTATGGCTAGAAGGATGGTGTTAGAAGGGGCAAAGGTGTTGGGCGTAGCGGAGATTATGCCATATTCCAATGGATTAC
The DNA here is from genome assembly GCA_051658525.1 of Erysipelotrichaceae bacterium. Taxonomy (GTDB): domain Bacteria; phylum Bacillota_I; class Bacilli_A; order Erysipelotrichales; family Erysipelotrichaceae; genus JBOFMT01. Next base: position 20,148 of record JBOFMT010000022.1, on the reverse strand, counting down.
CACGTAACATCAAGCAGTGTTTGGAAGATTTTGATATTCCTCTCTACCTTCAACATACCATTAGTGATATCAAAGGCAATGATAATTTAACATCCATTACGATTCAGGCGGTGGATGCACAACGAAATCCAATCGCAGGAACTGAACAACAGTTTGAAGTAGATACGTTATTGCTATCGGTTGGTTTAATTCCGGAAAACGGGTTAAGTGAACAAGCAGCGATCAAGCTATCACCACAAACCAAAGGGGCAATCGTAAATGAACACTTGGAAACAAGCATACCTGGTGTCTTTGCATGTGGTAATGTCTTGCATGTGCATGATTTGGTTGATTTTGTTTCAGCGGAAGGAAAAAAAGCTGGTCGTAATGCGGCGAGCTACCTTACGATGCAACAGCACGACTGTAAGCGCGTTGCGGTAAATGCGGGAACGGGAATCTCATATGTTGTTCCACAACAAATTGGCTCACTGAGTCAACCGCTAGAATTAATGTTTCGTGTGAAACAAGTGAGCAAGCAAGCATCAATTGTATTGTATGTGGATGGTGTAGAAAAGAAACGTTGGAAAAAACTGCATTTAGCCCCAGCGGAAATGGAAAAAATAGTGGTACAACCTGAATATGTGGCAGAGATGAAGCAGGGTATTTCCCTAGAAGTGGAGGTGTGATGATGAAAAGCGAACTAACGTGTATTGTTTGCCCACTAGGCTGCCAACTAACGGTAGAACAAAATGAGCAAGCGGTGGTTGTCACGGGCAATCGCTGTCCTAAGGGCAACGTTTATGCAGTGGAAGAACTGACAAATCCGATGCGCACGATTACAACGACTGTTTATATCGAAGGAGCACGTTATCCAAGACTTCCGGTGATGAGCAATGGACGGGTTCCAAAAGTGAAAATCTTTGATATAATGGAAGAGATCAATGCAGTACGTGTACAGGCACCAGTCACCTATGGGCAAGTCATTGTGGAAAATGTACTTGGGCTTGGTGTTGATATCGTAGCAACGCGAGAAATGGAGTACCTTTCATGCAACACAAACAACCAATCATCCCAGCAATAACGAATATGAAAAACTTTGAACGCTTTTTGCGTTCTTCTTGTGTGATTGGGGTGATTCTCGATATGCACATTAACTTTTTGGCAGACATGGTAAATCGTGCTCATCTTGCAGGGAAACAGCTCTATGTGCACATCGATCTATTGAAAGGTGTAAGTAGTGATGAGTATGGGGTTGAATTTTTAGTGCAATCGCAACATGTAGATGGCATCCTATCCACGAAACCACGCGTACTAGAAGCAGCAAAGAAAAATGGGGTCGTTGCCATTCAACGTGTCTTTTTAATTGACCATCAAAGTTTACAAAAAGCGATGGTACAGGTAAATAAAACCAAGCCAGACTTTGTAGAGATGTTACCTGCTTTAGCACCACAAGCAATTGCTTTGTTGCAAGCGGCAACAAGTGTTCCTGTCATTGGAGGAGGACTCCTACAAAACAAAGAGCAGATTCAAACCATCCTCGATGCAGGAGCACAGGCGGTCACCACATCCAATCATGAATTTTGGTGAAAAAAACGATAAAAAAAGCCTAAAAAAAGATATGAAAAAAAATACAAATAATCGTTGACACGATGTTGTCCAAATGGTATTATATATAGGCACCAAGGTTAAAACAGTTTAATCGAGGATGTCCACGGGGGTTTAGCTCAGTTGGGAGAGCATCTGCCTTACAAGCAGAGGGTCAGCGGTTCGAGCCCGTTAACCCCCACCATTTACACGCCGGCTTAGCTCAATTGGTAGAGCAACTGACTTGTAATCAGTAGGTTGAGGGTTCAAGTCCTTTAGCCGGCACCATTATATGTGACCCGTTAGCTCAGTTGGTAGAGCATCTGACTTTTAATCAGAGGGTCTGGCGTTCGAGTCGCCAACGGGTCACCATTCTTATGATTTGCGGATGTAGTTCAATGGTAGAACTTCAGCCTTCCAAGCTGACTACGTGGGTTCGATTCCCATCATCCGCTCCATAAAAACAAATAAGTCCTTCGGGGCTTTTTTTTGTATAGATTTTGTATCGATTACATAAAAAAACAAGTACAGTGTACTTGTTAGGATTGTGGTTCAAAATATTGCGTATCCATGACTTCCATACCGATTAAAATTAAATTGCGCATGGCAAGACTTGCTTGTTCGCTCGTTTGTTGTTGGATACTTTCATATAACGTGTTAATTCGCTCCATTGCTTGATTGGTTTCAAAGGATTGAAAATAGATGGTAGAGACATACAAACTTAATTTCTCAAAGCCGTTGTGAACCAAAGGATAGATTACATTATTGGTCGCACAAAAAATCAAATGATGAAACTCAAAGATATGTTTTGCGAAGTCTTCAATACTTTCAGAGTTTTGTAATGAGGAAATTTTAGCTTGCATCTTTTGTAAATCCTCTTCACTGCGATGTTTGGCAGCCAAACGAGCAGCTTCACACTCATTAACCAATCGAAATTCCATCAAGGACTCAAAAGCACGTTTGTCCATCATTCCACCTTTAAAGTTAATGATGCTGAGTAAAGAATCTAGTTTTCCTTTTTTTCGATAATCCGCGACAAAAATCCCCTTTCGTGGAATAACGTCAACAAAGCCTTTGGCAACAAGATCGTTCATACCTAAGTTAATAATTGTTTTACTTACATTCATATGTTCGGCCATTTCACGCTCGGTCGGTAAACGCTCACCTACCTTAAGTTTTCCAGATAAGATCATCGCTTCGATTTCACGTACAAATACTTCTTTGATTGTAGGTACAACAAGTTTTTCTAATTTAATCATTCAGGACTACCTCTTTACTTCTTACTATTATTCTACACTATGTATAGGTCTAATTGTCAATACGATGAAAATAAATAAAGAAAAAAGCCTCACAAAACAAGTGTTTGGTATGCGCTTAATTACGTAAAAATAATACAAAGTCGATGGAGTTGTAGTTTTTCTAAGAGATGATAGAATAAGCTAAAACAAAAAGGAGAAAGTAATATGTCTATGGGTATTTATTTGTATTTCCGCACGGAAAGCAAAGCAGCGATTGATTTTTATCAAGAAGTATTTAATCTTAAGGAAGTAAAGGTAGCATTGTACTCTGATATGCCAAGTGATCCTAAACATCCAATCGATGAAGTGAGTAAACAGTTGGTGATGAACGCTTCGTTATGGGTTCATGGCTCTCAGATTATGTTGAGTGATGTATTAATGGATCGTCCTCTTCATATGGGTGATAATTTTAGTATTTTTCTTGACTATGAAGATGAGGCGGAAATGGAACGTGAATTTCATGCTTTAGCACAAGGTGGGCAAGTGTTGTTTCCTTTAGCGGATACGTTCTGGAATGCAAAATATGGTTCGCTAAAAGATAAGTTTGGAATCCAGTGGCAATTCAATCACTATAAATAGGGAATCTAATGTTTCTGCTTGACTTTGGGGTTTGCCCATAGTTTATACTGCAAGTAGAAAGTAACTAGAAGAGGAGAACAAAATGAGTAAAGAACAACAATCTTCATTAATTCCAAAAACGTTAGAACAACGTCAAGCGATTTCAAACTATGCTTACGAAGAATTTTCGGATACGGTTAATCCTAGATTAACTGAGCGTAGCTTGATTTTCAAAAAACAAGTTTACCAAACAAAGGAACGCTTTTATACTGCATTTGGTTATGCAGTAGACGCACCTGTTATGGTCGTTGGGGACGATGGACTTATCATCATCGATCCATGTGAAAGTTTCGAATCCATGGAAGAAGTATGGGTTGAGTTTAGAAAAATCAGTGATTTACCAATCAAAGCGATTTTATATACACATCACCATCCAGATCACTGGGCAGGTACGTATGCTTGTTTCCCAGGTGTTGAAAATGTAGAAGCTTATATCAAAGAACATGATATTAAAATCATTGCACAAGCAGGATTTGCAGAAGGTGTTGCGAAAGAGAGTGGATGGTTGGTTGATATCAAAACTTCACGTTCTCTCTATATGTATGGATCATTATTACCACTGAATGCAGAAGGACGTATCAACCTTGGAAATGGACCGTCTTTAGAGACAGGCCGTCAAGATTTGGTATTGCCAAACGTAATTGTGGAAAAACATTTAGAACTTCGCGTTGCTGGTATGGCGATGGATATTCACCACGTACCTAGTGAATGTAGTGATGAAATTTGTATCTGGTTCCCAGAACAAAAAGTATTGCATGTAGCAGAAACGATTCAAGGGGAGAGTTTCCCAAATATTTATTCCATTCGTGGATCTAACCGTAATCCAAACAATTGGATGGCTGCAATCGACTTGATGCGTACCTTCCCAGCAGAACACTTGATTGGGAACCACATGCGTCCGGTTGATGGTGTAGAAGCAAGTTACCAACATTTAACGGATTATCGTGACTTGATTCAATATACACATGACCAAACAGTACGTTTGATCAACAAAGGGTATACACCAGAAAATATCGTGAAGGAATTAGAACAATTGCCTCCACATTTATTCCAACGTCCTCGTATGGGAGAACATTATGGAACCTTTACACAAGGGGTACGTTTGGTTTATGCAACACATGTTGGTTGGTTTAATGGAGATGCACAACATCTTGAACCACACAATCCATACGAACGTAGCAAACGCTATGTGGATGCGATTGGTAAAGATAAGGTTGTAGCATTAATTGAAGCGGCGCTTGAAAGCAAAGATTTCAAATGGGCTGCGGAATTATCGAGTCATTTGGTAACGATTGATCAAAATGATACGGTAGGTCGTACACTAAAAGCAAAAGCTTTAAGAGAACTTGGTTATTTAACTGAGAATGCACCATTCCGTAACTGGTATATTACGCAAGCTTACAACTTAGAAGGAAAATTGGATGCAATCAAAGAAGCAATTCCAGAATTCAATTCTCCAGCTGTGTTTATTCGTCCTGTAATGCAATGTCCTGTAGATAGTCTATTTGAAATGATTAAAGTTAAATTAAATGGACCAAAAGCTGCAGATGCACATTATAATATCCGTTTTGAATTAACCGATAAAAACTTTGTAAGAGATGTGGAAATCCGTAATGGGGTTTTAGAAGTACATCCTGCAAACAGTAAAACGGTTAAAGGAAGTATCGCAATGACACAAACTGATTTTGCGTTTATGTTTACAAAAATGGCAAAACCAAGTGATTTCATCTTAGCGGGTAAATTAACAACCGACTTAAGTGCTGAAGATGCAACGGCATTCTTTGATCTATTCGATGGATTTACACCACTATTTGACGTGCAATTCCCATTCCAATAACAAATATTGTAAGGTTAGCGAGTATGCTAACCTTTTTCTTTTGTTTTTTTTTTCTTATTATTGTATTGACACATAAGGAAATCTACAGTATACTTAACACATGTTAGCTAGGTCTAACTTTTATTTTGAACTGGATGTTAGTTTAAGGTAACATATAACAATCGAAGGATGGAATACATATGTTTAAGAAAAACAATTTTACATGGTTGATTGTTGGTTTGGTTGTCGCATCGATTGCATCGATCTTCATCGGAGCTTACAGTTTTTCCTTGAGTGATCTTTTAGCTGGGGATACCACACAGCTCATGATCTTATTAGATTCGCGATTACCACGTTTATTGGCGGTGTTAATCACCGGAGCTAGTTTAAGTGTTGCTGGTAGTATCATGCAAACCTTATCAAATAATAAATTTGTATCGCCTTCTACCATGGGGGTCATGGAGTGGGCAAAGCTAGGAATGATGTTATCCTTGTTATTCTTATCTTCTGGTACGATTTTCGAGAGAATGTTGTTTGCTGGTGTTACTGCCATGTTAGGTACCTTCCTCTTTATGGGGTTTATTTCCAAAATTAAAATCAAAGATCCCATCATGTTGCCCTTAATTGGGATGATGCTAGGTAATGTTGTAAGTGCCATTTCAACCTTTATTGCTTATCGTTTTAATCTAGTACAAAACATGTCGGCTTGGATGCAAGGAAACTTTGGTTTGATTGTTTCTGGAAGATATGAACTGTTATGGATTGGTTTACCGATTGTTATTGTTGCTTATTTCTATGCAAGAGAATTTACGATTGTTGGTTTGGGAAAAGAAACAAGTAAAAACTTAGGGTTATCGTTTGGTGTAATTTCTGCTACTGGACTTATCCTAGTTGCGTTATTAACAAGTAGTGTTGTGGTAACGGTAGGAACGATTCCATTTGTTGGACTCATCATTCCTAACATCGTATCGATTTTCAAAGGGGATCATTTACGTACCAATTTACCATGGAATATCGCGATTGGAGCGTTGTTCTTGCTTGGATGTGATTTACTATCACGTACCTTAATTGCACCGTACGAGTTGCCGGTAGGCGTTGTCGTTAGTGTTGTCGGAAGCGTGATCTTCCTGTTTGTTCTAGGAAGGAGTCAAAAAAATGGATAAAAAGAAAAAGTGGTTTCTCTATGGGATTACACTGACATTACTACTCATCTTCTTATTTGTTGGATTGACAAGTAAAAACTTTGGGTACGTATTCCCAAAACGTTTGGAAAAAGTTATTGTTATGGCTTTGGTAGCCTATGCACTTAGTGCAAGTAGTTTGATTTTTCAAACAATTACCGAAAATCATTTGTTAACACCAAGTATTATGGGGCTGGATAAACTATATCTCTTTATTCAAACGATCATTGTGTTCTTCTTTGGATCTGGATCGTTGGTAAAAATGAGTGGTTACAACAACTTCTTCTTGAGTTTAACCTTGATGTTAATCTTTAGTTTCTTCTTGTTTGGCTTTATGTTCCGCTCCAAATCACGCAATGTGTATTACCTGTTGTTGTGTGGAGTTGTACTTTCGACATTATTTGATGGGTTATCGAACTTTATGCAAATCATGTTGGATCCCAATGAATTTGAAGTCTTACAAGGACGGATGTTTGCAAGTTTAAACAACATGCACACCGAACTCATTGTACTTGCAGCCCTCATTATCTTTGGGTGTTGGTTGTATGAAAAAAAGAAAGAAAAAGAAATCGAAGTTATTGCACTTGGTAGAGAAACTTCCATGTCGCTTGGAGTCGATTACAAAAAAGCAATTCAAAAACACTTACTGGTTGTTGTCCTATTAACAAGTGTTGCGACACTGTTGGTTGGTCCAATTACCTTCTTAGGATTGCTTGTTGTCAGTCTTGCACGTAAGATTACACCTACGTATAAGATGGCAACTCTAACACGCGTTAGTACCCTACTTGGAACTATGTTCTTAATTGGGGGAAGCTTAATTGTAGAGCGTGTATTCCAATTCAATACCCCGTTGGTTGTTGTAATCAACTTTATCGGAGGTTTATTCTTCGTCATGATGATGCTTAAGGAGGCTAAAGTATGATTCAAGTAAAAAATATCAAAAAATCATATGGTAAAACCGATGTGTTACACAATGTGGAGTTAACACTTACACCTGGACAAATGATCGGGTTTATCGGGAGTAACGGTGCTGGGAAATCTACCCTCTTAGGTATCATCGCTCGTATTCTAGATAAAGATGCGGGAACGATTGAAGTAGATGGGAAAGAAATTTCAAGTTGGGATACCAAGACTCTAGCCAAGCGCTTGTCGTTTTTAAAACAAAGCAACCATCAAACCATGCGTTTACGCGTTCGTGATTTGGTTGAATTTGGACGCTATCCACATTGTAAAGGAAACTTACAAGCGGAAGATCATGCGAAAGTTGAGGAAGCCTTAAACTATTTGGGTTTATTACCCTTAGCAGAACGCTTTCTAGATGAACTCTCTGGTGGCCAACGTCAACTTGCGTATATCGCGATGGTAATCGCTCAAGACAGTGCCTTCATCTTCTTAGATGAGCCACTGAATAACTTGGATATGCAACACAGTGTACAAATTATGCGCGTCCTTAGACGATTGGTTGATGAGCAAGGAAAAACCGTAATGGTTGTTATTCATGACATTAACTTTGTATCGACCTATGCGGATTATATCTTTGCCATGAAACATGGAGATATTTATGCTCAAGGTACTACGAGCGAGATTATGAAATCGGAAATTTTATCGCATATCTATAATATGCCGATTGAAATTCATAAAATACACGATCAATCGATCTGTGTTTACTACAAATAAAAAGAGGAGAGAACATATGAAAAAATTAGTTGCGTCAGCATTAGCTGCGATGATGCTGTTAACAGGGTGTGGAAACAGCGAAAACAAAGAAAACACAAATAGTACAGTTGAAGTTACGGATACTTATGGAACAACAGAAGTTCCAGCAAACCCTAAGAAAGTTGTTGTATTTGACTATGGAATTTTAGATGCAATCGATGCATTTGATATTGAAGTAGAATTGGGTACGGTTCATAGTTCAATGTTACCTTACTTAGAGCACTACTTGGATACAACAGTAGCAGTCGGTGGTGTAAAAGACCCAGACTTCGAAGCAATCTATGAATTTGAACCAGATTTGATTATCATCGGTGGACGTCAAAGTGACTTCTATGAGCAGTTAAGTGAAATTGCACCAACAATTCAATTGGGAACAGATTATACAGATTATATTGGTTCATTGGAACACAACTTTACACAACTTGGAACAATCTTCAATGTGCAAGATAAAGTAGATGCAGCAATGGATGAAATCAAAGCCGTTGTAGAAGATGTTAAGGCAATTACAGCTACAGCAGAAGAAAAAGCATTGATCTTATTAACAAATGATGGAAATATCTCAGCTTATGGTTCAGGTTCTCGTTTTGGATTTGTTCATGATGCATTGAATGTAAAACAAGCGGATGAAGCAATTGAATCTTCAACACACGGTATGAGTGTAAGTTATGAATATATCGCAGAAAAAAATCCAGATATTATTTTCGTAATCGATCGTAATGCGGTAGTTGCTGGTGACGGTAGTGCATCAAGTGTTATGGATAACAATTTGGTAGCAAGTACAACAGCTGCACAAAATGATGCAATCTATTACTTGGATGCAACGACTTGGTACTTAGCAACAGGTGGTTACCAATCTGCACTTCAAATGATGCAAGATGTATTAAACGTTTTCCAATAAGCTTAGTATAGTAGAGGTATATGAATATATGAAACAGTGGAATAAATGTAAAGTAGTAAAAGTATGTATGATGGTGTGTTTGGTTGTTGCCTTCGTGTCTGGATTCTTAATTCGTCCAGAGTCTCGCGATCTTGCAGTCTTAATCGCACATAAACTATCTGCAGTCTTGTTGTTGGTATTTGTAGGGATTCATTGTTTCTTGTATCGCAGTAAATAAAAACAAACAAACCAATCGATAGGCGGTCCATAGGATTGCCTATCTGATTTTGTTTTTAAAGCTCAACACTTTTGAACTTTGAAAACAGAATGTTAGGAAAAAGAAAGTAGAGGCTCGTATATGCATAAAATGAAAAATATCATTTTTATTACCTTAGGTTTTATCTTTTTTGCCATTGGTTGGGTTGGTGTTATCTTACCGGTTTTACCAACAACACCGTTTTTGCTCTTAGCTACCGCTTGTTTTGCGAAAGGGTCCAAACGATTTCATACTTGGTTTTTAGGAACCAAACTCTATCAAAATCATCTAGAAGAGTTTGTTACGAGTCGGGCAATGACATTGAAGACAAAAGTCACCATCTTAGTACCAGCAACGCTGATGTTGCTGTTGGCGTATTGGATGGTACCTATTGTACACGCAAAGTATTGTATCTTAGCAGTGATTATGTTTAAATATTATTATTTTGCCTGCCGTATTAAAACGATTCAACCAGTAGAAGATCGTCGTGTGAAAGAAAAAGCGGTGGTAGGTGAAATGGTTCAAATCTATTGTGATGCAAATCATGAGAAAGCTGGTAAAAAAAAAGAACTATGTAAAGAATGTAGCGAACTCTTAGCTTATGCACACAAACGAATTGATGTTTGTCCTTTTATGGAAGAAAAAACCTTTTGCGCCAATTGTCATATCAAGTGTTATCAAAAAGACAAGCAAGAGGAAATTCGTAACGTAATGAAGTTTGCAGGGAAGCGCATGTTATTTGTTCGTCCTTGGATGGCGATCTCGCATGTGTTTGCGACATTGCAAGAAAAAAGAAAGGTTGTGAAACAACATGATTAATAAACGATTGATTGTCATGATGGAAGATTCTAAAAAACACGTATTTCATACGGTTTTTTGGCAATGGTTGGCACTGGTTGCTAATATTGCACTCATCCTCGTACTAGCTAATTTTATCAATAATATTCGCCTACAACTCGTAACAAGTGGGGAATTTATCTTTGTATTCTTTGTGGCTGCTGTAGTGTTTGGCGTACGGTTTTATTGTAACCGTGCAGCAACACGTGCTAGCTATCGTGCTAGTGTTGAAGTGAAAAGTGTCTTGCGTGATCGTATTTATGGCAAGGTCATTGAACTAGGTTCTGGTTATCAAAATCATATTGCGACAGCAGAACTTGTGCAAATTGGAGTCGAAGGGGTAGAACAATTAGAAATTTACTTTAGTAAATATCTACCACAGTTTTTCTATTCGCTATTAGCTCCAATTACGCTCTTTGCCGTATTAGCTTGGTTAAACTGGAAGGTACCTGTAGCACTACTGTTATGTGTACCACTTATTCCTGTATCGATTATTGCGGTGCAAAAATTTGCAAAGAAATTACTTCATAAATATTGGGGATTATACACCAATTTAGGAAATTCCTTCTTGGATAACTTACAAGGGTTGGTTACATTGAAAGTTTACCAAGCGGATGAAAACCGTGCTCAGTTTATGGCAGAGGAAGCAGAACATTTTAGAAAAATCACGATGCGTGTATTAACGATGCAACTCAATTCTATTTCGGTGATGGATATTATTGCTTATGGTGGTACGGTATTGGGTGTTGTATTAGCCATTGGAGAATTTCAAGCAGGAGCCTTAGGGTTTGCTGGTGTGATTGCGATGGTCTTATTATCTTCTGAATTTTTCATCCCGTTACGTTTATTAGGTTCTTTCTTCCATATTGCGATGAATGGTATGGCAGCTTGTAAGAAGATTTTCGCCTTCTTAGATGCTGAAGTTGTAGATGAAAGTCAACACCATGTCGTTTGCGGTGTAGAGCCAATCACATTGGAAGATGTATGTTTTGCGTATGAAGCAGATCGCATGATCTTAAATCAGGTATCGATGCGTTTTGAACCAGGAAAACTTACGAGTATCGTGGGAGAATCTGGTTGTGGAAAAAGTACGATTGCTAGTCTGCTGTTCAAAGAATACCATGTCGAACAAGGCGAGCTGCGCTATGGAACTCATCGTTACCAAGACATTCAATCCGCTAGTTTACTACGTCAAATGACACGTGTAACGCATTTGGGTTATGTGTTTAAAGGAACGGTAGCGGATAACCTACGCATGGCGAAACCGGATGCAACACAAGAAGAAATGGTAGCTGTTTTACAACAGGTTGAACTTTATGACTTTGTGATGGCACAAGCAGGCTTAAATACAAGTGTGGATGCGCATGGGACGAATTTCTCAGGTGGACAACGTCAACGTTTGGTATTAGCACGTGCTTTATTATATAATACCGATTTCTATGTCTTTGATGAGGCTACTTCCAATATTGATGTTGAGAGTGAAACTAAGATTATGGAAATTATCAAAAGCTTAGCAAAAACAAAAACGGTTGTGTTAATTTCTCACCGTTTGGAAAATGTAAAAGATAGTGATCAAATTTATGTCATGGATCAAGGTAGCGTCGTAGAGTACGGCCAGCATGAAACATTATTAGCTAACAAGGGATGTTATCACAAGTTAGTAACAACGCAACAAGCACTAGAACAAGTAGGAGGAGTATAAGATGAAACGAAATGGATTTCGTGTTGCCATGCAACTCATCGGGCGTGTTTTGCCCTTTATGCATTTGATGCTATTAGCCATTGTTCTTGGAGTACTTGGTTTCTTATGTGCGATCATCATTCCGGTGATGGGAGCTTATGGTTTGGTTCAAATCGTAGAAGGCGTCAGCTTTTCATGGACCTGGTTTGTCGGTTTGCTCGTATTCTTTGCCATTGCACGAGGAATCTTACGTTATGCAGAGCAAGCTTGTAACCACTTTATCGCGTTTAAAATCTTAGCAGAGTTTCGAAATCAAATCTTTGCCAAGTTAAGAACCCTAGCGCCAGCAAAACTGGATGGTAAGGATAAAGGAAATTTAATTAGCATTATCACATCGGATATTGAGTTGTTGGAAGTGTTCTTTGCCCATACGATTTCTCCTATCGGTATTGCTTTCTTAACCTCAATGATTTTACTGTATGTATTCTATCAAATTCATGTCATCATCGCACTGGTAGCACTTGTTGGCTATCTCGTTGTAGGAATTGTAATTCCTCTCATGATGTCGAAAAAAGGGAGAGAAGATGGAATTACGTACCGTAATGAGTTTGGAGAACTCAATGGTTATTTACTCGATAATATCCGTGGAGTAAAAGAAATCCTTCAATTTGATGCCCAAGTACAACGTTTGGCTAATCTACATGAAAAAAATGACAGCTTAGAAGTGATGCAAGCTCGTCTAAAAGCAATTGAAGGTGAAATTCGTGCCATCAGTGATATTGTGATTTTAAGTAGTATTGTCTTGATGTGCTTGGTTGCAAGTTACTTCTATATGACAAATGCAATCTCTCTGATGGGGTTTGTAGTTGCGGTAGTAGCTATGGCATCCTCATTTGGTCCTGTAGTTGCCCTTAGTAACTTAGCCAATAACTTATTTTATACATTTGCAAGTGGCAACCGTGTCTTGGATTTATTAGAAGAGTCACCTGAAATCGAAGAAGTTGAAGCGGGTGTCGTTACTACATTTGAAGATGTATCCATTAACAATGTTCACTTTGCGTATGAGGATGAAACCATCTTAAATGATGTGTCATTCAGCTTGCCACCACGTGCTATTCTTGGAATTCAAGGAAAAAGCGGGAGTGGAAAATCAACGTTGTTGAAACTATTGATGCGCTTCTATGATACAAATGCGGGAAGTGTAAGCATCAATGGAAATGATGTTCGCACGATCAATACGAAAAATTTAAGAACGATGCAAAGTTATGTTACACAAGATACGTATTTGTTTGATACGACAATCTATGAAAATATTGCCATTGCGAAAGCGGATGCTACAAAAGAAGAAGTGATGCAAGCAGCGAAAAAAGCTGCGATGCATGAGCGTATTTTAAGTTTTCCAAAAGGTTATGCTACTAAAGTAGGAGAACTTGGTGATAGTTTATCCGGTGGCGAACGCCAACGAATTGGACTAGCACGTGCCTTCCTGTATGATTCTCCTTGTTTGTTGTTAGATGAGCCAACAAGTAATTTGGATAGTTTAAATGAAGCAGAAATCTTAAAAGTGTTGGATGCGGAACGAGAAAACCGTACGGTTGTCTTGGTCTCACATCGTGCTTCAACATTACGCATTGCCGATTCGATTTTACAGTTGGAAACGGGTCGTGATTCATAAAAATAAAACAGAGCTAAGAGGGTAAATTCTTGCTCTTTTTTTGCATTTACCCATCTAAAAGAGCATAAATTCACAAAATTCATTCATATTGTAGGAAAACGTGGGATATGTTAAAATAAAACTAACGAAAATGGGGGATGATGAATGTTAACACAACGACAGGTAAAAATCATTGAAAGCTTGCGCACTTCAAATTCGTATGTAAAGGGAAGTGAACTTGCACAATGGCTCGATGTAAGTACACGAACCATCCGAAACGATGTAGCAGCGATTAATAGTGTGCTAGGGGAAACCATCTTAGGAGACCGTGTCAAAGGCTACTACTTGATTTCTACTTACGTTGCGAAAGAGCGAACCTCACAAAGTGAGCCAAGTGATCGGATTGTCGTCATTCTACTTGCCCTACTAGACCACGAAACGGTTGATCTCTATGAATTAGCAGAAATGCTCTATGTAAGTGAGCGAACGATTGAACAGGATTGTTTGCAAATTAAATTTTGGATGGAGAAGTGTTATCAAGACAAATTACGCCTAGAAAAAAAAGGACCAAGCTACTTTTTAGAAGGTTCTTTTGCTCGTAATCGAATCCTATTTGAACTAACGAAACAAATGCAAGTGCAACAAGATATTATGCAGCTACAGCGTTATTTCCCTAATCATGATTTCGATAGTTTAAGGGAATGTTTGTTAGCCTGTGTTGCGGCATGTGACATTTCCACACGTTACATCTCACTTTCTCGCATGCAAATGGAACTTGCTATGATGTTAGCAAGGGATGGCAATCGCTATGACTTATGGAGTGAAGTACCAAAGATACATCCATTCGTGATGGAACTCAAGCAACAGCTTGCGCAGTACGAATGGCAGCTTAGCGAAGAACAGTGTCGTTACTTGAGTTTTATGGTGGAAAAGAGTTTAGAGTTGGATGCATTGGAACAAGCAATTCGAGACAATCCTAAGGTGGATCCAATACGCTATGAGTTGGTCTATCGTGCTGTTTCTAAGACCTTAGCAGGGATGCAAATGAACCTAGTGGATGTACAACCTTATTTGGATGATTTGATTTTACACATTCTTGTTTCCATCAGTCGGATGGAGCGCGGAATTACGTTGTCCAATCCCTTACACAACGCACTACGTAACGATCATCCCTTTATTTTTACAACTGCGATGCAGTTGTGTAAAGTCGTTGAAGATGCTTGTAACGTTAGCTTTGAAGTCAATGAATGGAGTTATGTTGTTGCCTATTTAGCCATGTTATTTTATAAAGTTAGAAAACAAGATAAACAAGCACAACTCCATATTTGGGTTGTCATTCCTTACAATAAAACCATGTTGAATTATATAGGGGATGCAGTTGCTAGTTTTTGTAATCTGGATACGATGGTAGTGCATAAGGCACATCAAATGAGCAAGCAAGAGGTTGCACAAGCAAATTTGATTATTACCACATCCTCAATCGATGTTGGTGCGATGACTACGATGATCCAAATACAACCATCCTTTTCCATTGTGGATAAAATCAAAGTAAAAGAAGCACTCGAACGTGTGGTGCTCCAACAAAAACGATTGTTATTTTTTGATTTGATGCACCGTTATTTTGATCCTAATTTATTTGTCATCCTACCACAGGCAAAACATAAACATGAAGTGATTGCACAGTTGTGTTCGCGTTTACATAGTTTTGGTTGTGTAGATGAAACCTTCTATGAAGATGTATGTACACGTGATGCACTGGTATCCACAGCGCTAGAATCTGGTGTTGCTCTACCGCATGCCTTACAATTCAGTGCAGTAGAGAGTAAGATTGCCATTGCGGTATTATCTACCCCACTGCACTGGGATGAGAATCGGATTCGGGTGGTGCTCTTGGGTGCTTACAGTGAAGCGGATCAAGAACATCTTCAACAATTTATGGATTTGTTAGCACAGATCTTAGTGTTACCACATTTTGTAGAACGCGTAAAACATAGTAAAAACTTCCATGATTTTATGTATGTGATGGAGACCATGTATCTAGAAACCTAAGCGATTCCTAAGGGAATCGCTTTTTCCTATTCCCTTAGGAAAAGCGCTGGTGGAACGCTTACATTTTTTGTTTTATACTAAGGATGTAATACAGGAGGGTAAACATGATGAAGGTAACACTACTTTGTGCGGCAGGAATGACAACTAGTTTATTGGTTGTGAAACTTAGACATGTGGCATTGAGTAAGCACATCGATTTACAGATCCAAGCAATGGGTCAAGGACGTGTGCAAGAAACCTGTTCATCGGATGTGGTGTTGCTGGGCCCGCACATTCACTATCTACTACCTGACGTATACAAAGCTCATAAAAATTTGAATACAGCGATTGCGCTCATGGATAAAACAGCGTTTGCAACCATGAATGCAGAAGTTATCTTAATGCAAATCGAGGAGCTTTATCAAAAGAATAGAGGGAGAAACCATATGACAAGAATTATCTTAGCGTGTGCTGCTGGGATGTCAACTTCACTTTTGGTTAACAAAATGAAGGAACAGGCAAGTGCACAAGGACTTGAAGTATCGATTGAAGCAATCAGCGAAGCAACGGTATCCGCTTATGTAGATAAATGTGATGTTATTCTATTAGGACCACAAGTTCGCTTTATGTTAGACAAAGTGAGTGCAATTGCCGCACCACACAATGTACCGGTTACGGTGATTCCGATGCAAGTATATGGCATGATGGATGGTGCTAAGGCACTCGCAATGGCAATGGATATGGTAGGTAAATAAGTATGATGGATAAATTTGTAGATATTATGGATCGTCGCGTAATGCCAATCGCGAATAAAGTTGGTGGTCAAATTCATATCCGTTCGATTGGGAACGGGATGACGAGTTTAATTGGTATTATCATTTTAGCTTCTATGGCTACACTTGTACAAAACTTACAAATTGATGCATACCAAACGTTCTTAACAACCACACAATTTGGTCAAGTGATTTGGAATGTATGTCAAAATATTTGGTGGGGAACCATGGCAATGTGGGGACTCTTAATTTGTGCTAGTGTTGGACAATCTTTGTGGAAAAACTACGGTCACTCTGGACTAGAAGGATTGGGTGTTGCCCTAGCTTCTTACCTTGTAACAACACCTTGGTTAACACAAGTACCTGCAGGGGAAGCTAGTATTCCAGCGTTTGGGTTCTTAAACTATACACACTTAAGTGCAGACTCTTTGTTTACTTGTATGATTGTCGCTTTATTGTCAGTAACAATATTACACCACTTATCAAACTTAAAAGCATTACAAGTTAAAATGCCGGATGTAGTACCTCCAGCAGTAAGTGAAAGTTTTTCTAAATTATTCCCTGCAATGATCAGTGTTACGTTATTTGCAATCTTAGCTTACACGATTTCAACAGTTGCAGATGGTATGGTATTAAGTCAATTGATTACAAAGTTTATCTCTGCACCAATCTCTGGTTTAACAGGTAATATTTGGTCAGCGATGTTTATTCCATTCTTAGTAAGTTTCTTGTGGTTCTTTGGTATCCACGGTAGTAATATTTTAGGTCCTCTTGTAGGTGTTGCCTTATCACCAGCGGGGATGCAAAACTTAGAATTGTTCCAAAAAGGGGTAAGTGATTGGAGCCAATACAACGTATTTACGAATCAATTCTTATTCTCATTCGTTTATATGGGTGGGGCTGCTTGTACGATTGGTTTGATTGTAGCCATGTTTATTTCAAACCGTAGACGTCACAAAATGTTATTAACACTTGCTGGACCAACAGCAATCTTCAATATCAATGAACCAGTAATCTTTGGATTCCCAGTTGTATTAAATCCAATGTTATTTATTCCTTTCGTAATTGGACCAAGTATCATTAGTGCGTTCTCTTATATTATGATTGAAATGGGACTTGTGCATCCAGTGGTTGCAACGGTACCTTGGACAACACCTCCAATTTTAAATGGATTCCTAGCAACAGGAATGCACTGGACAGGAGCTGCGTTATCGATTGTTAATATTATTATTGTTGTTATTATTTATTTACCGTTCTTAAAATTAATTGAACGTCAAGAAAATGAAAAAATTGCCGCTACTTTAGCGAAAGAAGGAGAAAAGTAGGCACTTGCCTACTTTCTTGCTAATAAGGAGACTCATATGATAGGAATTAGTATTTACCCACTACAAAGTGAATTACAAGCGAATTTAGACTATATCAAAAAGGCACATGACCTAGGTTATGGTCGTTTGTTTACGAGTATGTTAGAACTAAATGCAGATCGAGTGATTGCATTTGAACAAATTGAACAATATCGTACCCTATTAACGACTGCACGTGATCTAGGTATGGAAGTGTTTATCGATATCAATCATCATTTATTAACAGCACTTGATATTGATCCAAACGATATGAAATTCTATGTTGATTTGGGAGCTACTGGAATCCGTTTGGATGCACCGATGAGTGGTTTCCATGAAGCGGCAATGACGTTCAATCAATATGGTTTGGTCATTGAAGTCAATGGAAGCTTTGATACGGGTTATATTGATAGTATTGTTGACTTGCGTTGTCGTAAAGAAAAACTATACACCTGTCATAATTTCTACCCAGAACAAGATACAGGTTTATCGATGGAATGCTTCTTAAGTAATCATGCTCGTCATAAAAAATTAGGACTGAGAACTGCTGCTTTTGTTAGTGGGGAAGGACGCATGGGACCATGGCCTATGAACGATGGGTTATGTACGTTAGAAGATCATCGTAATCTACCAATTGAAGTTGCTGCACAAGAATTGTTTGCATTGGGCATTGATGATGTCATCATTGGAGATGCATTTGCAAGTGATTTGGAACTGCAACAATTAGCAAACATTCAAAGTGGTGTGATGCGTTTACGCATACAAGCACTTCATGATACGGGATTCAATGAACATTTCGTAGGACCAACCTTACAAAATCGTTGGGACAGTAGTGATCGTGTGTTACGAAACTATGCAAGTCGTTTGAGTTTGAAAAAATCGAGCATTGCATCTACGCAAGAAGGTTCCCGCGTGGTAATGCCGGGAACAATCCTATTAAATAATGATCTTTATGCAAACTACAAAGGTGAACTATTGGTTGCCTTACAAGTATTGAGTGTGGATGATCGTCGTAATACGATTGCAAAAATACATCCAGACTATGTACGTTTGTTACCTTATATCAAAGGTGGAAACCGTTTTGTATTGGAGGAAATCTAAATGAATGAAGCAATGTTACAACACGCGATGAATATTATTATGTATGCTGGAGATGCAAGAAGTAATATCATTCAAGCACTACAAGCATCTAGAAAAGATCAAAAGCTCGAAGCTAGAGCCTTAATGGAAGAAGCAGCAAATTCACTACTGGAAGCTCATAAGATTCAAACCTTATTGTTACAAGCAGAAATGCGTGGTGAGGATACGAGTATTTCCTTATTGCTTATTCATTCTCAAGATCATTTAATGAATGCGTTATTAGCAAAAGATATGGCGGAAGAGATTTTAATTCGCGAAGGAGTATAACCTATGATGGGAAACAACTTTTTATGGGGGGGAGCAATCTCTGCCAATCAATGTGAAGGTGCTTACTTAAGTGATGGAAAAGGCATGAGCATTGCTGATGTAATGCCTCGTGGGATTATGCATGAAATTGTAGATCCACCAACGGGTACATTTCCAAGTCATGAAGCGATTGATTTCTACCATACGTATAAAGAAGATATTGCTCTGTTTGCGCAGATGGGATTTACTTGTTTTCGCATGAGTATTGCATGGAGCCGTATCTTTCCCAAAGGGGATGAACTCGAACCTAATGTTGCTGGACTAGAGTTTTATGATCGTGTGTTTGAGGAATTAGCAAAATATAAGATTGAACCGATTGTAACCTTATCGCACTATGAAATGCCATTACATTTAGCTCATGCTTATGGTGGATGGAAAAATCGTGAACTCGTCGCTTTCTTTGAGCGTTACGCACGTGTGGTAATGGAACGTTATGCAAACCGTGTAAAATACTGGATGGGATTCAATGAAATCAATACGATGTTGCATTTGACGTTTACTGGAGGTGGATTTGTACCAAATCCAGAAGAACATAGAGAAACTCAAATTTACCAAGCAGCCCATCACCTCTTTTTAGCGAGTGCAAAGGCGGTGGTTGCTTGTCATGAATTGGTGCCAAATGGGCAATTTGGATGTATGATTAACTATGGTCCTGTCTATGCTAGAGAGTGCCGCCCTGCGGATGCTTTTAAAGCATTACAAAGTGATCGTTTTGCTAGTCTATTCTTTAGTGATGTTCATATGCGAGGGAAATATCCTAACTATGCACAAGCAATGTTTAAGGAACGTGGTGTAGTACTAAAAAAAGAAGCTGGTGATGATGAAATCTTAGCTGCTGGAAAACATGATTATTTAGGGTTCTCTTATTATATGAGTCGTGTGGTATCCACAGATCCAAAAGATATGGAAATGGCAGCAGGGAATATCTATCGTTTATTGAAGAATCCTTATTTAGAAGCAAGTGATTGGGGATGGCAAATTGATCCTTTGGGATTCCGTTTATCACTAAATCTATTGTATGATCGTTATGAAAAACCATTGTTCGTTGCGGAAAATGGACT
>JBOFMT010000021.1:0-3736 GCA_051658525.1 Erysipelotrichaceae bacterium | reverse complement strand
AATAAATACGATTGGTACGTCCTCAATAAAACAACTGGTATATTGAGTACATGCTTTGCTTAGATTCTTCTCTGCAAGATTATGAATTTCTGAGATAACATCTTTCTTATTGATCAACTCTAGTAGCTCCAAACCTATGTTTTCTCTTTGTTCTACTTTTTGTTTTATTTGTTCTAGCTGAGACTCTACTTTTTCAAAGTCAAGATATAAATTTAATGTTTGAACTATATCCACGTAATTATTTGTATTTGAACTATCAATTAGAGCTCTGCAAACTTTTTTCATTATTGACGCACTCTTCATATTCTCATTAGCAACCAATCGAATTATTTTCAAATCATCCTCAGTTACTGTTCCAGCTAAACAAATTTGATTATACACATCTTCCAACCTAAGCAATTGTTCCATCTGCTACTCCTCTCAGCGTTGCTTAAAATACGTGCTTTATTTACTTTAACTATACCACGAAATTCACATCTCAATGTCGCAATACTCCTAATCTTTGGTAATAATTAAGTTATTGTGCATTATACCAATACTTTTTAACTCGGTTTTGTCGTACAATATTACTTATAACTATAAATCATTGATAATAAATGGAGGAACTATGCAATTAAATCAATACCCACTGAATGGAAAACAATGGATTATCAAATGGAAAAACTCTTCTATTTCTAGCAAGAATTTTAAAAAATTAGATTCTAGCATTCAGTCTTCTGTATTGTATTTGAATGTAAAAGTAGTAAAAGAAGATAAACGTCGTATTGTCTTTACCAGTGAGCAACAACCACCTTATGCTTTCAATACGAATATTGGTAAATTTTGGCAATTGGGTTCAACGCAACATAATTCCTTTTTCACAATTATCTATACTTGCTTTATCAATCAATTTATATTTCTGTTTAAAGTTATCTTGACTACATTAGGTTACTTTATCTATGCATGTTCTGAAATGATTCGTATCGGTTTATTGTTATTATCTTTTATATTGGGTTTTGGTAGTGTATTAGGTACGATTGCCTTATTTACTGCAATCTATAATCAACAACCAATCAACACATTAGGAAACGACTTTATTGCGGTTTGTAGCTTTATTCTATTACGACAATTTGTTCGGTTTTTAGCTGATAATTCGGATATCTTTCATACAAGTATCTTCTTTTTTTCATCGAAGCTATCCTATCTAACATTACAATAAGACACAAAACCCTCCGGTTTATCCGGAGGGTCTATTTTATATCTTTATTATTTACCGATTTCCATGCTACTTTCACCCGTGTTTACAAAGGAATGCAAACTACGAAGTCCACATTCAACCATATCCATTACAGCTTGATCTGTATAGAAGGCAATGTGATTGGTAACAACAACGTTTTGTAATTGTTTTAAGATTGCTAAATTGTCATGATCAATTTGTGTAAACCGACAATCATGATGGAAAATACCAAGTTCAGATTCTAATACATCCAAACCTGCTCCTCCAATATCACCACGTTTTAATCCATCGATTAAATCTTCCGTATGGATGAGTTCACCACGAGAAGTATTAATAATTTTTACTCCTTGTTTCATTAATGCGATACTATCTTTGTTAATAATATGATAATTACTATCCATAAGTGGAGCATGTAATGTAATAATATCCGCTGTTTTAAACAACGTATCAAGTGATACATATTCCATATAGCTTTTCATTTCTTCATTTTCATACATATCATATCCAATGATCTTACATCCAAACCCACTGAAGTTCTTAACAACATTTTGACCAATTCGTCCAACACCAATAACCCCAACTGTTTGATTTTTAAGTTCATATCCCATCAAACCACGTAGTGAGTAGTCATGTGCTGCATTGCGTTTGATAATGTCAATTGCTTTACGATTCACCATAAGGGCAAGCATGACTGCAAAATCAGCGACACAGTTTGGTGAATACGTAGCATTACTTACACGAATACCGAGTGCTTTGGCTGCACTTAAATCAATGTTATTGTATCCAGCACTTCGAGATGCTAGAAACTTAACACCAAGACGAGCTAATTCTTCAAGTACTGGCTTACTTGCATCACAGTTTCCTAAAATGGTAACTGCTTCAAACCCTGCACATAAGTGTACATTATCCACCGATAAACTTTGGTTTACATAGGTAACATTTAATTCTAATTCTGCGCTAAATTTATCAAATCCAGGTTTTTCATCTGGACGACAAGCAAATGCGATAACGTTCATCCTTTATTCTCCTTATTTAAATTCAATAACATAATCATCTTCTTCAACGATTGGAGTTACTTTTATAAATACATATTTAGCTACAAATCCCAAAGCGATTGGTAATACTACGAAAGCAAAGATGGTTACTAATACACTCGATACTGAGTATCCAACAATGTTTAAGTGATTGATTGGTCCAATCAAACCTGAGAAACCAAATCCAGCACTGCTTGGTGTTCCTTGAATACCCAACATAGCACCGACTGCACCTAGTACTGCAGCATTTGCTAAAATTGGTAAAATCATACGTGGTTGTTTCACAAAGTTTGCCATTTGAATTTTTGGTGAACCTAAGAAGTGTGCTGCTGAAGTTCCCATTCCATTTTTACTAAATCCTAGTACTGCTAATCCAAATCCTGCTGCACAGATCCCTAAGTTTGCTGCACCAGAACCAATACCTGCAAGTGAAATCGCCATGGCAACACCAACTGTAGAAACTGGTGAAATAATTAAGAAGGCAAAACTTACACTAATTAACATACCCATTAGAATTGGTTGTAGGGTAGTAAACATAGAAACCATTTCTCCTAAGTAAGTTGTAATACTTGCTACATAAGGTAGTGTTTGAAGTCCGATAAAACCTACTAAAGTAATCACAATTGTTGGTACTAATAACATTGTATAAGCTTTTAATTTATCACCGATGTAAAGAATTAGCAATGTTGCAATTGCTGCTGTTAAACCAGCATTAATAACATCACCCATACCACCAATAACCGTCATTCCATCCATCATTTTGATAGCACCAGAACCAATGAAGGTAGTAATAGCTAGTGTTCCTGATTGAATTGGAGTCATTTTAAATTGCATTGCAATACATAAACCCATAACAAGAGCTAATAATTTACTAGCAAATCCTGTAATCTCTACAATTGCTTGTAGATCTAAAGCTTTTGCTAATTCTCCTAATAAAGCAGATGGTACTAAGGCAATAACAATACCAATACTCATCCCAGTTAAAATCTTATTCGTAAATCCCAAAATATCTTTTTTCTTACTCATACAAATCCTCTTTCCTTTTGTTCATCTTTTCACAACGTTAGTATATAGGATGCCGTAAGGGGGTAGTCAACACCCTTTTATAAAAAAATCACAAAAGCGATTGTTTTTATGAAACCCATAAAAAAAAGAACACATTGTGTCCTTCTCTACTCTACTCTTACCTGAAATTCTTGAATCATTTCATCTTCATCTCGGGTAAAGGAATAATCAACCAAACAGAAATCACAGAGATCCCCTACAATGGAGTAGTTGTTGTCCTTAATCCAAGCAATAAACATTGCTACTCCTTCTAAATCTAAATATCCACCTTTATGATACATTGTGATGTACTTTCCAGCAGGTAAAACCTTACTATGTTCAATATCACACGTTTCCGGTAACGAAATAAAACTACCGTAGGTTTGCAAGTTGCTATCTGTGTCTAGATTACTTACATAACTTCCATACTCTTGAGTAGAAA
>JBOFMT010000020.1:0-7788 GCA_051658525.1 Erysipelotrichaceae bacterium | reverse complement strand
AAACAAGATTCCATCTTGCTACGAAGATCATCTGCCATGGCTTTTAATGCGCCACCTTCTACGTTTTCAAATGTTGCTAGTAACACACGCAATCCCTTGATTTCTTCCGTTTGTGATAACAAGGCATTGGCTTTTTCTTGCATCATTTTTGTTTCTAATGTTTGTAGTTCTTTTTTCAAGCTTGTGTTTTCTTCTACGATGCTACGTACTTTTTGTGTTAACAACGTACGGTTTGTCGCTTTCACATCCGTTGCAACTTCATCCAACAAGGCTTCTTGTGCAAGCAATTGTTCGTAAACAAGTTTATTGGTAATTCCACTAATACGACGAACACCAGAACCTACACTTTCTTCACTTGTAATTTTGAAGATTCCAATTTGTGCAGTATTGCTAACATGCGTTCCTCCACACAATTCTTTTGAGAAACGATCCATCGTTACAACACGAACTACATCCCCATATTTTTCTCCAAATAGTGCCATTGCACCACTTGCTTTGGCTTCTTCTTGGCTTTGGTAAGCAATGACTACTGGTGCTTGTGCCCAAATTGCTTGGTTTACCAAACGCTCTACCGCTTGTAATTGTTCGGTAGTTACTTTTTCAAAGTGCGTAAAGTCAAAACGTAATGCTTCTTCGCTTACACTACTTCCCGCTTGGGTAATATGATCACCAACAACGCTTTTTAATGCATGTTGCAAAAGGTGCGTTGCGGAGTGATTGCTTGTAATGATTGCACGACGTTCTACATCGATGGCTAGCGTTACACGTTGACCAACACTTAAGTGCCCACCGCTTACGCTAACACTGTGTAAATGTTGTTTATGTGGTGCTTTTTTCACATCCGTAATACGTGCTTCCACACCTTCTGCTATTAGACTACCAGCATCTGCTGCTTGTCCACCGCTTTCGGCATAGAATGGAGTGACATCAAACATCACTTCCCCTTGTTCTTCAATCGAATCTACACTTACACCAGCTTCAAACAAGGCAATGATCGTAGCTTCCACTGTTGTCGTTTCATAGCCAACAAATTTACTTTCTACCGTTGTGTTCATTAAATCTGCCGATTGGCTTGCCATACTTCCCATTTCAGCACGAGAAGCACGAGCACGTTCTCTTTGTTCTTTCATTTGCGCATCAAATCCTGCTTTATCAACACTATATCCATGCTCTTGTGCAATTTCAAGTGTTAATTCGAATGGGAAACCGTATGTATCATATAGTTTAAAGGCAGTAGCACCATCGATTGTTTGCTCTTTGGCATGTTGCATCATATCCAACAATAGTTTTTCTCCATCCACAAGTGTTGTATGGAAACGCTCTTCCTCTAACTTGATTAGTTTTTGGATCAAGGCGATTTTTTCTTCTAAATATGGATAGTAGGCTTGCATACATTCGTATACGACAGGTACTAAGTTGTATAGAAACGCTTCGTTGATATTTAATTTTTTACCAAAACGAACCGCACGACGTAACAAACGACGAAGTACATAACCACGTCCTTCATTTGAGAATAAAGCACCATCTGCTAGCGCAAACGTACACGTACGAATGTGGTCAGCAATCACACGGTATGCCATCTTGTATTCCCCTTCATAAGGGTGAGCAGCTAGTGTTTGTGTTGCGGCAATGATTGGTAAGAACAAGTCGGTGTCAAAGTTGGTTTCCCCATCTTGAATGATACTAACCAAACGTTCTAATCCCATACCCGTATCAATATTTTTTTGCGGTAGTTCTTGGTAGTCTTTACGCGCTACTCCTTCTTTTCCATCGTATTGAGAGAAAACTACGTTCCATACTTCAATGTAACGATCGTTATCACGTTCTTCAAAGAACAATACTTCTCCCAAACCTTCTGGATCATAAGCAGTTCCACGGTCATAGAAAATTTCAGTATTTGGACCACAAGGACCTTCTCCAATTTGCCAGTAGTTATATTCGGTTTTCAAGATATGGCTTGGATCTACACCATGTACACGGGTCCAAATATCATAAGCTTCATGATCATCTGGATGTACCGTAATGTACATTTTTTCTTTTTCCATCCCAATATAAGCTGGATCTGTTAAGAATTCCCAAGCAAATCCAATCGCCTCTGGTTTAAAATAGTCACCAATTGAGAAGTTTCCTAACATCTCGAAGAACGTATGGTGACGTGCTGTCTTTCCTACATTTTCAATATCGTTGGTACGAATTGATTTTTGTGCATTGGTAATACGTGGGGAAGCTGGTTTTTCACTTCCATCAAAGTATTTTTTAAGGGCAGCTACACCCGAGTTGATCCACAACAAGGTAGGATCGTTGTTTGGTACAAGTGGAGCACCTGGTTCTACCATATGTCCTTTGCTTGCGAAATAATCTAAGAATAGTTGTCGTACTTCATTTCCTGTTAATTGTTTCATAAGTCCTCCTAAAATAAAAAAAAACGTTCCTCTACTTCAGGAACGTTCTAAAACGCGGTACCATCCTGATTCTCAAACACAATTGCTTGAGCACCTCTAATATCTTTATGCCGCAGATCTGCGTTTCCACTCCAAAGTAGCTTCAATACGTGGCGCATCCGGATTCTCACCAACCATCCGTTCTCTGCACTGCCCAACCTATTTACTCGTCTTTTTCATCGCTTCTAATCGTTGTATATTGTACCATACTTCGTACAAAAGTAAAACCAAAAAGTGATGCCTTTTTAGGTAAATAACGCTGTAATTCGCGAACCTAACGTACTTCTACGCGGTTGGCGTTCCCCTTTATGAATTGCTTGGGCAAACAAATTTAAATCGCCTAAGACAATGAGGGAGCGTTTTGCACGAGTAATGGCTGTATATAATAATTTCTTTTGCAACATATGCGTATGTTCCTTGGAAATTGGCAAGATTACAATCGGATATTCACTTCCCTGTGATTTATGAATACTAATACAATAAGCCAATCGCAAATAGATGAGTTGTTCTTCTTGATAGGTAATTTCATTACCATCAAAAGCAACGATCAAAGCATTGTCTACATGACCTTTCCCATAGTACGCAACATCAACCACAACACCAATATCACCATTATAGATTTCATCGTTTGCTTGGTTTTTTAACTGGATGACCTTATCGTTGACACGAAATAAACGACTACCTACCTGCATTTGACTCGCCTCATCACGATATGGATTACAAGTCTCTTGTAGTGCCTGATTGATGGCATCAATACCAGCCGCTCCTTTGTACATTGGAGCTAGTACTTGAATCTCACTTAAATCGTAGCCACGCTCCACCGCCGATTGTACAAGGCTAACAACACCAGCACAAAGCTGGGCATTGTTAGCTGCTAGATATAAGACATCACTCGTTTTTTCAAAGCTTAGCGCTTGTTCTTCTTTGATAGTATGCGCTAAATCGATAATGGCAGAGCCTTCACTTTGTCGATAAATACGCTCCAAACAAATCGTTGGAATGAATCCACTCTTCATTAAATCGGATAAGACATTTCCAGCTAGAATGCTAGGAAGCTGTTCATCATCCCCGATTAGGATAATTTTTTTCAAGCTATGGCTTGCTGCAAGCAAGCGATAAAACAAGAGGCTATCCACCATGGAAAACTCATCCACAATTAAAATATCACCATCCAGGGGATCGTTGGCATTTTTCCCAAAGCTATCCAAATCCAAATTCCATTTTAAAAGCGAGTGAATGGTTGTTGCATCAACATTACACACCTCACTCATCCGTTTGGCAGCACGACCAGTAGGTGCTGTTAATAAGATTTTCGCATACGGATATAATAGACGTACACTTTCAATGATACCTTTGACAATCGTAGTTTTCCCAGTCCCAGGTCCACCACTGATAATCATCATATCTTCATTGAAAAACGTTTGAATGGCTTCGTTTTGTACTGCATCATAAACAATACCTTGCTCTTTTGCCACCAAAGCAACTGTTTCTTTGATGCGCTTCGTTGGCCTTGCTTCCATATACACTTGCGGGAAACTATGAATAAAGTGAGCAATTCCAACTTCCGCAAGATGTTGTTCAGAGAGATAGTAATGATCCACTTCTTGTTTGAGATAGCCTTCGAAACATAACGTTTTAACGATATCACTAAAAATAAGGGAATCTAAGCGTGATTTATGACAAAGACTACCAAAGAGCTCTGCTTCTAAGAAATAGGCATCTCCACTTTGAAAACAAGCATCTACAAGGATTTGATAGACAAGTGCTTGTAAACGTTGTGGGGCATCGGCTGCAAAGCCTAAGCGGGTTCCTAATTTATCCGCAGTAACAAAACCAATACCATGTAGTTCCATTACCATACGATAGGGATTATCTTTGATGATGGACACACTATTTTGTGGATAGTGATGTTGGATGAGCGCAATGTTTCTTGAAGATAAACCAAGGCTAGAAAAGAATAAAATTGCATCATCTTCTTCTGCTACCATAAGACCATCCTGGATTGCTTGACGCTTTTTCGCATTTAAAAAGTCACAAGTTTCTAAGAGTTCTGGTTGTGCTTTAAGCAGTTCAATCGCATCGAGTCCAAACTGCTCAACGAGCAGTTGTGCAGTTTTCTTACCAATACCAGAAAAGCGTTCACTAGAAAAAAAGGCAACCAGATAACTGTTGGGGTCATCGATTACCAAGGTGCTATGGGTTACCATAAATTGTAATCCATATTTATCATGGTCTACAAACCTTCCTTCAAACTGGTAGGCGGTTTGTTTTTGTAAATGTGCAATGGGACCAGTGATTACGACTTCATCTTCCTCTTCACTTGTTATCAGTATGGCTACACCATACAGGTTACTCGCATTTTCAAAAATGAAGTGTTTGATTTTCCCTTTTAGTTGTCGTGTATCCATACCATCCCCCTAGAGCATCATGACAAGAATTGCCAATGCATTGTTAATAAAGTGCAAACATACCGCACCAAAAAAGTTACCGGTATCTTCATATGCTTTACACATAAAAAAGCCCAAAGCTCCATAAACAAAGATATACAATAAATCAGCGAAACCAAAGCTGGTTCCAAACTGGATATGAATCAGACCAAACAAGAGAGCACTAGTTAGACTAGCAAGCCAGAAGGAACTATGTTTTCTAATTTGTTTAAAAATAACACCTCGAAAGACAATCTCTTCCACAATCGGTGCAAACACACATGCCATAAAAATCGTAAGTACAGGTGTTTGATTAAAGACATCTTGGATGATGGCTTGATTGCCGGAAGTATCATTGGGTGATACATACCCTACGATGATACTAATAAAAAAGTTAGCCACATACATGAGCAGTGCAACACGTAATACCTTTAAAAAGTATGGTTTCGCGTTTGCTAACCAATCTTTGGCATCATGAGCAAATGTCTTCCAAAAAAGCGCAACCATACTAGCGATCATAAAGATGTAGAAAGCAAACTGCATCCAAACAGGATAACTTGTTGCATTTGGATTTAATGACAGAGCTAACATACTTAAGATGATTGGATAAACAATGGAATATCCTAGCGCATAATGCGCTAGGATAAGAAAAGCATTGCGAGTTTCTTGGTTTTTATTTTTCATTTAGATATGTTTGTACCACATCACTAAAGGCAGTTTCGTTACGATATACTTCTTCGATTACCCCACCACCGATGCATACATCTCCTTTATAAAATACTGCTTCTTGACCACATGTTACAGCAGCAATTGGTTTATCAAATCGTACCATTGCCGTTGTTTCATCGATCATCGTTACTTTGACCTCATTATCGGCTTGACGATAGCGGAATTTTGCCGTGATAGCTTCATCACTTGCATCCACAGCTAAATCGCTAATGATATTGATTCCACTAACCTTACAAGCCGTACTGTTCAACCAGTCATTGTATTGTTCAGGTACGACATATAGGATATTGTGTTCCACATCTTTGTGAACGACAAACCAACGTCCATGATCTCCACCAATACCTAAGCCTTTGCGTTGTCCAATCGTATAGTAAAGCACACCAATGTGTGTCCCTACTTCTTCTTTGGTTATTAAATTTACAATCTTACCATCTTTTGCAGGTAAGTAATTTTTTAAGAATTCTCTAAAGTTACGCTCTCCGATAAAACAAATTCCCGTAGAGTCTTTTTTCTTTGCTACCACAAGATCAAGTTCTTCTGCCAAACGACGTACTTCTGGTTTTTCCAAATCTCCAATTGGGAATAACGTTTTCGCAATCGCTGCTTGGCTGACTTGCGCTAAGAAATACGTTTGATCTTTGTTGTTATCAACACCACGTAACAATTTGGAATGATCATCCAAGTGTTGTACGCGTGCATAGTGTCCGGTTGCAACATAATCAAAACCGTTTTCCATCGCATAGTTTAAAAACGCATCAAACTTGATGTACTTGTTGCAAAGGATATCTGGATTTGGGGTACGTCCACGTGCATATTCTTGTAAGAAACTTTGGAAGACATAATCCCAGTACTCTTTGATGTAATCAATACGTAACAGTGGCAAACCCAAACGGTCTGCTACTGCTTGCGCATCTGCATAGTCCGCTTCTTGTGGACATACATCATCCGCAATGGTTGGATTTCCCATAATATCGTTATTCGCTAGTGAGTCCCAGTTACGCATAAACGCACATGTAACATCATAGCCTTGTGTTTTTAATACATGAGCAGCAACAGCGCTATCCACGCCTCCACTCAATCCTAATAATACTTTCTTCATCACTTATCACCTTTTGCTATTATAGCATATGTTTCATTTTAAACGCGTCGCTAACGCTACTTGATCAAACGACCAAGTGTCGAACGCGCTGTTAATTCTTTTGCTTGTAATGTTGCTTCTGGATTTTTTACCGTATACCCGGTACATAAAACATCCATCACGTAAAGTTGTGAGATCTTAGCAACCAAACTACCACCATCCAGTGGATTTTCTTTATAAGCAGATAAGAGTACCACATCTGCAATACTGGCAAGACTGGATTGTACATAGTTGGTAATCGCAATAATCGTTGCACCTTTTTGTTTTGCTAGTGCAGCTGCTTCAATTACTTCTTGGGTTTGACCACTAAGCGATATCGCAACCACGACATCATCCACAGTTAAAATAGCGGAATTCATGAGCTGATAGTGACTATCAACGATGGCTTTGGCGTGTTTTCCCAAGAGTAAAAACCGACTCACACCTTCTTGGGCAGCTAAACCACTCGCTCCTACTCCATAGAAATAGAGTCCACTACAAGCATCAATCGCATCGATGGCTCTAGTAACTTCATGTTCTACGAGTAAACTTCTAGTATCGCTAATTGCTTTGATCATATTTTGTTCAATCCGCTCTAAAAAGCTAGCACCAGCTACATCTTCAAAGATTTCATCTTCTCTAGAAATAGAGAATTTAAAGTCTTGAAAGTTATCATAGCCGATTTTATGAATAAAACGCAAGATGGTTGCTTCTCCTACACCAATATTTTGCGATAGTTCCGACAAGGTATCATAAATGACCTTAGATTTATATTCAAAGATATAATCAGCAATCTTCTTCTCCGATTTGGTTAATGTTGGATAAAACGAATGAATGGTATTAATGTACTTCATAGTTTTTCACTCCTTACACTTCTCTATCTCATATTATGTACTAGAATGCCATCGGTTGCAATGCTGATTCTAGCTCTTTTATCAAAAAAAAGAACCCAAATGGGTTCGTTTACCTGGCAACGTGCTATTTTCACTGGGGCCAGGCCCAGCTATCGTCGCCGCTAAAGTGCTTAACTTCTGTGTTCGGGATGGGAACAGGTGTGTCCACTTCGCCATCATCA
>JBOFMT010000019.1:0-10524 GCA_051658525.1 Erysipelotrichaceae bacterium | reverse complement strand
CAACAACGTTAGAAATTGATTATTTGGAAAGTATTCAAGCGCAACTTGATTATGCAAATTTCCAAGATGCACTAGAAATCCGTCAAGAACTTGTCGATCATAAACTCTTAGCACCAACAAGCAATCGCATTCGTAAGAGCAAAATCAAAGCCAAACCCAATATCTTACAATTTGAAGTGGATGGTATCCCCATCTATGTTGGGAAAAACAATCTTCAAAATGATTATATTACCTTCCAATTGGCACGAAAACACCATACTTGGTTCCACGCGAAAGACATCCATGGTTCCCACGTTTTAGTCTTAGATGAAGCACCGAGTGAACACGTGATTCGTACGGCAGCCTTACTTGCTAGTTATTACTCGAAAGCAAGACAGAGTAGCAGTGTTCCCGTAAACTACACGAGTGTTAAAAATTTGAAAAAACCAAAACAGAGGGTATTAGGGCTTGTGTATCTTCAAAATTACAAGACCATCTATATTGACCCTGAACAAGACCTAATCGATCATATTCATAAAAATTATCTAATAAAATAACAAAGAAGGGCAATTGCCCTTCTTTTGTTATTTTAGGATGACGGAGGATGCGATGTTGATCCAAACGAATAGGATACTTAAAAATGCACTACTAAATACTGGATAATATTGCCGACTTGCTGCAACACGGTTTAAGAGATAGCAAAATGCCCCACTCCACAAATAGAGAAGAAGCCCAGCTGCTCCACTCCAAGAACCCACGAAACTAAACACTACAAACAACAACAAAGGGATCGCAAAGGAGAGCAAAAAGTGCACCCAACTTGTTTTACGATCAAAACTAATACGAGCAAACTCCAGATACTGCCCATAGAAAAATGGATAGAGTAGACCTGCATACCCGATAAAATAAGCGAGTCGTTGGTTGGAGATTTCCCCATCTCCAATCCCACTTCGCAGCGTGAGTAAAGCATAGAGTAGAATTAGGGCACCAACAATTGATTGCCCAAGATGTACTTGTTTGGTATCCACAACCTTGTGTTTGCGATAATAGATGAGCGTACCAAATCCAACCACACACATACTAGCTACACTCGATAACGGAAATATCATCACACCTCCCGCTAAAAACCAAACAACAAAGATAATGAGCGGTACTGCAACAAGTCCATATCCATATTGCACGATTTTAACTTGAACGATTTTTTTACTCTTTGGATGTCTTGCTTGTGGTATTTCAACAATCCATAACCCTACATAGCAAAGACTAGTAACAAAAATTAAGAACCAACATGCTAGTAAGATCGTACTGCGTCCATCATATTGTAAAGAGATACCACTAGCATCAGCGATAAGTGCAATGATATCCTGTTGGATACTTGCCGCATACATTTCATAATTATGAAGTACGAATGGTTGTTGGGAGGAACGCGTGAGTGTATTGCCCATTTTTGTATAGAGCGAAGCAAAGGCCGCTTCATCTAGTATTTCATCCCAACTTCCTCGTGCTAATAAGGTGGGTACCGTAAAGGTAGTGGTATCAATCGTTTGCATCCAAAATGGTTGCGATGCAGCCTGTACATCCATATTCGGTGCAATAAGCGCAACCCCTGCAACATCGCGTTGCTCCTTTACCATGAGTTCAAAAATTCCCTTTGCCCCCATGGAATGCCCTACTAGGACCACTTGGTTATTTGAGAGCTCTGCCTGTTGCGTAAACACCCGCAAAGCACGATCAATGGTTTTATAAACATAAGCTGTACTATCATTATCAAAGCCTAAGGTACCAGGACTTTTTCCATGTCCAGCATAATCAAAAGTAAATACATGCACCCCTTGTGCCACCAAGGTAGCTACAAGTGGAGTTGCTTGATTTTGCATCGAGGAGAAGCCTAAGGCAATCAACACCCCTACATCTTGCGTTCCTGGATAATACGTACCTACAATTGGAGTTGTATCACTATCTTCAAATACAAGTTTGGTTTGTTCTTGCGTTGGCTGGATGACTGTGACAATCCCCATCGCACAAACAAGCAAAATGAGCAGACAAATTCGCTTCCACATATCACATCTCTCCTTTTTTTTCATTAAATCACATTTATTCAAAGATTGATATTTTAACGTTTTTTTACTGAATATTATAGGTAATTGAGGATTATTTTTGTTATATTTGACATATTTTTTCTACAATTTAGAATAAGAAAAAAGAGGTCCTTATGAAACTATCCACCATACTATTAACGATTATCGCCATGCTAGTTGCGAATTTACCCCTCAGTGTTTGGTTAACCCGTATCTTCTCACATAAAAATTTATTAGAAGAAGGCAGCAAACATGCAAGCATCGCTAACCAATACCGCGTCAACGGCATTGGTATTGGTACCTTGATTCTCGCATTTGAAATCGCAAAGGTATATTGGCCTTTGCTCTTTGGTATTGATAAAGAAGCCTATACCATCGTTTTACTCGGCATTATCATCGGCTCAAGTTTACCCATCCTCTACCCGGGAGGAAAAGCAAGAACCGTTGGACTCTATGGCTTATTGGTCATAAATCCCGCCATTTTAGTTTGTGTAATCCTTGCTTGGGGGCTTGTCTATTTGATCTCACGTAATTCCTATGTTGCAAGTATTGCAGGGTGTTGTGGCATCTTTATCGGCAGTGTTATCTTTCAATATGAATTTATCACACTGTTTGTTGCATTGCTTGCTACGATGATATATATCTATACGACCATTCGTGATGTTGATGACTTTGATTAT
This sequence comes from Erysipelotrichaceae bacterium, assembly GCA_051658525.1. Taxonomy (GTDB): domain Bacteria; phylum Bacillota_I; class Bacilli_A; order Erysipelotrichales; family Erysipelotrichaceae; genus JBOFMT01. The sequence continues at coordinate 7,787 of JBOFMT010000019.1, read as the reverse complement.
TACTTTCATCAAAAAGGAGTAGACCAATGAAACAACCCGCAGGAGCAAAAGCTTATTGGCTCAATGAATTAGTAAAGAAAAATATTAATGTTCCCCACTTTATTACTCTTGATTATACAACCTATCTTACTTATCAAGACCAGACGTTAGACTTAGCAAAACTAGAGTCAATCGTCTCTGAATTTCTAACGCATTATCCTCGTATTGTCATTCGTTCAAGTAGTTCCTGTGAAGATCAAAACGACTTTAGCTACGCTGGACAGTTTGAAAGTTACTTGGATATCACCTCTTGGCCAGATGCACTAGATGCCATACAGCGTATTTATGAAAGTGCAACGCAAGCTACAGTATACCAACAAACAACTACTACCACAGTTCAAATGGGTATCATCATTCAAACAATGGTAACCCCACACTTGAGTGGTGTCGCTTTTTCTTGTGATCCCATCACCTTCGCCTCACGTTACACGATTGAATCAAGTCAAGGCACCTTTGAATCCTCCCCAATAGAACGAACAACATTTTCCTATCAACAGCAACCAGATGGTGCATGGCAATCGCAGTTATGGACGATGTTGCAACGGATTCGACGTGATGTAGCACCTTGGCCTTTTGACGTAGAATGGGTCTATGATGGTTCAACATGTTATGTTGTACAAGTTCGTCCCATTACGGTAAAGAAAAAGGATGTGTATTCCAATTACTTTACCAAGCAATTTTTACCCGGGATGATCAAACCTAGTGTTTATGCGATTAACATTCCCAGTATCAATCTGATTTGGAAAGAGCAACTAGCCCTATTGACCAATCAACACGATATTGATGCAACGCGCCTAGCTACTTCATTTTATTATCGTGTGTATTTCAATATGGGATACATTGGGAGACTCATCGCTCATGTGGGATTTCCCGATGATGTACTAGAACGCATTAGCAAACAAGAAGCGATTGGATATCGCTTCCATTACAAACAATTGCGCTTGCTCCCTGGAGTTGTCCGCTTTCTATTTCAACTGCGAGGCCATATCAAACAAATAGAACCAGTATTAGTAAGCGAGCAAGCTCGTTGGAAGCAATTGGATACACTGTTAGAATCCCAACCAACAAAAGGACAACTCTTAGAACAACTACAACTACATCAAAAAGCAATGAAAGATATTACCCGTTTAAATATTCTTATTCCCATTCTTGCTTCCATCACAATCAAGAACCAACAAAAAAAATTAACCCATAAAGGGTTAGATCCTAGCTATGAAGCGATGCTTGATCATTCACAACTCTTATTTGACTATCGTAGCGATCTACTTTTATACCAACAAGACCAAATCACACTCTCACAGTTTCTAGAGCGTTATGGTCATTTTTGCGATAATGGAAACGATTGTTCACTTCCTGCTCTGCGTGAGCGAGAAGCTGACATCCAAGCATTAAGAACCCCGTTACCACAAACAGCACAAATACCATCTCTTCCTGTACAAAAGGGGTATAAAAAGTTGTTAACTTGGCATGTACGCAGAGAAAACGTGAGTGGTGTCTATACCAAAAGTTATAGTTACTATCATCGCTTGCTTTTAGCCCTAGCAGCGCATTTGGTTGATGATAAAACGATAGATGAACCCTATGACATTTTCTATCTTGAGCCAAAAGAATGGAGCTTGCAATCAAACACACGCTTAACAGATGTGGTAGCAAAGCGTAAACAATCCTTTATCGATGCCCAAGATTTAGTCTTAAAAGCAGTGATTTATGAAGATGAGCGGGTATTTTTCGAACCACATAGCTCATCAAAACAACTGATGGGATTAGCAGTATCTGCAGGAAGTTATCGAGGGGTGATCCAACAAGTAACAACAAGCAGTGCTCAAACCCTAGCGCAAGATGCAATCTTACTCATTCCCTATTCCGATATCAGTTGGATGCCTATCCTAACTCAAGCCAAAGCGATACTCGTGGAAAGTGGTGGTTATTTATCTCACACTGCCATTATCGCTAGAGAACTACAAATTCCTTGTATTATCTTACCGGATCATCATGGACTTGTATCTGGCCAACATGTGAGTATGAATGGTCGTAGTGGTGAGATCCACATTGAACAAACATAAAAAAAGTTGCGAATTGCTCGCAACTTTTTCATTATTAGAATAAGGTTTTTGGATAAGCTCCAGAAGCGATCAAAGCTTGAATCGATTGTTTCACAAATGGTTTATCTTCTTGATAGGTTACCCCAAACCAAGTATCTTTGGATTCTAGTACTTCAACTTTCGTTTCGTTGTTTTCAAGTAATGTTCCTACAAAGACTGGAATCAAAGTTTCACCCTTCATTGCATCTTTTGCTAATTGTGCCTGCAAGTCACCTTCAAAGCGAGCTACTACAAGGTCTAGCATACTCATTTTAAAGCCCCACATATTCATTGATACGTTGGTATTTGGATCTACACTAACCCATGCATCGTTTTCTTCGTAAGCTACACCACCATCAACGCGTGCAATTTTCGTACGCTCATCAATACGTGTCAATTGTCCCGCTTCTACAATACATAGACCGCGTGCTACACTACCATGATCTGTTAACGTATTTTGTAAACGGTAGCCAATCATACAGTGTTGTGTGTCATCTGTATTGGTTGTTAGGAATTGATACAACTGCGCAAATCCGCTTGCTCCATAAAAGTCATCAGCATTTAAAATTGCAAACGGTGCATCAATAACTTCACGACAGCAGTACAATGCATGTGTTGTACCTAATGGTTTGCTACGTTCTGGATTGAGTGTAATGCTTGCCGGTACATCAGCAAATGATTGATATACAAAGTGTACTTCTACTCCAGATAAGTTATCGGTTACAATTTGTTTGAAGTCTTGTGCCATCTCTTCTTTGATAATAAAGACGAAACGTTTGAAACCAGCTCTGATTGCATCAAAGCAAGTGTAATTTAAAATAACTTCATTGTTTGGTCCGATTGGATCGATTTGTTTTAACCCACCGTAACGGCTTCCCATTCCAGCAGCTAATACAACTAATATTGGTTCTTTCATATGGTCCCTCCACTTTTACTCCCATATTATATCATATTACGTTATTATTTCCGGAAAGTTTTTTGTGTATAACGCGTAAAAATCAGCTATTTTTAAGAACTAATCACATAAACTTCCAAGACAACAACAAGCTTTTCCACTATTTACATTAACCTGCTGTTTTTTTATTGATACCTATGTTTGTTCTTTTCTTTCCTTTCTAGATTGAATATAATAAAACATAAGAAAGCTGAGGTACCTATGTTACAACTACCACAACATATCAACGCACTATTTGAACTTTTTCAAGATGAACCTTTGTACTTGGTAGGCGGTGCAATTCGAAACCTCTCATTAGGAAAAGCGTGCCATGATTATGATTTTGCCACTAGCGCTAGTGTTGCTCAAATGGAAACAATATTAGCCGATTATACCCTAGATTTACATGCGCAAAGTTATGGAAATATTCGTTTTTTTATTGGCAGTGACGAAATTGCGATTACAACCTTTCGCGTAGAGGCAGACTATGTGCACCATCGCTCACCAAGTAAGCTTCAATTTGTAAAATCTGTAGCACAGGATGCCTTGCGTAGAGATTTTACAATCAATGCCATTTACTATAATAAAAGCTACTATGATCCCTTTGATGGCAGAACAGACTTAACAAACAAATGCATACGTTGTATTGGTGATCCCTGGCAACGTTTTGATGAAGATGCCTTACGGATGTTGCGTGCAATTCGCTTTGCGATGCAGCTCGATTTTCAAATTGAGAAGAATACCCAAGAGGCACTCAGCGCCTTATTAGAGCTTACACTCAAGCTATCACCACAAACGATTCGAAAAGAAGTTGAGAAAATCGCTTGTTGTGAAAACTATCGTCTACTAGCTCAAAGTGGATGGATCACTATGCTGTTTGGCACCACGCGCTATCAGGAACACAAAAAAACAAGCGATGATCTTGTTGCCAATTTGGCTCGCTTGTTAATAAGTTTTGACTTACCATTGGATGCTTTAACACGATTAGGGTTTGGCAAACGCATTCAAAAACAAGTAAATCATTATATTATGTGATTTTTGTTCAATTTGACGAAATTTTAAGTGTAAATCTTGTTATAATGGAAGAGTAGTGTTTTTACAGAAAGGAAAACGAACCCTAAGGTTCGCTACTCATAAGATGGATGTATATATTGCTCGACAACCAATTTTTCAAAGTGATGGTCATATCTTTGGCTATGAACTCCTGTATCGAAACAACCTAGCAAATCGCTTTGATCCTAGCATGGATGCAAGCCAAGCGACGATTAATTTATTAAGTGATGCTACAACGATTTTTGGACTACAAAACTTAACACAAGGAAAGCCCGCGTTCATTAACTTTACCAAAGACCTCTTAAAAGAGGAAGTTGCCAGTTTGTTGGACCCTGCGCTTTTTATTATTGAAATTTTAGAAGATACGCAAGTAACACCAGAAGTAATATGCCTCATCCAGCAGCTTAAAGAGCGAGGGTTTCAACTTGCCCTAGATGATTATTGTGGAGATCCTAGATTTTTACCACTGTTTCCTTATATATCGATTATAAAAGTTGATTTGCGTGGCATTGAGCTTTCGCAATTGGCAAGCATTGCTGCGATGGCCAAACCATACAATATTCAACTCTTAGCCGAAAAAGTAGAGACCAAACAGGAAGCAAATCAAGTCATGAAACAAGGCTTTACGCTGTTACAAGGGTACTATTTGGAAAAACCGCAAATAATCCAAAAAAAATCGATTTCACACGCTCTAACAACACATATCAATATGCTTCGTTTGTTAACAGAGGAACTTCCTTGTTTTGATGAACTAGCACGTTGTATTGAAGCAGATGCCGGTCTTAGTTATCAACTTTTGCAACGCATGCACACCTTGCAATACTATCGTAACCATGAAATCCAATCAATCAAACACGCCATTGTATTGATGGGTATTTTGGATTTACGTCGTTGGTTGCTGTTGCTTGTAGCAAAACAAATCAACCCCAATGCCAATGAAGCACTCTTACAATCCGCATTGTTGCGTGGATATTTTATGGAGTATGTGCTAACACAAATTGAACATCCACTACCGCATGTTGGTTTTTTAATTGGGATGTTTTCTCATTTGGATCGTTTCTTAAATCAACCAATGGAAGAAATACTTGCACCTTTACCACTGGAGGTAGCGATGAAGGATACCTTATTACTACGTAGTTCCTCCTATTTGGATGCATATACGTATGTAATCGCCTTTGAACAAGGAGCGTTTGCACAATTAGACCTACATCCACTTACAAAAAAAATCCATCACAAAGCAATGGATTTTTATCGACAGAGCCTAACGCATAGCATTCAACTTTTATCATCGTAACGATCAATAGATCGTTTTTTTTATACTACTTGAATCTTAACTTGTTTATTATTTGTTTCATCGTTTACGTCCACAAGTGTAAATGGTAAGCCTTCTTCTCCTCTTGCAATCATCGATAAGATTTCTTTTAGGTTGATACTTGATAGCATACTAGCCGCCTCTTCATCCTTTACCATCGTTTTACTTATTTGTAATCCCATTTCAACCAAACGAATGGGTAACTTTACATTAACTTGCTCACTCCCTGATACCCGAATTTCTAACCATTTCGGAGTAACTACAACCGCTTGTTCTTGTTCTTGACAAGCCTCAAGTAATTCTTGTGCTTGTTCATGACTAATTGTTCCCTCTTTTACCATATCTAAAATTTGTTGAGCATATTTCACCTTATTTTCCTCCTTTTAGTTGAGCTAGCACTTCTTCGACACTCAGTTCTTTTTGTTGTAACTGTGTTAGTAAATCTTCTGTTTGTACCTCAGTTTGCTTGGATAGCCCCAATCGGAGCAAAACCTGATCCAATCGATTGCGAGCAGTAGGATAAGAAATCCCATATTGCGCCCCTAAGTCTTTCAAACTTCCACGAAACCGAAGAAAATCCATCACAAAGCTGAGATCTTCTTGAGAAAGTTGCAAGAGTTGAGGAAACAAAAAATTTCCTTGTACTCTGGTGTCACAAGCATCACAGCGTAACTCACTAATGATAAGTGGAGTTTCACACGCTGGACATTGCGTAGGTGTTTTTTTCATATTATTACCCTCCCGTTGAATATAGTTTAACATTTTTTAAAATATATTCAATATTATTTATATAGATTTTAATATTATTTAAATAACTTTAATTTATCATAAAAAAAACAAAGAATCGTTTCTTTGTTTTTATCGATAAATAGTTCTAGTAATGATGGCGGTTCCTTTGATTTCATATTGTTGTTCCATAAAATCTAAATAGGTTCCCGGTGTGACGATTCCAGAATAATTAATTAAGTCAATCCCACCAGCCCCTAAAATATGGTCAGCAAGTTGAACGCAATTGGTATTGAGTACAAAATACGTTTTGAATGGACCACGATGAAATTTATGGAAGGTAGCCCCAGTTGCACGATATAAATCACTCGCATAATCCTTGTGATCCCCTTCAGGGTCATCCTTCGCCAAAGGAAACCACTCATACGTATCCTTCATAATGGTTTCTAGTCGTTTATATACCGCAGCTTTTTCAGCAGTACTCAAATAAATACCAAATCCAATGAGTGTTTTTTGAGAGTGTTCTTTTACAAATGGTAAGTACTTTTCCTTATCGACATAGAAGATGAGACCATCGGCAATGGCAGCTCCCAAACGATAGGTGCTTTGATCATAGGAACCATAGCTGATTACTTTATCATCTAAAATAATATCGACATGACCGGTTTTCCCGAATCCTTTTTCACTCATGTGAATTAAGACTTCCACTCCAACCTCAGCATCCTGTTTCACGTTGCGTATTGCTTGTGGGTCATCTTGATCAAAACTCTCATTGATTTCGCGTAATACTCGCATCGGAATTAAGGCAGCTAAGAATACGGGTAATCCAAGCTTAAATTTCCGTTTTACACGATTTACCCGTTGTGGGAATAGTGTTTGAAACGCTGTATAGTAATAGATTAAACTTTGAAGAATAAAATAACTACCAACAATCCAAAACGTTACTGTTTTCGCAATTATGGGATTAAAGATTAGAATGAGTAACGTAACAAACGCAATACTCGCAGAAATAAGTTGTCGCAAGCGATCCCTTACATGATTTTCTCGTAACAAGTACCAAGAGACAGCCTTCACGCCTCCCTCGACAAAAATCATGACAATCAACAACCATGGGAAAATCTGAATAAAGTTATTACGAATCAAGTACAACCCCAACGATAAACCTAAAAACTGAATCACAGGAACGATATCAACACTTAAGAATCGTTTTTTCTTTTGTACGATAATTTCTAGTATTTTCCAAAGTCCTAAGACTAAAGTTAGTCCAATCAAACCCCAAACAATCACCGCTTCTGATACTGCCTGGTAAAAAAATAAAAATACCCCAATGATAAGATACAGTGTAGCATTAATGAGCATCGTACCACTATTTACATAACGATAGCGAATCGTTTTCTTTTTCCAAAAACTCATACTTTCATCTCCTTTAATTTCTAACTTCATCATAGCAAAGGCCAAATAACTTGCAAGTCTAACACAAAAAGATGCGTAAATGATTACGCATCTCAGACCGTTGACAAAGCGGTGGTTTCAAATTGAGACCACCGCTTTTTTGTTCTATTCATGATTTTATTTTCTGATTTTGTGTGTTTTGTGCTTATATTTTGAATTTGTGAGCAGCTTTTCCAATGCCACAATGCCA
>JBOFMT010000018.1:0-1617 GCA_051658525.1 Erysipelotrichaceae bacterium | reverse complement strand
ATTGTTTCGATGTTGGGGAGTGCGGTTGCAAACTTTGCAATTGGTTTGTTGATCTTTGAGCGGACTGATTCAACGTTTTTATATTCATTATTTTTTGTAATGACAATGATTCCTAATGTTCTTGTCCCGATGTTGGTTGGACCTTACCTTGATACGTTTTCTAGAAAAAAAGCGATTGTCTTTCTAGATTATTGTTCTGGTGTTGGATTTTTAATTATTACGATTCTTTTAAGTTTTAACTATTTTAATTATATTGTCTATCTCTTGATTGGGGTGGGGATTGGAACGATTTCAAGTATGTATCATGTTGCATATGAAAGTTTCTATCCAGAACTCATCAGTGAAGGTAATTTTTCAAAAGCCTACTCCATATCTTCGATGATTTGGCCTATTTGTAACTCTGTGATGGTACCCATTGCGGCAATGGCACAACAAACCTTTGGTTTTGTTCCTTTGTTTGCATTCAATGCCATTTCCTATTTTGTTGCCGCAACAATGGAAATCTTTATCGATCATGAGGAAGCTCATGTTAGTAATAGTGCAAAAGAGAACTTCCACTTTAAACAAGAGTTTAAAGAAGGGGTACAATATTTGAAGAGTGAAAAAGCATTGTGGAATGTGACAAAATACTTTGCGATTACCATGTTTGCTTATGGTGTTTCATCTACCTTGCAATTGCCGTTCTTCTCAGGTCGTGCAGATCTTGGCGTTACCAAGTATTCCTTTGTTGTAAGTATATCAACCATTGGACGCTTTATTGGTGGTGGAATTCATTATATTTATAAATATCCAGTAGATAAGAAATTCAATATTGCAATGGTCGTTTATGTCTTAATTGCTTTGATTGAGATGGTGTTCTTCCGCTCGACTTACCCTGTCATGATTGTTTTGTTCTTCTTTAGTGGTTTGTTGAGCGTTACTAGTTTTAATATTCGCATTTCCGCAACCCAAAGTTATGTGCCAAATGAAAAGCGTGCAAGGTTTAATTCTATCTTTATGGTGTTTACAACCCTTGGTACTGTGTGTGGTCAACTTGTTGGTGGTGTTTTAGGGGAAGTCTTGTTTATTCCTGATATTATTTTCTTTGTAATGTTATTTAATATTTGGGGGGCGTTTTATATTGTTTATCGTAATCGTGCAGTAATCAAACGATTGTATAATCGTTCGGTATAATAGATATTCTATTGCTTTACAAGGATAGCGAAAAAGCATAAAATGTGATTAAGAAATGAGGGTAGAATATGAAAAGAATCGAAGCAGAAAATTTAAAAGCAAAACCTGGAGATTACGGAAATATCGGATTTGGAAAACTGTTTACCGACTATATGTTTGTCGCAAACTATAATGTTCATACTGGATGGGATGAAGGGTGCATTCAACCGTTTGCAAATCTTTCCCTTCACCCAGCAGCAACTGCATTACATTACGCGCAAGAAATTTTTGAAGGAATGAAGGCGTTTCGAGGTGTGGATGGTAATGTTCGTTTGTTTCGTGTAGAAGATAACTTTAATCGCTTCAACGCAAGTGCTGATGCTATCGCGATGCCAGAAATACCAAGAGAACTCTTTGTAGACGGTATTGAAACGTTGGTAGCTTTGGAAAAGGATTGGTTGATTT
>JBOFMT010000017.1:0-12759 GCA_051658525.1 Erysipelotrichaceae bacterium | reverse complement strand
CCAGGAGCATCTCCTCCGGAAGTTAGAACACCAATTCTTTTTACCATAAAAGTCCTCCAATCCCTGATACATAATACCATTTTTCTACTTGATTTTCTAGATTTTTTTTACATTTCTACGATTATCACCACTCATCGTCACCAGTACGCTTAAGGCTTTGATTCGCTCTAACAAGCGATTGGCTTTGATTGGTTCATCACTCCCATTGCTATTGCTGCGGTAATGACTCTCAAGGAGTGCATAATCAAAGTTACTTGTAAAAAAAGTCAACTTGTTTTTCTCCATGCGCTCATTGAGCAGTGGTAAGAGGATTTCATCCCGAATCCATGGAGAAACACTTTCTCCGCCAATATCATCTAACACTAATACATCCACTTGTTTGAGTTGTCTAAGTTTACGGTCCAACAAGCTTTTCTCCTGCATTAACAGTTTACAGCTACTTGTGAAGTTAGGTACGTTGATAAAAGCGCATGATTTCCCACTCTTTGCATACTTATTGGCAAGTGCCGCTGCTAAGTAGGTTTTCCCAACCCCGGGTTTTCCATACAAATAGATCCCATAATCACTACCCTTATCCATATGCGCAAACACTTGTGTTAGCGCCTTTTGATAACTAGGTGGCTGTTCTAGTAACCCAGCTCCAATTTGCTCTAAGGTTAGTTTTTGTAAGGTTAAGGATAAATCATGTTGCACATACTGTTTCATATGTGCGGTTGCTGCAGTTTCCGCCTTTTGATAGGCGCAAGCAACAAGTTCATTATACATGAATTTTTCATATTTTAAATTCAATAGCTTACCTTTTGTGCTTTGTGCACAAAAAAACAAGCCACGACAACCCACACATTTATTCAAGGTTTCGACCCATCTAGAAAACATACTTGAGTGTGCTTCGACATAGGTTGCATCCAGGGCATTTTCAATTAAAAACTGTTGAATGCGCGCATCTGCTAACAAGGCTTTTACACGCTCCTGTTTGGCTTTTTTTTGTTCTTCACTTAGCTCATACGTAAAACTTACTTGTTGCATTAGCTTTCCTCCTTCAACCGTGCCAACAAGGCTCCTAATTGGGCCTCATCCACTTCTACCGCTTCTTCACTATCAGTTTCTTGATACCAATCCGGTAACGCTTCGCTTTTGCCAGCTGCTTTGGTATACTTTGGTTTTTCTTTATTTGTCGCAATGGCTTGTTGTGCTTGTTCTAAGCTATCCACTCGCAAACGCACCCACGTACTTGCTATTTTTTCAATATAAGCACGCACGAGCTTCTGGTTGGTTTCACTTAGGGTATATTCCACCAAAGCATTGACTACTTCTGGTTGGAACTGATATTTACTTAACAACATATCCAAAATCTTTTTATCCGCTTCATTGACCGCAACACCGTTTTGTTTGTACTGTAAGAATTTTACTGGAGACAACAAGTATGGATTATCCAATTTTTCAATTGGTAAGGTTTCAAAGCGTTTGAGTACAATCTGTTTCATTTTTTTCAAATCCAAGCGTTGGGTTTTTAAATCGATACTTTTCGCTACGATTTGACGCATATCCAGAGCCGGTACCCCATACATACTTGCCAACAAACCAATTTGTTTTAAGTTGGCTGTGGTTCGCTCTGCTAAAGGGAAAATCAAAGGCGTTGTATCCTTTAAGAACATTTCATAATCAAAGTTAATCGCATCTTCTAAATGATCGTAAGCTTGGGTTTCACTCTTATGTTTCGCAAAACTAGCTTCATCCACATCGTCCCATGCTTTTAATAAATTTTCCATCGGTTCTGAAATATTGTAGTAACCACTTTTATCCACAATACTGCCATTGGCATTCATACGATTAAAATCATATGCATCTTCTCCAACTTTTTGAATGTAGAGACGACCAAACACGGGATGGGCTAAAAACGTTAACGGAGCTAGTGGTGCTAATACCTCTAGTAAATAGCCATTGGTTTTACTATGATAGCTACTACGAACCAAATTATATTGTTCTAAGAGTTTGCGTTGTTTTTCGTACTTGGAAATACTACAACCTAGCAGGGTCGTCAATAATAAATGATTGCTAACTTCACGCGTATTGTGTCCTAAAGCATGCAACATTTGATACAAGCCGATCGCTTCAATACCAACCAGTGGTTGATACAACAAATGTAAACTTTGTAAATCTTGTAATGCTAGGGTATGATGTACCACCAGCTTTAAACGATCTTCATTTTTCATCTGGCTCTCCCCAACGCGCGATCAATTTGCGCAAACAAATCCGCTTCACTACCACCATTATCAAGCGTGAGTGTTGCACGTTCTTTTTTTACTGCTACTGGAAATTGTAAGGCCAACATCGCTTTGGCCACAGTTTGATCAACACCGCGTTGTGTTGTGAGTCGATTGAGTAAGAGGGCTTCTTCCACAACCACGACCCAAACTGCATCAAAGTACACATCCCATCCCTGTTCAAACAAGGTTGGTACTTCCGCAAACACCAAAGTTTCTTTTTCATGCAAAGTAAAGAAGGCTTGCAGCTCGCTTAAGATTTGTGGTAACACAATGGCTTCTAGCTGTAAGCGCAAGCTAGCATCCGCTAGCATCGCTGCTCGCAGTACGGTTTTATCTACGCTACCACCTTGTATCACATGCTTTCCAAACACAGCAATGAGTTGTTGCTTTGTTGTTTCTTTTTGTAATACCTCTGCATTACAAGCATCCACATCAAATAGGGGATACCCTAGTGTTCGTAAGTAGCTGCTTGCCTTGGATTTTCCAGAGCCAATGCTACCAGTAATCGCTACCCTAGTCATCTTTTTGACAGTGAGGACACACATAGGTTCCTCTGCCTTTGACTTTGGTTTTGATGATGGTAGTTTGACATAGCGGACAAGCTTTCCCCTCTTGCATATGCACATCCAAAAATAGTTGAAAACGACCGCTTACCCCAAGACTTGACGTATAGGAGCGAATCGTTGTTCCTCCTTCCGCAATGGCCTTAGTTAAGACCGCACGCATGGCAACAAGCAAGTCTTCACAAAACGCCTGGGTGAAGACCACATGCGTATTGGGATGCACACGCAAGCGGAAACAAATCTCATCCACATAAATGTTCCCAATTCCAGCAATTAAGGATTGATCGAGTAAAAGTTGTTTGATACAACCATGCTTTTTCTCATAAACACGTTGTAAATCACGTGCGCTAAGACTTGGATCCATCGCATCGATTCCTACGTTGCGCAACGCTTTTGTCGTACGTAAATTCGTCCCCTTGGGATAAAGATACATCTTACCAAACTTACGCACATCGTGATAGCGTAACTGTTTGCCATTATCCAAATCAAATACCACATGAATGTGTTTGTTATCTTGATGAAAACTTGCATCTTCATAGTAAAACTTGCCTTCCATGCGTAAATGGACAATGAGTGTCGCATCACTTAAGGTAAACAACAAATACTTCCCAATGCGATCATAAAAGAGAAATTGTTGACCAATGATCTGCTCACAAAACGCGCTTACCTCAGGATCTGCGATGATATTGTCCCAACGCACATGAACATCAGTAATCGTTGGATGTTGCATTTGCAACTCGAGTGTCCGTACTACGGTTTCTACTTCTGGTAGTTCTGGCATAGACCCTCCTTGTTACTTGGCTTCATACCATGTTTGCCCCATACTAACAGAGGCTAGCAATGGTACTTGCAACTGCATTGCTTGTTCCATTCCTTCTAGGACAAGAGCTTTCATCAACTCTACTTCTTCTAAGACTACATCAAAAATAAGCTCATCGTGAACTTGTAAGATCATTTTACTTTTTACGTTGTTCGCTTTCATTAAAGCATCTACGTGTAACATCGCTAGCTTGATAAGATCCGCGGCACTTCCTTGTAGTGGAGAGTTCATGGCAGCACGTTTTCCAAACTCACGCAACGCATAATTGCTGGAGTTAATTTCATTAATGTAGCGACGACGATGCAACATTGTTTCTACATAACCAAGTGCTTTACAGCCATCGACAACACCTTGCATATAGCTTTGAATATTGGGATAGAGTTCAAAGTAGGTTTCAATAAAGTTTCTAGCTTCAATGACTGTAATGCCTAAGTTTTCACTCAAACCAAAATCAGAGATCCCATAGACGATTCCAAAGTTAACCGCCTTCGCATTACGTCGATCAAGAGAAGTTACTTCTTCTTTGGTTTTATGATACAAACGCATTGCGGTTTGTAAGTGAATATCTTCTCCACTTTGGAACGCTGCAATCATATGCGTTTCATTCGCTAGTTCAGCTAATAATCGTAATTCAATTTGGGAATAATCCGCACTTAACAACACACAGTTATCACTAGCGACAAAGGCTTTACGAATCATGCGCCCTTCTTCATCTCTTACACTAATATTTTGTAAGTTTGGTTCGATACTAGATAAGCGTCCAGTTTGTGCTAGGCACTGATTATAAATCGTATGAATTTTCCCATCTGCTTGAATATGTTTGGCTAGTCCTACCGCATACGTAGAATAAAGTTTTGAATATTTGCGGTGTTCCATTAATAACACTACGATTGGATGTACTAACATTAATTTTTCTAACACATCAACTGCAGTACTACGTTTTTTATTTGCTTTTAAGCCCAATTCATCAAATAAAACCACAGCTAATTGTTTTGGTGAATTGACATTGAATTCATGTCCTGCAAGTGCAAAGATTTGAGTTTCTAGTGATTGTACTTTCGCTAAGGTATCCGCTTCAATGCTTGCTAAGGTAGCTTTGCTCGTTGTAACACCTGCTTGTTCCATCGCATACAAAACATCAATGAGTGGTAAATCTACGTTTTCATACAAACTAACAAGGTTTTGTTCTTGCATTTCTTGACGTGTTGTTTTGTATAACACTTGATAGTGATCCATCAATTCTTCTAAATAGGTCAAGCGTACATGTGCTTCTGGATGTGGTGCTTGTTTGCCTTTTCCATATACGGTATCAAAAGAGTAAGTAAAACTTAAGTCATAACTACTACATACTTTTTCTAGGGAAGAACGATTGGAATCTAAGAGGAACGCTGCTACAAAAATATCATAAGCACAACGTCCAAACCGAACAGCTTCACCAACAGCATGATAATTGTTTTTCGCATCAAAATGAACGTGTTTACCATCAATCGCTAGTATTGCTAACAAGCGCGCATCTGCAAGTACATCTGATTTACTCAAAACATAAATTTCATCTAGAGCAATGACTAGGGATTGCCATACACCATCTTTATCGCATTCTACATGTACAATCCAGTCTTGTTCATAAGCAGCATTTGGCAGCGTGTTTACACACTGTATGCGTGACGTTTTTTCACTTGTTGGCTGCTTAGCTAATAAGGTTTCTAGTTTCTTAATAAAACTTGTCATCTCATACTTGTTGTAGAACGCACGTAAGGTATCGTATTGTGGATGTAACATCGCTTCATCCGCTTGTAAACTTAATGGTACTTCCACATTGATTTTAGCTAAGAAATAACTCATTCTCGCATTGGCTTCATCTAGTACCATCTTCTCTTTGAGTTTTCCTTTTAGTTCATCAATATGTGCATAAATATTATCTAAAGTTCCATAGTCTTTCAGCAGTTTGGTTGCTGTTTTTTCTCCTACACCTTTGACACCTGGAATATTATCACTCGCATCTCCCATCAAACTTTTTAAATCTACAATTTGTGAGGGTGAGAGTTCGTATTGTTCTAGTAGGGCGGCTTCATCCATTACCACCATTTCACTAATGCCTTTTTTCATCAATAAAACTTTGGTAGTTGCATCAATGAGTTGCAACATATCACGATCACTTGTAAGAATGATCGTTTCGTATTCTGGATGTGATTTGGCTAAACTACCAATGAGATCATCCGCTTCATAGCCTTCTAGTTCCAACCGCGTAACACCAAGTGCATCTAAGAATTCACGTACAATTGGGAATTGGATAATCAAATCTTCATCCACTTCTTTTCGCGTTCCCTTGTATTCACTAAACGCTTCATGACGGAATGTTTTCTTACCCGTATCAAAGGCAACAACAACACGTTCTGCATCCAACAAGTCCATCGCTTTATAGAACATATTCATAAATCCATAAATTGCATTGGTCGCAATACCCGTAGACGTACGCATCATTTGCGTATATAAGGTAGCATGGTAAGCACGAAACAACATCGAGTTTCCATCGATTAGTAATAACTTTTTCATAAAAATCCCCTTTCAAGGCAAAAAAAGACCTACGGTCTTATTTTGCGATTAATTCCAAAGCTTCCAAATTATCATACATGATGGTTTGGTAATTTTTATTATCTTTGATATCTTCTCCGGTAATCGAAGATAAGTTGTGCAGCCTCACGGTAATCAATCCCAATTCAGATGCCAATTCTTTATAGAGTGCAATCATATCTTCACTCATGTTATTTTCATATGCAATATAACGTACATTATCCGCTACAATACGCTCTTTGATTGCAGCCAACTGTGCTTCGTTTGGTAAAACTCCATACTTCGACATGATGACAGGATACACATTAATTCCATAAGATTTTTGCCAGTTTCCAAAGCTTGGTGTCATCGTTACCATGGAAATTTGCGCATTGCTTGTACGCAGTACTTGAAACTCTGCATCCAAACGCGCTAATTCAACTTCCAACTGGGCAAAGTTTGCTTCAAAGATACGCGCTTTTTCTGGTAACAATCCACTTAAATGATCGGTTATCGTTCTTGCCATGGATGTCATAGCAATCGGATCCATCCAAATCATTGGATCGTTGACATAGGTGTTGACTTCATCAAACACACTGGATTCATAGTAAGGTTTTTCTACCCCTACCGTATTGTTATCAATGACAATGGAGATATAACGTTCAAACTTATAAATTGCAGATTGGGTTGATAAGTCAACCAGACTTACTCCCGTATTACGAATATCATCAATGTAGAGTTCATAGTATGGTTCTAGTCCTCCTACATAAAACAGGGTATCCGCATCTTCCAACTGTTCTTTAAAGTCACTTGCTATATTCGAACGTTGTACTACTTGATTATCTCCAATCGTACATGTTTCTACCAAATCACCACCAATGGTATTGATGAGGTAATGAATTGGGTACACCGTAGAACAAACTTTGATTTGTTTTGGTGAACATGCTGTTAGTGGAAATAACATCAAGAGGACAACGATTGCTAATTTTTTACTCATAAAAAGCCTCCTATACTTGCTTATTATACCATACAACCTAGCAAAGAAAACACCTGGAAAAAACAAAAAAGATGGCAAGCCATCTTTTTAGCGAAACATATGAATTTTTTCTTTGCGTCGAATTCGTTGATTTTTGATTTCCAAGGTGTCTTCCACCCAACGAAATACAATAATCAAAACGACCCCAAGAATGATATTTCCTAAAAGCGTTAAGAACTCGCGCATCACAAACCATTCCATCAAGCTAACGCGATAGTTTAAGAAAATATAGAAAATGATGTAGAGTACTACATCTTTGATAAACAAAGTGGAAATCAGCAACATGAGTTGTTCAAAGAAGGAATCCATCATTTGTTTTTCCCAGTACTGAATCAAGTGAGCGACCAACACATAAATTCCTGCATAAAGAATTGGTACTTCACTAAAGAATAGTCCATACAACAATCCAATCAAAGCTGCATGCAATACCTTATCGGTGTATTCCATTTTGCGCAACATGAGTACGGTAATTAGAAATCCTGAGTTAGCAACAAAAGCAAACGCTTGTAACGTAAAATCATTGGGAAATAGCGAGGCTAATAAGGAATCAAATAAGAATCCTGCAATGAGGATACTAACTTTTAACTTCATCTATTCTACCTTGGTAATAATGGTCACATACTGGAAGTTTTCAAAGTCTGCATCCGGTGTGACATAAATCGTTTTTCCCAATTTGTTGTTTAAGTTTACAATCTCATTGATTTTCCCAACGTTAATTCCTGGTGGGAACACGCCTCCCATACCCGAGGTAACAACAGCATCCCCAACGGCGATATCGTCGTTATTGGAGAACAAACGCAATACAAAGCTTTTACGGTCAATATCATATCGCTCTAGTACCGCATCCACACTGGTATCGTCATAGGTAATTTTTACACTAACCTTATTCGAGTTATCTAGCGTAGTTAAGAGTTTAATCTTTGCGGTGTTGTCATACACTTCTTCTACTTTACCAATCAATCCTTTTGAGGAAATAACAGCCATATCCTTTTGGATATTTTTGTTGGCACCTACATCAACAAGCAGGGTATTGTTCCACATTTCTTGATCACGTAAGATGACATTGGCACTGACTTGGTCAAAGTCATCGTAAAGATTGTTGATGTCCATTAACTCTTTGAGTTCTTCTAATTGCAGACTTGTTTCTTTGTACTGAAAGGCATCAAATTGAATTTGACTCAACTGGCGTCGTAACGCTTCGTTTTCTTCTTTCACCGACCATAATGTTTGAAAATCATCCACTACATTTCCAATAAATGCAATGGGTCCATCGATCAGTGCGTATTTTGCACTTGCAAACGCATTATATAAAACTCCATTGACACTTTTTACACTTTGAAAGCTTGTACTCATTAGCACAAACACGAGTAAAAAGGCAATGAGAGAAACGATGATCTTTTGGTATCTCGTAAATTTATTCATTTTATCACCCATCAAACATTATACGGCTTTTCCCACTTTGTTTCAATCAAATAATCCCATTTAACATCGTCTACCCACGATTCGTTCCGCTTTTTTTCTTAACCCCAAGAAATATCAATTCCTGGAATTTTTACTTTCCCTCGAGACGACGTTAAAATCTTAATGATTGCAGCAATACCAGCACTAATCGCCAAGTAGGCTAGTAAGGTTGCGGTAGAGATGGGTTCACACCCACAAGTCTCCATTAATTCATTTTTTGTTAACTCACGCATGTCCTCACCCCCTTTCCCTACCTAGTATGATTTTTTTGTTTTTTTGCCTAAAAAGTTTTTTGTTTTTTTGCCTAAAAAGTCTTGTATTTGTCCATAGAATCGATTAAAATGGTAAAGCATTAACAAACGAAGGGTTGGCCGAGCGGCTTAAGGCACCATCTTGGAAAGGTGGCGTAGGTAACACTACCATGGGTTCAAATCCCATATCCTTCGCCATATAACGATCTAAACCGAAGCGATTCGGTTTTTTTTATATCCAAACTCAAAAAAAAGTAGGTTTCCCTACTTTTTATACTTCTTCCCCTTCCAAATCATATGGAAGTGCATTGGTAATCAAGACATTAACGATGCTACCAAACTTAATGGCACGATCACTTTTAAATTTCACCATTCCATCTACTTCATCTGGTGCTGCTTGTTTTCCACGTCCACGGTATTTACCCGTCAACCCTTCTTGCGCTTCAACCAAGACTTCAATGGTTTGTCCAACATAGCGTTTGTTGTTTTCCAAAGCAATGCTTTCTTGTAACTTCATAATTTCATCTTTACGAGCTGTTTTCACTTCTTCCGCTAAACTATCATTCATATGGTAGGCAGCTGTGTCTTCTTCTGGTGAATACGTAAAGGCACCAAGCGCATCCCAACGAATATCTTTGGTAAAGTTAACCAGTTGTTGGAAGGCAGCTTCACTCTCACCAGGGAATCCAACAATATACGTCGTACGTAAAATTGGATGTGCAAAACTTTCACGTAGTTTTGCCACCAATGCGCGAGCATCTTCTTGTGTTCCACGACGATTCATCAAACGTAACATTCCATTATCTGCATGTTGCATTGGAATATCAAAGTAAGGAATTACTTTGTCTAACCCTGCCATAGTGGAAATCAAATCATCATGAATTTCATCTGGGTACATGTATAACACACGAATCCAAGCAAAACCATCCATCGCATTTAATTCCGTTAACAATTCTCCTAGTGCATAATGACCATATAAGTCCAAACCGTATTTTGTAGTATCTTGAGCAATCAATACCAATTCCTTCACGCCTTTATCCGCCATTTCTTTGGCTTCTGCTAGCAATTTTTCTTTTGGATAACTTACATTACCTCCACGAATCAAAGGAATCGCACAATAGGTACAACCATTGCTACAACCTTCTGCAATTTTTAAGTAAGCCGTCCAAGGTTTTGAACTTACCAAACGTTCGCTTTTTTGATAACTTGTTAGGTTTTCACCTAATTCTACCGCTAAGATTTCATGTAAACGATCGTATTCTTTGATACTAACAACACGGTCAATTTCTGGCATTTCTTTTTCTAACTCATCTTTATAACGTTGTGCTAAACAACCAACAACGATTAGTTTCTTACAGTTTTTTTCTTTGTAAGCAGCCATTTCTAAAATTGTATTAACACCTTCTTCTTTGGCAGAATTGATAAATCCACATGTATTTACAACAATGGCTTCTGCTTCATTCGCATCGTTGACAATCTCATGATTCCCACTTTGCAACATTCCCATCATTTTTTCACTATCTACTAAATTTTTACTACATCCAAGTGATACAAATCCTATTTTCATAACTACCTCTTTCTTTCCATAGTAATATAGCATTTTTTATCTTTCAAAGAAAGACTTTTCAAGAAGAACCCACAAAAACAAGTTGTTGCACACAATCAACAACAAAACAGGTGTTGAAAAAAACACACCTCACGGTGCGTTTTCTCATTTTTATCATCGCTCTTGTACTACTTTCACCAGTTGAATTACGATGGTAGGAAGCAGCGCTACACCATAGACCAAGAAGAGTTGATTGATGGTAATATCCGTTACACCAAAAGCACCATGTAAGAATGGGAAGAGTAAGATCGCATTTAAGAAGACAAACCCTAGGACAAACGCATAAATTGAA
The DNA here is from genome assembly GCA_051658525.1 of Erysipelotrichaceae bacterium. GTDB lineage: Bacteria > Bacillota_I > Bacilli_A > Erysipelotrichales > Erysipelotrichaceae > JBOFMT01. The sequence goes on along the minus strand of JBOFMT010000017.1, from coordinate 1,913 downwards.
TAGCGATTGCTAAAGAGTCCAATTCTAAAAATACTAGCACGGTTACGGCAATTAAACCCATGATATAAACGCGCCAAACAAAGGGTAGAGAATGCTAGTGTTGTCGCAACTCCCCCATTTTCTTGTAAGCCTAAGAAGTACATAAATAAGGTTGCTGCCGCAATTAAGAATCCCTCAAAAGCAATTTCCATAATAACACCGCGTGATAGCATTGGTGCATTGCTTGCTCTTGGTTTTTCATGTAGTACATTGGCGCTGGAGCGTTCAACCCCAATCGCAATGGCAGGCAAACTATCTGTTACTAGATTAATAAACAGTAAATGAACAGGTAAGAATGGATTTGGTAAAGCCGTTAAGGTTGCAAATAACACACAAAGAATACCTGAAAGGTTGCCACTTAATAAGTATTTGATGGCATTACGAATGTTAGCATAAACATTACGTCCTGTAATGATTGCATTGATGATCGTCGCAAAGTTATCATCCGTTAATACCATACTAGCAGCATCTTTACTTACTTCTGTACCTGTAATACCCATAGCAATACCAATATCTGCCCGTTTGAGTGCAGGTGCATCATTGACACCATCCCCAGTCATCCCAACGATTTGTCCCCGTTTTTGCCATGCACTAACAATACGTATTTTATGTTCAGGAGCAACACGTGCATAAACACTAATATTAGCTAATTTTTTATATAAGGTGTCATCATCCATCGCAGCTAGCTCTAGACCATCTACCACCTCATCACCATCTTCAAATAAGCCAATGGAGCGAGCAATTGCTACTGCGGTAGTTTTATGATCTCCCGTAATCATGATTGGTTTAATCCCTGCTTGTTTACATGTTGTAATTGCTAGTTTTGATTCCTCTCTTGGTGGGTCCACCATCGAAATCATACCAATAAAGATAAGACTTTGTTCATCCGCTAGCTCTAATGCTACATCATCAACTTGTTTAAACGCAAAACCTAAGACCCGCTCACCTAAAATCGCATAACTTCGATTCGCTTCAAAGATTGTATCAATATGATCTTGTGTCATCGCTAGAATTTCATCTTGAATCATAATACGATCACACGCTTTGATGAGTTCATCTGGTGCTCCCTTTACAAACATAATAGCAGAACCATCAATTTTATTTTGCGTACTCATCAGTTTTCGTTCACTATCAAATGGTAATTCACTCGTACGCTCATACGTAGTACGCAAGTTATGATAGTCAGGAATACGTTGTTTCGCAAAATCTAAAAATGCCATTTCGGTTGGATCTCCCAAACGTTTTGCTCCTTCAATTTGCGCATCATTACATAAAACACTAGCAGTCATCATAAGACGGTGCATATCATTATCCAATATAAAATCATCTGCTTCTTTACTATCTTGATTGATAAAGCAGTGAGATACACTCATGATATTTTGCGTTAACGTTCCTGTTTTATCCGAACAAATAACCGAAACACTTCCTAAACTTTCCACTGCATTTAAGTTTTTAATAATTGCATTTTGATCTGCCATTTTTTTCGTACCTAGTGCTAATACAATGGTAACAATGGAACTTAGTGCTTCTGGTATTGCAGCTACCGCAAGGGCAACCGCAAACATCAAGGAATCAAGTACATTTCCACTATTGATCCAGTTTAATCCAAACACTAAAATACAAATAATAATAATCGCTATGGATAACTTTTTCGAAAAGTCATCCAATGAAATTTGAAGCGGTGTTTTTCTTTGTTTGGTTTGATTCATCAATGTAGCAATCTTACCAATTTCAGTTTGCATCCCAATTGCAGTCACCACTGCTTTACAGCGCCCATTACTAACAAGCCCACTAGCAAACACCATATTGACTTGCTCTGCTAATACGGATTCCACAAGTAATGGTTGTGCTTGTTTGGTTACACTCAAGCTTTC
>JBOFMT010000016.1:0-27387 GCA_051658525.1 Erysipelotrichaceae bacterium | reverse complement strand
AAGACTCACTTCACTTTGTTTATTCGTCGTTCTAGTTAGCATAAGGTCCTCATTTCTGATACCTATATTTTACCATTTATACTACTTTGACTTCCAGATAAAATAAAAACTGCCGATAATTTGTTTATCGACAGTCTGAACCGAGTGTTTACTCGGTTTTTTGATGTTTTAAGGCTTCTTTTTTACTTAGTGGTGATAAATCTGGATGTGCCTTGACAAAGGCTATGACCCAAGTGGCATCAGTTTTCGCATACTCTCGTAAGCTCCAACCAATGGCTTTGCGGATAAAGAAGTCGGAATCGTTACTATTTACAAGTATCGCTTGACTTAAGATTTTGGTATCGGTTTTTTCCTTAAAGCGCAACTGTGCTAAGATGACACTGCGCCGTATCCATACGTCTTCATCTGTTAGCCAGCTAAGTAATTCAGGCCACATATTAGGATGTATGGCTAGTAAATGTCCAAGGTGATGTGCTGCTAACACATCAACACTATCCCACCAAGCTTTGTTTCGTATTAATGCTTTGATCTCTACTAAATCACTTGGTTGTGCATATGCTTTTGAGGCTTGTAAGATATCAAGGGCAAGATACTGTGCTTCGCGCATATCGTGGTTCCATAGGAAAGTAATCAACTCCCAATCACGTGATTGAATCGGGTATAAACGTTTCCAAGTGCGAAAGATAATGAGACGTTGTGGTTGGCGAACTCCATAAAAAGTGAAGTGGTCTACCATATACGCTTCCATGCGTCTTGCTTCTTCTAAATTTGCTTGCTCTGCAAGCATCGTAAGTAAACTATTCGCCGCGGTAGTATTCATAAATAGCCTGTGTGGCTGCATCGCTGTAGCCATGGTTTACAAGATAGGTTACCATGAGTAAAACTTCATTTAAAACAGGTAAATCGATGCCCATTTCAAAAGCACTCGTTTTTGCTATTTGAAGATCTTTTAAGAAATGCTTCATATAAAATCCTGGAGTATAGTCTTGAATCAACATCTTCATACCATTGTTGGATAGTTGCCAAGAACCAGCTGCTCCACCAGCTAATAAGGCAAGTGCACTTTCAACGGGTAGATTCGCTGCGACTTGATAGCGGATGCTTTCCGCAACACCAGCAAGACTAGCAGCTAATGCAATTTGGTTGGCCATTTTCGTATGTTGGCCATTTCCGGCTTCACCCAAATAGGTGATGGTTTTTCCTAAATGTTGTAATAGAGGAAGCACAAGATCAAAAGTTGTTTGAGCTCCACCGACCATAATACTTAAACTTCCAGCTTTTGCACCGATATCACCCCCAGATACTGGTGCATCTAGCGCAGTTGGTAGTTGTTGGGCAATACGTTTTGCTAACGTTGGACTTGATGTTGTCATATCGATACAAATCGCCTGACGAGACAAGTGATAGTTGCTAATAATACCGGTTTCCCCAAAATAGACCTCTTCTACATCGCTTGGATAGCCAACCATCGTAATGATGACATCACTTCCGGTGATTGCTTCCGCAATGCTGGTAGCGATACGAAAGCCATGCGCTTCTAAATAGCTAATTTTTTCGCTGCTGCGCGAATATAAGACAACTTCATAATTGTTTTGTTGTAAGCGTTGTGCCATGGCAGTACCCATTACACCAACGCCAATCCAGGTTATTTTCATTCGATTTCTCCTTGTGTTTTCTCCATTATAACAAATCCACAACCACAAGCAAAAAAAAGATTGCAAAGTAGAATAACTTGAGTACAATAAAACTATATGAGGGGAGAATTTTTTTATGCATATACCAGAAATCCAAGGGACTTTAAGAAAAAATAAAATTGAAACACCACCAGCCATTCGTGCTTGTAGTGGGATTCGAATTTTTGGAAAACGCATTAAAAGCGTGTTATTTTCGACCGATGTTGCGATTATCAAAAACTCCAATGCCGATGCGATCATTGCGGTATATCCATTTACACCACAACCCGTCATCTCACAAGCCATTATTATGGCGAGTGATGCTCCGGTGTTTTGTGGGGTTGGTGGGGGAACGACCAATGGCAAACGCGTTGCCAATCTAGCGATGAATGCTGAGTTTCAAGGGGCAGCCTGTGTGGTTGTCAATGCACCAATTACCAATGAAACTTTATTGCGCGTGAAAGAGCGCATTGATATTCCGATTATTGTTACGGTTGTGAGTGAAAAAACCGATTATGCGGCCCGTATTGCAGCGGGAGCGAGTATTTTTAATGTGAGTGGGGGAGCACAAACGGTAGCCATTGTGAAAGCAATTCGCGAACAGTATCCAGAATTCCCAATCATTGCTACCGGTGGTCCAAGTGAAGCTAGTATTCAAGCAACCATTGAGGCGGGAGCTAACTGCATTAGTTTTACACCACCAACATCCGCTGATATTTTTAAGTCGATGATGAATGATTATCGTGATAGTGAAGATATAATCTAAACAAGAAAGGGAGAACAAAACAATGAATCAACGAATTAAAGTAGCCCCAAGCAAGGGGAATAGTTTCTTTGGTTTTTTTATGGGTTTGATTTTTATTGGAATTGGCTTGTTTGTCGTCGTACCAGCACTTGGTGTTTTTGGTATTTTTTGGTTACTTGTAGCGATTGGGATTACAACATTTCATGGCATTAATGCATTTGGGAAAAAGCCGATTGCAACAGAGGAAATTTATGTGGAAGGAGTGCCTAACACACAAGCACAGGCAAATACCCGGGAAAGTCGCTTACAAGAATTGTCGTCATTGTATGAAAAACGTTTGATTAGTAAAGAGGAATTTGAAACTAAAAAAGCGAATATTTTAGCTGAACTGTAAAAAAACACCTCTTACTTGTACAAGTTATCAGGCTGTGTTATAATGTTGAAGGTTTTATTCTGGGTTTATTGGAAACTTCCGTCCATTTACGCGGTATAGAACGACTTTACAATAGGAGGATAACATAATGTTATTAAAAGCACAAAAAACTGCAATTATGCAAGAATACGCTCGTTTTGAAGGAGATACAGGTTCTCCAGAAGTTCAAATCGCAGTATTGACAGCAAACATCAACCGTTTGACTGATCACTTAAAAGAACACAAACATGATTTCCATTCTCAAAGAGGATTGATGAAAATGGTAGGACGTCGTCGTGACTTGTTAACTTACTTGAAAAACAACGACTTGAACCGTTACCGTGATCTAATCGCTCGTTTAGGATTAAGAAAATAATGTGGGAAGCCCTAGTAATAGGGCTTTTTTTTTATGTGCATTTGCGTAAAACTGTGGTATGATGATATAGAAAAAAATATGAGGTGAAAAATATGGCTAAACAAACTTTTAGTTTAGATTTCTGTGGTCGGGTGATCACGGTTGAAACTGGCGAAATTGCAAAACAAGCTGGTGGAAGTGTATTGATTCGTTATGAAGATACGGTAATTCTAAGTTGTGCAACAGGAAGCAAACAATCAAAAGATATTGATTTCTTCCCATTAACAGTAACATACGAGGAAAAATTGTATTCTGTAGGTAAAATTCCAGGTGGGTTTTTACGTCGTGAAGGACGTCCAGGTGAACATGCAACCCTAACGGCACGTATGATTGACCGTCCAATTCGTCCCTTATTTGCGGATGGATTCCGTAATGAGGTTCAAGTAGTAAATACCGTATTATCGGTAGACCAAGATTGTACACCAGAAATGAGTGCAATGTTGGGAAGTTCTTTGGCATTGTGTATTTCTGATATTCCATTCAACGGACCAATTGCTGGTGTAAATGTTGGGTATATCAATGGAGAATACATCATCAACCCAACGGTTGCGCAAATGGAAATCTCAGATATCGATTTGGCCGTTGCTGGTACCAAAGATGCAGTTAACATGGTAGAAGCTGGAGCAAATGAAGTAAGCGAAGAAGCGATGTTAGGTGCGATTATGTTTGGACACGAACACATCAAAATGTTGTGTGAATTCCAAGAAGCAATCGTTAGTGCTGTTGGAAAAGCAAAACGTGAAATCGCATTGTATGAAGTTGATGCTGACTTAAATGCACAAGTTCGTGAACTTGTAGAAACACGTTTACAACAAGCAGTACAAATCAAAGAAAAATTAGTGCGTTATGGAGCAATCGATGATCTAGAAGATGAAATGGTAGCTCATTTTGATGCACTTGACTATAGTGATGATAAAACACGAGCAAAAACAATCAAACAAGTTAAAGAAATTTGCCACGATATCGTAAAAGATGAAGTGCGTCGTTTGATTACAGTAGAAAAAGTAAGACCTGATGGTCGTAGTATTACTGAGATTCGTCCTTTGGATTCTCAAATTGACTTATTGCCTCGCGTTCATGGTAGTGCGATGTTTACACGTGGAGAAACACAAGTTATTAGTGTTACAACACTAGGTGCTGTGAATGACAACCAAATCGTGGATGACTTAACCGATGTGGAAACAAAACGTTTCATGCACCACTATAACTTCCCTCCATATTCAGTAGGGGAAACAGGACGTATGGGAAGCCCAGGACGTCGTGAAATTGGACATGGTGCTCTAGGTGAGCGTGCCTTGTTACAAGTATTACCAAGTTTAGAAGAATTCCCATATACAATCCGTGTGGTTGCGGAAGTTACGGAATCCAATGGTTCTAGTTCTCAAGCAAGTATTTGTGCAGGAACGATGAGTTTAATGGCTGCCGGTGTTCCAATCAAAGCACCAGTTGCTGGTATTGCCATGGGTCTTGTGAAACAAGGAGAACACTATACTGTATTAACCGATATTCAAGGGATGGAAGATCACTTGGGAGATATGGACTTTAAAGTTGCTGGTACTTCAAAAGGAATTACAGCACTTCAAATGGACATTAAAATCGATGGTCTTACAAAAGCTATCTTTGAAGAAGCATTGGCACAAGCAAACGTTGCACGTGCGCAAATCTTAGAAAACATGATGAGTGCTATCAATCACAACCGTGATGAAGTAGCGAAATATGCACCAAAAATCTATCAAATGCGTATTGACGTTGATAAAATCCGCGATGTTATTGGGCCTGGTGGAAAAATGATCAACCAAATCATCGCTGACTGTGACAATGTGAAAATTGACATTGAAGACGATGGACGCGTTGTTATTTATCACCAAGACCGTGAAGCAATTCAAAAAGCTGCGGATATGATTTTCAACTTAACACGTAGTGCTAAAGTTGGAGAAATCTACGATGCGAAAGTTATGCGTGTTGAAAAATTCGGTGCCTTCGTTCAATTGTTCCCAGGAACAGATGGATTGTTGCATGTGTCTAAAATTTCTCACGACCGTGTAGAGAAAGTAGAAGATGTCATCAAATTGGGTGATGTTGTGAAAGTTAAAGTTATGGAAATCGACGAGAAAGGCCGCGTTAATGTTAGTGCCAAAGCCTTGATTGAACGTCCAAAAACGGAAATAAAAACAGAAGAGAAGTAGCAAAAAGGAGCAAATGCTCCTTTTTTTTGTTAAATTTGCGTTTTTTTTATTCTGTGGAATAATAAAGTAAGAAGTGCAATAGCACTTGTGAGGGAGATATGAAAACAAAACAACAACGAGAAAAACAAAACCGCATTGGGTTTTTCAGTCTTTTGATTCTGGTCGTATTTTTACTTGGGGGTATGGTGCAAGCAAGGCTAGCAGAAGATGCCCTCATCCAAAAAAAAGAAAATCGCATGCTCATTGTAACAACGCTTTTTCCTACCTATGATTTTGTTAAAGAAATGGTAGGGGATGCTGCGGATGTGGTACTGCTATTACCTCCTGGTGTGGAAGCTCATGCATATGAGCCAACACCACGCGACATTGTTTTATTATCAAAGGCGGACTTATTTATTTATACGAGTGATGTCATGGAGCCATGGGCCAAACGCGTTGCAGCGGCTGCAAGTCTTGAGCCAGTACGTATTGTAGATGCAAGTGTAAACATCGAAATGGAAGATACCTTGCCACAAGCAGGCCAGGAAGTCGTGGAAGAACAAGATCCACATATTTGGCTGGATATGGCAAAAGCGAGTAGAATGGTCGATAACATCCTTGCTGGCTTACAAGCATCACCGCTCTATCAAAGTACCTTTGAAACAAATGCAAGAGCTTACCAACAAGAATTAGCACGCTTGGATACCGACTTTGCAGAAGCAATTGCAGGCTTAGCAAATAAAACCATCGTTTTTGGTGGGCATTTTGCCTTTGGTTATTTCGCAAAACGCTATGGGATGGATTTTATTACGCCTTATCGAAGTTTTGCACCGGATGCGGAACCAACACCGCAAATGATGGTAGCAATCATCAAGGAGATGAAAACACAAACACATCAAACCATCTACTATGAAGAAATCGTCGATCCAAAAGTCGCATCGATTTTATCAGAAGAAACCGGAGCTAAGATGTTAGTCTTACACTCTGCTCATAACATTACCAAACAAGAACTGCGTGACGAGGTTAGTTTTATTGAGTTGATGAGAGGAAACATAGAAAAATTAAAGGAGGGTTTGGGATATGTCACCACTAATTGAGTTACAAAATTTGGGTATGAGTTTTGGCAAGGTCAAAGTCTTAAGTGATATTAGCTTGACTATTGAAAAACAAGATTATATTGCGATTGTAGGGCCCAATGGAGCTGGAAAAACAACATTAGTTAAAATTATTTCTGGCATCCTACAAGATTACGATGGGGAAGTAATGCGTGAGAAAAAATTACGTATTGGCTACTTGCCACAAAAAGTAATGCGAAACGATCTTTATTTTCCAGCCACGGTAGAAGAGGTAGTAGCAACTGGTCTGTTAGGGCAAAAAGGGTGGTTTAAGCGTATCAGCAAAGAAGATCACAGTGTGATTGATGCCTCACTTGCATCCTTGCAAATCCAACATTTACAAAAACAAAAGATGAGTGATTTATCGGGTGGGCAACAACAGCGCGTCCTCTTGGCTCGTGCACTCGTTGGGAATCCAGAATTGTTAATTTTAGATGAACCAACCAGTGCCCTAGATCCTTTGATTCGTAAGGATTTTTATGCGATTATCAAACAACTAAATCTTGCAGGTATGACCATTCTTTTGGTTACCCACGACTTAACTAGTGTGGAACTACAAGCAGATCGCTTGTTATACCTTGATAGTAGTGGGTATTACTTTGGAAACTTCATTGATTATTATTCGCAAAAACACGATGACTTATTGCAGGGGGAAAACGTATGAATAATGTAATTGAGCTTGTTTATGAAGCGTTTCAATATGATTTTATGTTACGCGCCTTGTTGGTTGGGGCAACAATTGCCTTGTGCAGTGCCACACTTGGTGTATTCTTGGTGCTAAAGAAATATGCAATGATCGGAGATGGACTTGCACATGTTAGTTTTGCGACAGTTGCTTTGGCTTTGTTGTTGCAACAATCTCCGATTCTTTTATCGATTCCACTCGTTACAATCGCTAGTGTTTTGATCTTGAAACTAAGCGAAAGTGGACGCTTGCATGGTGATAGTGCGATTGGTATGGTTAGCTCTGCAGCACTTGCGCTTGGGGTTATCATCTCCAGTGTCGCTCAAGGGTTTAATGTCGATTTGTTTTCATATTTATTTGGTAGTATTTTGGTAATTTCTAGTTTTGAAGTTGGGCTATCGCTCCTATTAGCACTCGTTGTGGTAGTGCTAGTTGTCGTTTATTATCACGACTTGTTTGCGATTACGTACGATGAGGAGTTTGCGAAATTAAGTGGGATTAACGTGAATCGCATGAACCTTTTGATTGCGGTATTAACTTCGATTACGATTGTGCTTGGTATTCGAGTACTAGGAACAATGCTCATTAGTAGTATGATCATCTTTCCATGTGTCAGTGCACTGCAATTATCCAAAGGGTTTAAAGCAACCATTGTGTATGCTGTGGTGCTATCGTTAATTTGTGTCATCATTGGTGTATTAGCAAGTTTTGTCTTAAATTTTCCAAGTGGAGCAACGATTGTTATGGTGAATTTTATTTGCTTCTTCTTTTGTTATGGCTATCGTAAACTGACAAACTAAGGCAAAATGCAGCTAACATCTCTTAAGAAAGCAGCTGCTGTAGTTACAAAAGGTTCTCAAATACTTGAAATACTGTTATAATATGGTGGTATTAGGAGGGGAATCATGGGAGAGTTTATTTATTTTTTCATTATCTTTTGGATTTTATTGGGATTTCAAATGATGCTTGTTTTGGGGCAAATTCGAATTTCCTATTTTTATAGTCGTTTGAAACTGCGTAGTACAACCAAACATACGGTTGCTTTGGATTTGATATTACAGGACTATATCAAAGACTTACAAGCCGCACAAGCAAGTAACAATGCACGTAAAACACGTAAGATTTTAAAACGCTTGGAGTGGATTCAAACCCTAGTTGCGTACAACTTAAAGTATCGTGATCAAGAGTTTATTGAAGAAGAAGTAGAAATGGATGCGATGCACATTGAAGATCTAGCACTTGTAGAAGATGAAGTTTCTCGATTATCAGCTAATGAAACACATGCAATTTCACTGGATGCACTGTATGATCATATTCAAGTCTTGGCAAACGAAGCAACTACGTCTGCAGCGATAGCACATACACTGGATGCGTTACTAGAAAAGCTATCACTATTTCGTATTGTTCCTGAAAATGGAGCACGCTTTGATCCTGTAAGTATGGAAGTGCGAGAACGTTTGGTGCACGACGATGTGGAAAAAGACAATGAGATTTACCACGTTTTAGCAATTGGACTTGGTGACAAGCGCAGTGGCTTAATTGTACGCAAAGCAAAAGTTTGCGTCTATGAAAAACGAGTATTAGGACAAGGAGTTTAACTCCTTTTTTTTTCGCACTTTTGCGCTTGTTGAGCACAAGAATCGCGGATAATTTCCAAGTTTCACAGCTGTTTGTGAATTTATGTGATAAAAAATGTAAAAGCGATTACAATTAGTGAAAAATTTTCAAAAAAACTCGAGTTTCTATGTCGATTTCGTTTTTTTATTATCCTAATTATGCTAAAATATGAGAAAGAGGTGATGATAATGGAATGGATGAAATTACAACAAAATGAAACAACAGATTTTATTCAAGACTTAAGAGGATTATTGAACGTGCATAGCGTTTTAGATACAGATACAGCAAAACCAGGTGCGCCATTTGGTGAAGGTGTTGCGCAAGCAATGGAATATATGAAACAACTGGGATTGCGTGAAGGATTCCGTGTCAAAGAGTATGAAGGTTATGCTTTGGTACTCGAGTATGGAGAAGGTGAAGAAAGCATTGGTGTGCTTGGACACTTGGATATCGTACCAATTGGTGAAGGATGGACCAAAGAACCACTAGCTGGTGAAATTATCGATGGTTACATGTTTGCTCGTGGTGTTATGGATGATAAAGGGCCTAGTATGGCTGCCTTCTACGCGGTAAAGAAAATCAAAGAACAAGCAATCAAGCTTAACCGCCGCATCTTACTAATTTTTGGTGGAGATGAAGAGAGTGGTATGGGATGTATGGACTACTATGCAAAACATGGAGAAATTCCAACGATGGGTATTGTACCAGATGCTAGTTTCCCAGCTGTTTACGGTGAAAAAGGAATCTTGCGTTTGGAACTTGCTGGTGAAGTAACAACAAAAATTACGAAGATGAACGCAGGAACGCGTCCTAATATCGTAATTGGGAAAGCGGATGCAATCGTTAGTGAATGGTCTACAGCTTTACAGGCAACGTTTGATTTCTACTTAGAAGCCAACAACTTAACAGGACGTGTTGAACAATTGGAATCAGGAGCACATATCTTTATCGATGGTGTCTTCTCACATGCTGCTTGGCCATATAATGGTGTCAATGCTGCCATCCACATCTTAAATTTTGTTGGAAGTGCGATGCAAGATCGTTTTGCGAAAGCTTGTGCGCTGATGTTACAAGACTGGCGTGGAACAGGTGCTGGAATGGAATTTGAAGGAGCATACATGGGATTCTTAACGATGAACCCAGGTATTGTTCAAATCGAAGATCAAAAAGCTAGCATTACCTTAGATATTCGTTATCCAAACGATACGAGTTTAGAAGCGATTACAAGTGGTTTACAAGCCAAACTGGATGTACATGCTCCAGAATTAGCATTACTAGTTCACGAACATGTCGTTCCATTGTTTATGGATCCAAACTCAGAATTTATTAAAACGTTGGAACAAGCTTACCGTAAAGTAAGCGGTGATACATTTACTCCACTCTTAACGATGGGGGGAGGAACGTATGCGCGTAAGTTACCAAACTGTGTTGCCTTTGGACCAGAGTTCCCATTATCAAAAGTGGAAACAACAGAGTTCCTTGGTGGACCACATCAAAAAGATGAAGCAATGAAATTACAAGATTTATACAATGCAGTTGAAATTTACTGTGATGTGTTAGTAAATCTTACGAAATAAATATTAGAATAGAGGAAATGTTATGAGAATGAGAAAATTGCCTTGGGCAGAAGATTATATCAAAGAGGCAACAGGTTGTATCCAAGATCCAACCGTGATGGCAGGTACATGGCGTACACTACTACAGTGTGAAACTTTACATGTGGAAATTGGAACCGGTAAAGGTGATTACTGGATTGGTATGAGTCAAAAATATCCTACAGAAGGTTGGGTAGGAATTGAAAAAAATATGAATGTAGCTGCTTTGGCTTTGAAAAAAGCGAGTGAGTATACACTGGATAATGCGCGCTTTATTTGTGCGGATGCGGAAGTAATTGAAACTTGGTTTACCAAAGGGGAAATCGATGTGCTTCACTTAAACTTCTCGGATCCATGGCCAAAAAATCGTAACTCCAAACGTCGTTTGTCCCATGCGAATTTCTTGAAGAAATACATGGACTTACTAGCAAACGATGGACAAATTATTATGAAGACCGATAATCAAAAACTATTTGAATTTTCCCTTGTGGAATTTGGTCAAAATGATTTTGTTCTAGAAGAAGTATTTGTTGATTTCAGAAGAGAAACTCATGATGAAGATCAAATTACGGAATACGAACAAAAGTTTATGGATAAAGGACAACCAATTTATCGTGCTATTTGGCGTAAGAGAGGGTAGGACATGTTAGAAAATAAAACAATGGAATGGATGCAAGAGCTTACCCAAGTGGTAGGAATTGCAGGAAATGAAAAATATGTATCTCGTGCTTTGCAAGCACATTACAAAGCAATGGGATATGAACTTGTATTTGATAATTTAGGAAGTGTCTTCGCGTTTAAAAAGAGTAAAAGCGAACATGCACCAAAAGTTATGTTGTGTGGACATATGGATGAAGTTGGTTTCATCGTCAAGTCGGTGCAAGACAATGGCTTGTTGAAAATTTTACCAGTTGGTGGAATTTGGGAACAAACCTTACTTGGGCAACGTATTCGTTTGATCAATCGCAAAGGGGAGGAATTCAAAGGAAATATCATTTCCATTCCACCACACTTGCTAACGGATGCGGATCGTGCAAAACCGATGCAAATTGACAAAATGTTAGTTGATATTGGATGTACGAGTGCACAAGAAGTTAAAGATTTACACATCTTACCAAACGATATGATCGTAGTCGATGGACCTTTGGTTTCCATGAACAATGGAAAACGTTTGTTATCAAAAGCTTGGGATGATCGTTATGGTTTGATTATGGGGCTTGAATTGTTGGATCAATTAAAAGATCTTGATTTGCCTTATGATCTATACATTGGTGGAACGGTACAAGAAGAGGTAGGATTACGTGGAGCTCAAACGGCTGCGCAAATGATTCAACCAGATTTAGCTATTGTATTGGATGTTAGCCCTGCCAACGATGCATCGGGTGATTCAGAAGCCAATGGAAAATTAGGACAAGGGATTTTGATGCGTTATCATGATCGTGTAATGCGTCCAAATACGATGTTGTTAGATTATTTGGTAGATACTTGTAACTTACTTGAAGTAGCTTACCAACCATTCTATAGCTTAGGTGGTACCGATGCTGGTGTAATTCATAAAACTGAAGCTGGAATTCCAACCTTAACTGCTTGCTTGTGTGCTCGTAATATTCACACCAACTCTTCTATTATCGATACGCAGGATTATTTAGCTGCACGTCGTGTGTTATTGCATATGTTACAAGAATTGGATGCTGACAAAATTCAAGCATTCAAAACTAGCAACCAGTAATGAAACGCTTGTTGATTTTGTTGTTGTGTGTGGTTGCAATGAGTGGTTGTGCACAACAAAGCGAGGTTCAACCAAGTGTGGAAGCTGCGATTTCACAAGTACAGGAAGAAGCAAGCAACTTAATTCCCAATATGAAAAAAACATATTATCAGTACTATTTACCAACCGATGTCGGGCGTAGCCTTTCATCGGATTTGGGTGAAGTATTCCAAAAAAATGGAATGTATTTTACGATGAATCTCAATAGTGCTTATATTATTCAAAATTATTATTATGAAGAGAGCATTGCAAATGCCCAACAAGCAACTGCGATGTTGGAAGGAACCTATAAAAACTATTTGGGACGTGAACTCCCATTTGTACTCGGTTACCAACAACTAGAAGATAATGTATATTACTTGACACTAGATGCTACAATCGCAACTTTTGCTGCTGTGGTACCAATGAGTGAGGTGGACAACATTGCAAGTGCGATGATGAAAATTGCATGTTCGATCAAATATGAACTCAAACTGATATTAAATGATTTCAGTGCCAAACAGTTGATTCAAGAATCGGAAAAAATTGATTTGGATAAATACAACAATGCTGTCCCGGATTCTGGTTATTTATCAGAACTTGTCGGTGACTAGACCTTAGGAGAACATGATGAAAGAGCTTATGAAAAACTTATCTTCGTTAGAAGAATTTGAAACGTATTACAAACAAGAAAAAACGACGATTTTTGTCTTTAGTGCTAATTGGTGTCCAGACTGTCGTTTTATTGAACCATTTCTTCCTGAGTTAATGGAAGAATTTAATGACTATGACTTTATTTATGTAGACCGTGATGAATGGGTTGATTTAGCACAAGGTTTGCGCGTTCTTGGAATTCCAAGCTTTGTCGCAGTACGCGAAGGTGTTGAAGTAGACCGTTTTGTTTCGAAGCTTCGTAAAACGAAAGCGGAAATTCATGGCTTCTTAGCGGGGGTACGTGCATGATTGTACGAGTATTTTATAACCACCAAGCATTTCCGAATACGTGGATGGTACGAGTTAGCAATCAAGATGTTGCAACCACACAGTCACATGGTCGTGTCGTAGCGTTGTTTGATGACCAGCAAGCACTTGTTGGTTACAACTTGTTACATGCTACACCACTACCAAAAAATGGTTACCAAGACATGAGTGATGCTTTGTTAACAACACTCAATGCTATGTTACAAGAAGCGGGCGTTGCTGCGTTAGAGCATGATGCAACACCATATCTTGTCGTTGGTCACGTCGATACGTGTGAACCACATCCAGATAGTACCCACATGCATGTTTGTAAGGTCAATGTTGGTAACAAACAAGTACAAATTGTTTGTGGTGCTGCCAATGTAGCTGAAGGACAACGTGTAGTTATTGCACTTGAACAAGCGGTGTTACCGAATGGAACTTTGATTTTAGGGGGGAAACTACGCGGCGTACAAAGTGATGGTATGTTGTGTAGTGCTTATGAACTAGGTTTGATTCAAGAAAAGAAAAAAGGGATTTTAGTCTTAGACGAACGTGCCGAAATCGGCACTCCATTTATGGGAGGGGGAGAATACCGTGTTGAATAAATTAATGTCTTTTATTTTCTCAACCGAAGAGGATGAGTTAGAAGAAGAAATTGTAGTGGAAGAGCCGATGATCCAACATCAAGTTGTGAATGAACCTGCAAAAGGGAACGCCAATCGCAAGGAAGTGTACATTGAAGAGCCACAACCACAAAAACAGGTGTTCATCGATTTGGAAGAAACCAAAGAGGAACCACAAGTACAAGAAGATTATCGTAGTTATCGCCAACAAGTAGAGCGAAAAGAGCGTGTTGTTGTGGAAGATACGCGTGGTCAAGAGTTTATTGCTCAACCGATTATTTCACCAATTTTTGGAACAAGTGAGAAAAAAGAAATTTCCAAAAAAGATGAAGAATTAAATAATTTTGATGAAGTAATTAAAAAACCAAGTACGGGAAATATCATTTCACCGATGTTTGGTGTGAGTAAACCAGAACCAACAACACCAAAGCGTGCTGAACGCCATGCACAGGAAGCGGAAATTCCATTTGTTGCGAAAGTAGAGCCACAAGTGGCAAAACAAAGCAAATACGATGATATTGCATTAGAAGATATGTTGGTTGATGATGATAAAATGAGCAAAACCCAACAATTTAAATTGTTTGAATTACAAGAAGAAGAGCCACAAGCAAAAGTTGAAATCATGAGCTTGATTGATGAACAACTCAAAGCACTCAAAGAAGAACCAGGTTCTACAACCGAAGATTTTATTTTTGAGAACAGTGAGCATTTAGAAGATACGAAGGTATTTCGTAATTTAAAACAAGAAATTGATAAAGTTTTAGAAATGGAAGATTAGTATGAACTATTATTTTATTGGAATCAAGGGAAGCGGTATGTCTGCCTTAGCAGAAATCCTTGCTGAATTATCACATAACGTACGTGGAAGTGATATTGAACAGTTTATTTTTACCCAAAAAGGGTTGGAAGCTAGAAATATCACAATTGATCTTTTTGATTTCAACGATTTTTCTGGTTTTGATGGAATTGTGATTGGAAATGCATTTGCAGAAAGCCATGCACAAGTCATCGCTGCTCGCGCAAGTGGAGTTGCTTGTTATCGTTATCATGAGTTTTTGGGGATGTTGATGCAGCAATATGAAAGCTTTAGCGTTGCGGGAACACATGGAAAAACAACCACTACGGGGATGTTGGCACATACCTTAGCAGCCTTTGGTCCTTGCGGGTATTTGATTGGTGATGGAACTGGCCACTTGACAACAGAAAGTACGATGTTTGTTGTGGAGTCGTGTGAATACAAACGTCATTTCCTTGCTTATCATCCTGCTTATGCCATCATTACTTCGGCAGAACTTGATCATGTTGATTATTATCAAGATTATCCCGATTATCTATCTGCCTACAATAGCTTTGCTCGACAAGTAGGGCAGGGGTTAGCTGTATTTGGAGATGATCCACATGTAATGGAACTTGAGCTAGCAATGCCACACGTTACCTATGGTCTAAAAGCACATAACGATATTCAAGCTCGTGATGTTGTATATCATGAAGCGGGCATTCGTTTTGCATTGTGGATCAAAGGTCAATTTGTGCGCTCATGCGATTTACCCTTTGTTGGTGAACACTTATTATGGAATGCACTTGGTGTGTTAAGTATTGTTTACTTAAAAGGATTGGATTTGGATCTAGCACTTGCACAACTAGCGACATTTGCTGGTGTGGTAAGACGCTTCAATATTGAAGTAGAACGTGACCACGTATACATCGATGACTATGCACACCATCCAACTGCGATTGCATTAACGATTGCAGCAGCAAAGCAAAAATATCCAAATAAGAAAATCATTGCAGTATTCAAACCAGATCGCTTTTCACGTATTGCTTACTTTGCAAATGAGTTTGCAGCAAGTTTTAGTGGAGCGGATGCGGTGTACTTGTGTGATTTTCCAGCCAATGCGCAAAAAGAGCCGGGAATTGATTTTACAATGCGTGATTTTTTAGCCGCTGTACCACAAGCGACCTTCCTAAAAGAAGATGAAGAGAGTGCAAAAGAGTTAGCGCTAGAAAAGGATACTGTTTTCTTGTTTATGAGCAGTAAAGATATTTATAAATTCAAAGATTTAGTGAAACGCTTTCATAAGAATTGAATTATGGGATGATTTGATATACACTATAAGAAAATAACAAAGGAGACCTTATGTTAGACCAATTGATTGAAATGTTATCTGTAGTCAGCAAACAGTTGTTTCCCATTTTAGGGGTTGTATTACTTATTTATGTCATACTATTTGTGAAAAAGTTAATTGATGTACTCAAAGCGGCGGAAACAACGTTGCAAACGAGCAATGAAACCATCCAAACGGTTGATACGCAATTACAACGCTTGGATGCTCCACTTACTACGGTTGAAAATTTATCCAAAACGGTTGATGACGTGAATGACGCTGCACGTAAAGTTGGTGGCGCAGCCGTTCAAAGTTTTTTGGATAAGTTACACAAAACAGTAGGCGAATAAAGAAAGAAGGCAAGACTATGAAACCGAATCAAGAGATTAAAGATCTTATTTCTGAAGAACTAAGCAATGTAGAAAACAAACCTAAGTTCAAAGTGATTCGCGTCGAAGACGAACCACAAACGCAAGCTCCAACACATGTATTAGAACGTGTAAAGAGTGAATCCAAAGAAGTATTGGATCAATTTGTTAACGATGAACAAGTACAAGTTAGTGTACAAAAAGTCGTTGACCAAGCGATGCAAATCAAAGAACTAGTTTCACAAAAGACAGTAGACATTACTGCAAGTGAAACCTTCCAAAACGAAACGAAAAAAGCAAAAGAAGCAGTGAAATCCGCTGCACAATCGTACGATTCTTTCCTACATACCGTAGGAGAAAGCGACGTTGTTGTTGATGTTGTTCGTAAAATTTTGGATACCAAAGAGGATGTTCTGCAACGTCCTGAGGTAAAAGAAGCCGTTGAAAAAGGAAAAGATTCCTTGGTTAACTTCGGTGAAAAGGGTTTACGCTTGTTGAAAAAAACATTGCACCATGGCGAAGACCAATAGAGAAGAAGAGGTAGAAATGAAACGAATTACAATATATGACGTTGCGCATGAAGCAGACGTCTCACTAGCAACGGTATCCCGTGTTATCAACGGCAGCGATATCGTTAAAAAAGATACACGTGAGCGTGTACAGGCAGCTATCGAAAAATTAGGTTACAAACCTAATGCGATCGCACAAGGATTAGCATTACAAAAAACAACGACCATTGCGCTTGTAGTACCAGAAGCAAGCTTCTTCTACACAGGACAAATCATCAATGGTTTGATTGATGTTGCGAAAATTTATAAATACAACATCGTATTACACACAACAACAGAAGGTATTTCTGAAACAACAGATATCATTGAAAGTATCATCAAATCACGTGCTGATGGTGTAGTAATTTTCAACGATAAATTGTCGAAAGAAGATTTATCGATGTTGACGGGATACAATGTTCCTATCGTTATCATTGGCGATAAAGTAAGTGGTGATATCATTGGATCTGTCTTTGTAGACTTTGCTCAAATGATTTACGACTTTGCAGCTGACTATTTGGATCGTGGACTTACAAACATTGCCATCGTAGAAGACCGCAAAAATCCAATTACAGTAAACCAATTGCATACCGGATTGAAACAGTTGTATCAAGATCGTGGAATGGAGTTCAACAACTTCATTAGCATTCCAAAAGAATACCGTTCTTCTTACTTGTACTTACAAGAATACTTCAAAGAAAACAAACATGACCTTGTTATTACGTACCGTGATTCTCAAGCACTAGCTGTATTAAATACAGCTACAGAGCATGGAATTCACGTATGCAACGATATGGAAATCGTTTGTGTTCTAGATACAAAATACAATGCTATGGCTCGTCCTCAAATTTCTGGGTTCCAAGTTCCAGACTACGACTTGGGTGCGGTAGCAATGCGTTTGATTACGAAAATGTTGAACACGGATGAAGAAGAGTTTGACAAAGAAATCGAATTGAGTTATATTTATAAAAGTAGAAAATCTACAAAATAAAGGCGTTGAAGAGACAGAGTACCAAAGGCTTTGCTTAGTAGAGACATGATGGTTGGTGAAAATCATGAGGCAAACATTGGGAATACACCTCGGAGCTGTTTTATGCAAAGTAAAACCGTGTGATTCACGTTACGAATAAGAGTGCACACATACGTGTGAACTAAGGTGGTACCACGCATAAGCGTCCTTGGATTAAGGGCGCTTTTTTTGTACAACAAAGGAGAACAATATGACATTTTTAGAAGAACTTCAGTGGAGAAATTTATTAAAAGACGTGACGGATATGGAAGGGTTACAAGAGCGCATCAAAGAACCGATGAGTGTTTACTGTGGATTTGACCCAACTGCAAATTCGTTGCACGTAGGACACTTGCAACAAATCCTATTACTTCGTCGTTATCAAATGCAAGGACACCAACCAATTGCACTGATTGGTGGAGCTACGGGGATGATTGGGGATCCTAGACCAACAAGTGAGCGTAAAATGCAAACACTAGAAATGGTTGCGGAAAACGTAACAGCACTAAAAGCACAATTATCGCACTTCTTAAACTTCAACGATGAAAACGGAGCAAAGCTATTAAACAACCATGATTGGTTGGCTAGTTTGAATATTTTAGACTTCTTGCGTATTTATGGGAAGCACTTCAATGTAAGTTACATGTTGGCAAAAGACAATATCGCTTCTCGTTTGTCAACAGGGATTAGCTTTACAGAATTTACATACACGATTCTACAAGCTGCTGACTGGTTACACTTATACCAAAATCACAACTGTACACTACAAATCGGGGGAAGTGATCAATGGGGAAATCTAACGAGTGGAAGCGAATTGATTCGTAAAATTGTTGGACCGGAAGCAAAAGTATTTGGTGCAACATCTCCACTTATTACCAAATCGGATGGAACTAAATTTGGTAAGAGTGAAGGTGGAAATGTTTGGTTGGATGCAACCTTAACATCACCATATGAATTCTACCAATTCTGGATTAATACTGCGGATGTGGACGTAATCAACTTCTTAAAGCGTTTGACGTTCTTATCAAAAGAAGAAATTGATGCACTGGAAGTATCGATGCAAGAACAACCACACTTACGTGAAGCACAAAAAGCCTTAGCTAAAGAAACAACGATTTTGGTTCATAGTGAAGCAGCTTACGAAAGTGCATTGCGTATCTCACAAGCCTTATTTGGTGGTGACTTTACAACCTTAAACAAAGAGGAATTGGCACAAGCGTTGGCTGGATTTGAACGCCGTAGCGTAAGTGACAATATCTCACTAGTAGAATGTTTAGTAGAAGCTAAAATTTGTAAATCAAATCGTGAAGCAAGAGAGCTTATCAATGGTGGTTCAATTGCAATCAACGGGGAAAAACAACGTGATGTAGATTTCGTTGTCAGCAAAGAAAATGCAATTTTAGACGGTGCTACTATCATCAAAAAAGGGAAAAAATTCTATTTTGTAGTTGAACAATAATCGTAAGAAAGCATCTAGGATGCTTTCTTTTTTCGCTAACGTAAGATTTTTGGTCGGTGTAAATTGATTTATGTTATAATAATTAGGATAGAATGAGAGGACTTATGCAATGATGAAATTTACCATTATATTCTTAACATCAGTTTTGCTCTTAACGGGCTGCGGTAAACGCGCTGATGTGGTAAGTAATGAAGAAAAATATAAAAAATACAATGCAAGTATGGAAGCAATCATCAACAACAAAGGAGTCGTTAGCGATAATATCCCATTTGATTATGAAGTTACAATTTCTTCTACGATGTCGGATGATGGAACCTTTCCCTATGCGATTATTATCGATAATCCACAAGTTGCCATGTACGATATTGAAGCCTTGGCAATTGATCCCAACGCGCTAGATTCAGGAGATATTTTCCCATCTGCTGGTATTGTCGATGATAGTGATAGTATGATTCCTTACCAAGTTGACGCCGAAAAGGGTTTTCCAAAAGGCATTATTCTCAATGGAGAAAGCGCAACGAGTAGTTTTACTTTACAACTCATGGTTACTTGGAAAGACTATGCAAAACTAAATGTATACACGAGTTATTTCAATGTGGATGTAGCATTGGAAGTAGAAAGTGAAGATGAAGAATGAGTTCTAAAAAACAAACACTAATCAAAGGTGGATTGATCTCGTCTGCTGGTATTTTTATTACCAAAATCATCGGGATTTTATACATTACTCCATTTACCGCTTTGATTGGGGAACACAATATGCAGTTTTATGCATATGCTTTTGATATTTATACGTATATTTTAAATATTGCCATTGCGGGTCTACCCTTTGCAATCGCAACGCTCGTTTCTTATTATGTAACGAAAAACGATTATAAAACAACGTTGCTCATCAAACGTTTATCGCTTGGAATGATGTGTGTTCTAGGCTTTTTAGGTATGAGTGCTGTTATTTTATTTTCCATGCCACTCGCTAAGATGAGTACACCAGCTGATATTTCAGCTGCAGACCTTTTAATTACGCGTAATGTCATGGTCGTTATAAGTTTGGCCTTATTCTTTGTGCCTGTGTTAAGCTCGTATCGTGGATTTTACCAAGGGTTCAAAGAAATGCAGATGTATGCCAACAACCAAGTGTTAGAACAAATTTCACGTGTTGCATTTTTGCTTGGGTGCGGTAGTATTGCGGTATTAGTATTTAAAACCGATCAAATTTGGGCGGTATATTTTGCGGTATTGTCCACTTCGGTCAGTGCCATCATTGCCTTGATTCAAATGATTTTCTTTGATCGTAAAAAAATCAAACGAATCAAACGCTTAGCGGCCCAACAGGAAGGCATTCCAGTAGAAGCCAAAGCTTTATTGTTTGAAATGGTAAAAATTGCGTTACCATTTTTACTTGTAGCGATGCTTGGTGAGAGTTATCGTATCATTGACCTTGCTACCTTTAATAAAAACTTAGAAGCCTATGGTTACTCTGCATCAATGGCTAGTACAATCTATAGTATTAGTAAATTAAAAGTAGCAAAACTTACAAGTATTCCGATGATTTTAGCGAGTGGTTTCTCCATTGCAATCATCCCTTATATTACAGAATCATTAGCGAAGAAAAACTATAAACAACTTCGTAAAAGTATCAATGAAGTATTCGATAGCGTATTATTTTTAGCACTACCGCTTGCTTTTGCACTGTTTTTATTTGCGAAGCCAATTTACTATGTGATGTATGGTAATGTCAATCTTGATTTAGGTAGTGATATTTTAGCTTGGTATGCGTTTGATAGCTTAATTGGTACAATCGCTCCGGTATTCTCTTATTTGTTGATGAGCTTAAAACTAGTGAAAATCAACATTCGAAATTTATTATTTGGTGCAATTTTAAAAATTGTACTCGTTGTACCACTTATTCGCATGTTTGGTTATCCAGGTGCGATTTTATCAACCGTAATTCCAATTACCATGGTTGTATGTTTGGGGCTCTATGAAATGCGCGCTCGTTACCAAGTAAATTGGATGGTTAGCTTAAAACGTGCAATTCATATGTTGTTTAGCCTAGCAGCTATGTTTGTGGTTGGTAAGGTATTAATGGCGCTTGGCTTACAAGTGTTTGATCAAAATCGTTTGGTTGCGATCATTGAACTTGGTATTGTTGGAGGCTTATCGGTACTTGCGTATGCAGGTATGTCATTATATTTAAAATTGCCGCAACGCATCTTCCATTTAGATTTGGATGGTTTGCTTGCGCAAGTGAAAGGAAAATTAGGTCGATGATTCGATTGGATAAATACTTAGCGAATGCCTCTTTGGGTTCGCGTAAAGAAGTAAAAAATGCCATCCGTAAAAAACTAGTTACGGTAAATGGAGAAATTTGTAAAGATGATGATCGTAAAATCGATGAAACCAAAGATGAGGTTATTTTCGATGGTATTCTAGTAGAATATGCGCGTCATGTCTATATTATGTTAAATAAACCCGACGGTTATTTGTCGGCTACGATGGATCACAACCATCCAACGGTACTTGAGCTCATCGATGCGATTGTACCAAACGATATTTTCCCAGTGGGACGTTTGGATTTGGATACGGAAGGCTTATTGCTTGTTACGAACGATGGAACGTTTTCTCACCGCTTGATGAGTCCAAAACGCCATGTACCAAAAACATATTTGGTTGAGTTAGCACAACCGATTACAACACAAGGCATTCAAGCGTTAGAAGCGGGAATTGATTTGGGAGAAGGGGAACTTTGTTCTCCAGCACAAGTTGTTGTTAGGTCAGAACAAACGATTGAGTTAACAATTTATGAAGGAAAATACCACCAAGTCAAACGCATGATGCATGCGATTGATAATGAAGTTACGTATTTACAACGTATCCGCATTGCAGATTTAGAACTTGATCCAAGTTTAGAACTTGGAGAATGGCGTTATTTAAATGATGCAGATTTTGCTGCACTCTTTGGAAAGGAAACACAAGATGAAACAGTATCTAGCACTATGTGATCATATTATGGAACACGGGGAAACTCGTAGCGATCGTACCGGAACAGGTACCAAATCTTGTTTTGGTTATCAAATGCGTTTTGATTTAACACAAGGATTTCCATTGCTTACAACAAAAAAAGTAGCATTTGAAAGTGTAAAAAAAGAATTGCTTTGGTTTTTATCAGGTGATACGAATATCCAGTGGTTGGTAAAAGAAAACGTTCGTATTTGGAATGAATGGCCCTATGTTACGTATACCAAATCCGCTGATTATCAAGGGGAAAGTATGGCGGAGTTTATTGAAAAAATCAAAACAGACGATACTTTCGCTGCAAAACATGGCGAACTAGGACCTGTTTATGGGAAGCAATGGCGTGATTTCTTTGGTTTTGATCAACTAGAAGCGCTAATTGATGGAATCAAAAACAATCCATTTTCTCGTCGTCATATCATTAGTGCATGGAATCCAGCTCAAATTGATGAGATGGCACTTCCACCATGTCATGCCTTTATTCAATTTTATGTTACAAGTGATGGTAAAGGATTATCTTGTCAATTGTACCAACGCTCTGCAGACGTATTTTTAGGAGTACCATTTAATATTGCTAGTTATGCTTTGATGACGCACATGGTAGCACAAGTATGCGGTTTAGAACCACGTGAATTCATTCATAGCTTTGGTGATGTCCATATTTACCAAGACCACTTTGAACAAGTAAACTTACAACGCTCACGTGATGTATTACCACTTTGTCACTTGCGTTTAAATCCTGAAATTACGAACATCCTTGACTTTACGAAAGATGATATTGTGATTGAAGGCTATGAACACCACCCACCGATTAGCGCTAAGGTAAGTGTTTAATGATTTCCTTAATTGTAGCCCACGATGAAGCGCGTGGAATTGGGTGCAATGGCTGGATGCCATGGGACTTAAAAGAAGATTTGGCTTTGTTTAAAGCGACAACGATTGGGAAGAAAATCGTGATGGGTCGTACCACCTTTGAAGGAATTGGAAAACCATTGCCAAAACGCTTTACCTATGTGGCTTCTACCACCTATGAAAAACAACTAGATCCTGCACAGGCAAGTGTATGTGATGATCTTGTTGCTTTATTACAAGCTTATGAACATAGTGAGGAAGAACTTATTGTTTGTGGAGGAGCTAAGATTTACGAACAAGCACTACCATTTGTATCGCGTTTTTACCTATCGGTAGTAAGTGGTACCTACAGCGCAGATACATATTTTCCAAGTTATGACCTATCAAACTTTACTTGTATAGTAAAGCGAGAATATGAAGGTTTTACCTTTTATCAATACGATCGAAAGTAGGAGTAGACAATGCAAAAAGCAATCTTTTTTCTAAAAGCCGCTTGGTTTTTTCCATATTACTATATCCAAGGCAAGCGCATGTTACGAAAACCATATGAGACACGCTATGCGATGGCAAAGCAGCTGAGCAAGCGTATTTTGTCCCTTGCAGGTGCGCGTGTTCGTGTTTCGTATCAAAGTCCTCTCGATACCACGCAAACTTATCTGTTTGTTGGTAACCACCAAGGAAGCCTAGACCCTTTTATCGTTTTGCATACGATGCCCGTTGCCGTGAGTGCAGTAGCAAAACAAGAACTTAAAACAACCTTCTTTATTCAAGATTGGTTTGCTAACCTTGAGGGAATTGGTTTTGATCGTTCGAGTTTAAAAGATGGGATGCGGATGATCAAAGAACTTGCTCGTACTTTAGAACAAGGACGTTCGATGGTTATTTTTCCAGAGGGGACGCGTTCCAACAGCAATCAGGTATTAGAGTTTAAAGCAGGAGCACTCAAAGCTGCCTATATGGCAAAAGCTACCATTGTACCATTTGCCCTTGTCAATGCGCATACCCTTTTAGATCAAGGTCCAAAACAACCGGTTACGGTACGCTTTTTAGAACCAATCCCTTATGCTAGCTATGAAACGATGACAACAGCGGCATTATCCAAACAATTAGAAACTAGTATTCAAACAGAAGTTACACGAGCATTGGAGGTGTAAAGATGAGATTTATTGAAATCATTGAAAAAAAACGCGATGGACATGCACTTAGCCTAGAAGAAATCAATTGGTTTATCCAAGGTTACACGGAAGGAAGTATACCGGACTATCAAGTAAGTGCCTTGTTGATGGCCATTTACTTTAATGGCATGAACAAAGAGGAAACAGCACAATTAACACGTGCAATGTTGGAAAGTGGCGATCAAATTGATTTAAGCGGCATTGCTGGTATCAAATGCGATAAGCACTCAACCGGTGGCGTTGGTGACAAAACAAGTTTAGCCCTTGCACCCATGGTTGCTGCTTGTGGTGTTAAAGTTGCGAAAATGAGTGGTCGTGGCCTTGGGCACACGGGTGGTACGTTGGATAAAGTAGAAGCCATCACAGGCTTTGAAATTGAATTAAGCGAAGAAGCGTTTATAGAGCAAGTAAACTCGATTGGACTAGCTCTCATTGGACAAACCAAACAAGTGGTTCCTGCGGATAAGAAGCTCTATGCTTTGCGTGATGTTACAGGAACGGTACCTAGTATTCCTTTGATTGCTAGTAGTATCATGTCGAAAAAGCTAGCAAGTGGTGCGGATACGATTTTATTGGATGTGAAGTTTGGGGAAGGTGCCTTTATGCAAGATGCGCAGCAAGCCAAAGTACTCGCCAAAACGATGATTGAAATTGGTACTTGGTTTAATCGTGATACGCGTGCGATGATTTCTGACATGAACCAACCACTTGGTAACGCAATTGGAAACGCTCTTGAAGTAAAAGAAGCAGTAGAAACACTGCAAAACAGGGGGCCGGAAGATTTTACGACCTTGTGTTTGGAAGCTGGAGCCATTATGCTGTTGCAAGCTGGTGTTTGTGATAATGAAACCCAAGCCAAAGCTTCTTTACAAGCAGTAATTGATGATGGTAGTGCCTTAGCGAAGTTGCGTGCGATGGTGGAAGCACAAGGTGGCGATGTTCGTCAAATTGATGATGTTAGTTTGTTGCCACAAGCAAAACACACCTTTGCACTAAAAGCTGTTGCAAGTGGATATATTGCGGATGTGAAAGCACTAGAACTAGGAACGCTTGCAATGCAACTAGGTGCTGGTCGTGCAACCAAAGAGGATGCAATCAATCCAGCCGTTGGTATTGTTCTACATCATAAAGTAGGTAGTTATGTTAGTGAGGACACAGTCCTTGCAACCATTCATTACGATCATGAACTCAGTGCAACCTGGATTGCGTCTTGCTTAGCGTGTTTTACACTGCAAGCAGAACCATGTGTTGCACAACCCTTGATTCGCGAAATCATTCGGGGATAAAAGCAAAGATGCGAACATTCGTTCCATCTTTTTCTTTGTAACGTAACAAATGTGTTAGACTTGGCGCAAGGATTTAGGTTTTCTTTGCTGCTAATTTTTGATATACTATAACGGAGGTGATGGAGATGGCATTTGAGATAACGATTGAGCAATTTGAAGGTCCACTGGATTTGATGTTGCATTTGATTAAAGACAACAAGTTAAATCTATTGGATTTGGATATGGATGTGTTATGCCAACAGTATTTACACTATATCAAGCAGATGGAAGCTCTGCGCTTAGAAATTGCATCGGAATTCTTAAGTGAATTAGCATCCCTAATCGAGTACAAAAGTAAAAAATTATTACCGCGTGAAAAAGTAGAAATTGCTGAACAATATGAAGAAGATCAACGTGATCTTTTGGTTGCTAGACTACTAGAATATCAACGCTTTAAAGAAGCTAGTGCCGTTTTGGAACAAAGCTTTTTAGAGCGTTCTTATCAATTGGTGAAACCAATCAGTGTTTGGAGTCAGCCAGAAAGTGATGAACTGGATAGCAATATTAGTGGTTCTCCTTATGAGTTGATGAAGGCAATGAAGCGCGTAATGCGACGTAT
The DNA here is from genome assembly GCA_051658525.1 of Erysipelotrichaceae bacterium. Taxonomy (GTDB): domain Bacteria; phylum Bacillota_I; class Bacilli_A; order Erysipelotrichales; family Erysipelotrichaceae; genus JBOFMT01. The sequence continues at coordinate 1,220 of JBOFMT010000016.1, read as the reverse complement.
GAGTTTACACACGCACCAAGAGGCGAGTTTACAAGTACATGAAGTATCAATCGATGATCGGGTGTTGCAGTTGCGCAAACGACTGCACGATCTAGAAGGAAAAATTAGTTTTGAGAGCTTATGCGATGATTGTACGACATTGCATTTGATTATTGTAACCTTCTTGGCCATCCTAGATTTGATTAAAAACAAGTGGGTGTATGTCGCTCTAGATGACAAGCAAACAATTTGGATTACAAAGGAGTAAACAAACATGGAAACAAAAAAAATCATCGAAGGACTGTTGTTTTTAAGTGGCGATGAAGGGTTGACCTTATCGCAATTAGAACTAGCCCTTGATTCACAAAAGCATGTTGTTTTACATGCTTTGGATACCTTGATTGCAGACTTTAAGGCGGATCATAACCGTGCTCTTGAAATTGTGTTTTTCGGAGGAACGTATAAGTTTGTAACCAAAAAGGAACTCTTTGATTATGCACAGCGCATTTTCGCAGATTCAAAAACACAACAATTATCACCCGCAGCCCTTGAAACGTTAGCAATCGTTGCGTATAAGCAACCAATTACACGCATGGAAATTGAAGAAATTCGTGGTGTGGGTTGTGATATGATGATTCGTAAGTTATTAGCACGTAATTTATTACAGGAAACCGGGCGCAGTGATGCACCAGGGAAACCGTTCTTATATGCCGTAACAAATGAATTTTTAGATAGTTTCAAATTAACGGGGTTACATGAATTACCAGAATTACCAAGTGTAAATCTGCATGAACAACTGTTCGACTAAGGAGAAGTTTTATGGAAAGAATACAAAAAGTCATCGCAGCGAGTGGGATTTGTTCCCGCCGCAAGGCAGAAGCATTGATCGTGGAAGGTCGTGTTTGTGTCAACGATGAAGTGTTAACAGAATTGGGTTATAAAGTAAAAAAACACGATTATATTACGGTGGATGGCAAAGCGATTACCAAAGAAAATAAAGTGTATTATGTTATGAACAAACCAAAGAAAACCCTATGTACGGCAAGCGATGAGTTTGAACGTCCAACCGTGATTGGTATGATTCCAAGCAAAGAGCGCTTGTTTACCGTAGGTCGTTTGGATTACGATACAAGTGGAGTATTGATTCTTACTAACGATGGCGAATTTGCCAATAGTATTATTCACCCTCGTTTTGCAATTGCGAAAACCTACGACTTAACAATCAATGGTATTATTACAAC
>JBOFMT010000015.1:0-5048 GCA_051658525.1 Erysipelotrichaceae bacterium | reverse complement strand
AGTGAAAGTCTAGTCACAGGTTTTTACCGCCAAGTGTAGTGAACCACAAGTTGGTACCAGTAATGGTATGGATGAAGGAAGTGGTGTAGCGAAGTTCTTGAGCCTACGAATAGAAACTTGATCAGGCGATTAGGTGGGTGAGGTTGCTATACAAACTTAAGCCCGAATGGTAAACGTAAACCGAAACCGTAAATCAAGAGGTTGTGGAATGAAAGATTAGTGTCTTACCCTGGGAGACCCTACCCACATAGAAGGAATACACATTTCCAACTATGGTCGAAAACGGTTTAGGGAGGGAGTCAGATGAAGTCATAGTAGGTTGAATCAACTGAAGGACTGAAACGATTTATAGTACAAGACAGTGCTAGTAAAATGATACATAAGCTAGAAATCTGATGAACAGGAAAGGTAAGAACGTAACTGAGAACTACTGTTTATATCAAGAGGAGTATATGTATAAATTTTCTGGCAAGTAGAGGAGTAACAACAATGAATTTAATAGATGAAATTACAACAAAAGAGAACTTAAACAAAGCATACAAGAAAGTATGTTCAAACAAAGGTGCTAGTGGTATTGATGGCGTAACCGTAGAGGAGTTAGGGGATTATATCAAAGAAAATCGCGATAGTATCGTTAATTCTTTAAGAAATAGAACTTATATTCCTAAACCAGTACGCAGAGTATACATACCAAAAAGTAATGGGAAAACAAGACCACTGGGTATTCCAACGGTACTTGACAGAACCATCCAACAAGCAATATCACAACCAATAACCGATATCTACGAAGAAGTATTCAGTGACTACAGTTATGGTTTTAGACCAAATCGAAGTTGCCATGATGCCATCAAACAGGCATTAGAATATTTAAACGAAGGATATGAGTGGGTGGTTGATATTGATATTGAACAGTTCTTTGATAAAGTAAATCATGACAAATTAATTCAAATTCTTAGAGAACAAGTAAATGATAGTGCAACCTTAAATCTAATTCGCAAATATTTAAAAGCAGGAGTAATGGAAAAAGGACTCGTGCAAGCGAACAAAACAGGAGTACCACAAGGTGGACCTCTATCCGTAATACTATCTAATATTTATTTGGACAAACTGGATAAAGAGCTAGAACAACGTGGATTACGCTTTGTACGCTACGCAGATGATATTCTCATCTTTACAAAGAGTGAACTAGCAGCAAATCGAGTAATGACTTCGATTTGTAGTTGGATTGAGAGAAAACTATTCCTTAAAGTAAATGCGAGTAAGACGAAAGTAGCAAGGCCGAGGAGAAGTAAATACTTAGGTTTTACATTTCTAAAGAATGGCCCTAAGTGGACGGTAAAACCGACAACGGAAAAGAAGAAGGCGCTTTATCAGAAGATTAGAGAATATCTAAAAAGAGGAAAAGCAGCTTCACGTAACATCGGTGTAACGATACTACGTGTCAACCAAATGGTTATGGGATGGATTAACTACTTTAGAATCGGAATGATGAAATGTTTTATGGATACATTTGGTCAATGGCTCAGACATAAAATAAGAGTGATTGTGATAAAGCAATGGAAGAATCCAAAAACAGTTTACAAATATCTAACGTACTATAATCGAGTAAACAAAAGTGGTTTTAGTAAAGAGGATATTTATAAGGTAGCTAATTCTAGACTAGGGTTGTATCGAACATGCGGAATGCAAGTGGTAAATTTCATTCTTAGCCCGAAGTTACTTGAAACAAAAAGAACGGACCGAGTAGGTTTACTCAATCCGTTACAGTATTATCTAAGAAGTGTTGGAATATAGATTGTAGAGCCGTATACGAGACCCGTACGTACGGTTCAATGAGAGGGAGAAGATACAAGCTATCTTCTTTCTACTCTATTGGAACGTTTCCAAAAAGCAAATCTTGATTTTTTCTCCTTTGGTAAAGTTACCTCTTCCATAATGGTAGCTATAGGAGGCGCAGTTGGTGGCTTCTCAGTAAAATGCTCACGTAGGCGATGACTCATACTTTGAAATGCAGATTCGAGCGGACTTTCACTGTTACTCAACTCAAAAAGCTCAGCAGTATCAAGTGCTAGTTGTTCAAAGCGTGCATCATTATGCTGGTAAAGATCTTTGATTGCTCTACCTTGTTCTAAGCTATCACAAAGATAAAAGTCAAACAGTAAGGGAATTAATGTTTGCTTGTCCCAATTATCCTGTAAGGTCATTTGATGGAGTTTGGTATATCGCTCTAGTTCGGAAAGGGTAGTTAATATCGTGTTGTTGCGAGGTTGTACCTCCAAAATCGTTCCCATAATACCACGTTCATCTGTTAATAAGATATTTCGATATACCTGATTCCAGTCATTGATATCAAGCGATGGATTGGTTTCCGCAAGCTCTGAAATAATTCCAATGGCTTCAAAGGCACCATGGCTTCGATTTTTAAGATGCTCTAGACTAACTTCTAGTTGCAAATAATATGAACGAAGGGCATTGAACTTTCGAATGGTACTTGTCGCCTTATCACTAGCGAAGCCATGGGTTTCTAAATAGGCGCTATAGCGTTGTATTAGATATTTAGGATCTAAGGTTGCTTTGGATCCCAAATCAATCGATCGCGAAATTTCTTTTAAGAAGGCGATAAAGATATGAGGTTCATAGCTTGCCTCCAATAGCCGGAGCACATGTTTTTTTGCTTGCTTGTGATCACTTTGTGAACCAAAACAAATAGGGTGTAAATACGTGGCAAAGCTTGCAAGGTAATAGGTCCGAGCTTCTGAAATGAAACCATGATTTAGATACCATGAGTATACGTTGTAAGCAAAAGGAGCATCGTCTTGAATAGAACGAAGCCATTCACGATATGGTTTTAATTGATTGCATTGAGGTTGGCTAAGGCTATGTGTTGCCATATAGGAACCGAGTAGTTCATCTAATGTTTGAGCTGCCTTGCGCACTGTTGTTGTTTGCTCATGCAAAGTTTGAAGTTGTTGTGATAATGCATCCTGATCTTGTATTTCTGAACGAGTGAAGGTAGGCAGCAAGCTTACGATATGGTCGAGTGCATCAAAATATTTAAGCCAATCCATGGATTGATAGGGAAGCAATGCCTCATATCGAGCTTGCGCTGATATGATTTCCTCTTGGTATTGAATAAGGGAAACTCCAATTGCTAGGGTTACTGGAATTTGATGTTGTTGGAGTTGCCATAATACATAGCGATAGCTCATAGCTACATGCTTGCTAGCGAAATCAAGAAGGATACAATCTGTGGAGTGTACAATGGCTTCAACTTGATCCCAAAGCTGTGTGAGTGTAACTTGTCTCATGTTGATGTCATGAAACTCAATATGATATTGTTCTTCACGTAGTGCTGCATACTGTTGGACACTTGCTTGAAATGCACGGAACATTCGCTGATCTTGCGTATTTGTTATGACAATAATATCGTGTATATGTTCTTGTTTGCTGCTTACATAATCCATAAAAAACTTCACAATGGCATCATGGTGAAAGCTTCCTTCAAATACGCAAACAATATCGTCCATGTTGCAACGATAGTAGGTAATGTCATTGAGAGTCGCTAAATCCCAATCTTTTTCGTCTAAATAAGTAATAATCGTATTATGTTTCATAGTATCCCCTCAATCCACTCTATATATAGACTATAACAAAGATACATTTTGCATGCAATTTACTTGTAGAAAAATAAACATATTAGTTTGATTTTCTTGTATTTTCTTTATAATGTTAGAAAAGCGAGGATAAAATATGCAAACTCTTCAACAACTGTATACCCAATTACTTCAGGCAAGTTTACAAACATCTTCGGAAGAAGAACTAGAATGGATTAAAAAAGAAGCGGATAATAGCATTGCTTTAGACTGTTTATTAGACCCACAAGCCTATGCACCCATTTGGGTTGATGGTGATTGCGATTGTGAAAGCGATCCTGCTTGTATGCGCAATTGCTTATTTGCAGCAATACAAGCCAAAGAAGGTGGTGGCATCACCATCGATCCAAGCCAGTGTGTTGGCTGTAGCGCTTGTCTAGAAGCTTGTGATGATGGCAAACTGCATGGTAGTAAAGATTTGATAGGAATGTTATTGGCAATGAAAGAGTGGAAAGGTCCTGTATATGCGATTGTAGCCCCAGCCATTCAAGGACAATTTGGTGCTGATATCGAAGTTGGACAAATCCGAGCAGCCTTAAAAACGTTAGGCTTTAGTGGTATGGTAGAAGCAGCCCTTTTTGCTGATATCTTAACCTTAAAAGAAGCATTGGAGTTTGATGCACATGTCCAAGAACCACAAGATTTTCAACTAACGAGTTGTTGTTGTCCCATGTGGATTGCAATGATTAAAAAACATTTTGAAACACTGATTCCCCATGTTCCAGCTGCCGTATCACCAATGATCGCTGCAGGTAGAACGATTAAATACTTATATCCAGATGCCTTAACGGTATTTATTGGACCATGTATCGCTAAAAAAGCAGAGGCTAGAGAGCCTGATTTGGTAGGGGATATTGATTTTGTTTTAACGTTCCAAGAACTTGAGGATCTATTTGCATTTGCAAAAGTAGATGTTGCATCGCAAGAACAAAACGATAAAGAACATAGTTCAGCTGCTGGAATTGGTTATGCTTATACAGGTGGTGTCAGCCAGGCTATATTAAATACCTTGGAAAAAATTAATCCAGAGCGTGCGGCAACTTTCCAATCGCACTATGTGGATGGTGTACCCGCTTGTAAGGCGCTAATTGAATCCTTGGTAGATGGACAAGCAAAAGCAAACTTCTATGAAGGCATGGGATGCGTTGGTGGTTGTGTCGGTGGGCCAAAGATAAGAATCAGCAAAGAAGCGGGAAAAGCCGAAGTTGAAGCTTACCAAAAACGTGCATTGCATCAGACACCAATTGAGAATCCATATGTCATTACGTTATGTGAGCGTATGGGCTTAGATAGTGTGGAAGCGTTAATCGAACAAAGCCATATCTTTACAAGAGAGTTTATGAAACAGAGATAAATTATCTCTGTTTTTTTTAAAAACTATTTTCTTTCGTTAGT
>JBOFMT010000014.1:0-3398 GCA_051658525.1 Erysipelotrichaceae bacterium | reverse complement strand
ATCGCGTTTACTTGTAAGAGTGCCTTTGTGATGTGGGAGAGTTTTCGAAAATATGAATACAATCGCAATTCTTTCTTAATCCTTTGTATTGCACTCGTTATCTTTGTTGACTTTGCAGGTGGTATGATGGATTATGGGGTATTTTATGTCTATTCCCTCAATAGTGTACTATTCTGGTTGTATCTTGGGTATTTGTTTTTCATCTATCATAGTGCAACCACAGAATGGCTAAGACTAAGTTCTAGTTTTGATCTCGTACATCTAGATTTACTAGATGTAACTTATCATAACAGTAATCAGCAAGCAGTACTCGCTGGTAGTATTGTAAGTACGAAGTGGGATCTAGACAAACAACAACTCTTTGCTACGCTATTGTTGGACTATGGCGCAAAGTCTTATGCAGAATTTCATTATGTTGCTCGTATCGAATGCAGTGAACCCATACTATCCCAAGACCTTGTGGCATTGATGGAGTTAGCACTACTACAGCGGTTGGTGCCGCAACTAGAAATGTTTGGTAATACCCTAGCCATTGAAGATTTTTATCGCAGTGGGGGAAGCTTACTAAAGGTATAAAAAAAGAGCGAGTTCATTATTAGAATTCGCTCTTTTTGTTATTCACTTGTATAGCTTAAAATATCAGCAACTGTGCAATCTAGTGTCTTACATAGTGCTTCTAAGGTAGAAAAACGAATTGCTTTTGCTTTTCCAGAAACTAGAATACTCATATTTGCTTCTGTCATTTCCAACTGTTCTGCCAATTGTTTGCTACTCATATTTTTTTCTTTGAGTAATTGTTTGATCTTGATTTCAATCATATTAAATCGTTAATTGATGCTCCAAATAGATGGTGCAAGCTTTCTCATATAATAAGGCAAATACTTCAAGGATGGCTAAGAATAGCAATTGGAAGACTAGGCTACTAAGATCGAAGTTTAAATTAATATTGATACTCCAACCAATGTTCCAGAGATTACTTGCTTGTGGAAGTAATGTAACAAAACTCATAATGAGCGATACTCCAGTTTGAATGATGAGGATGCAAGCATAAAATTTGATGATCTCTTTGATAATTTTCACGTGATGGAGGTCAAAGATGTGTTCGTTACGCATACCAAAGATGAGTTGATTTAAGCGTTGCAATAAGAAATAATAACAAGTAAAGATAATGATTTGTGGAAGCAGTGATAATAGGGATAAGAGTAACACAAACCAAGTACTACCAAATACGAGCAATTGATAGAAGGTAACTCCATAAACAAAGAGGATACCACCAATCATCACGTAGAACAAGACAAGTAATACTTTCGTAATAATTTGCATGACATAAAGTTGTTGATCGATTTGCTTTGCCTTTATAATATAGAGAATCAAAGCAATCATACAAAGCTGTAATATAATATTAAACCCTTGTAAAAAGAGAGGTACTAGGGATACAAATGATGGATTCATAAATACGTCCTTTCTAATCTAAATAGAGCATCTTAACACTCTCTAGACTTTTTTGTTGTGGTAAGCTAAGTGTTAATGAAGTATTTCCTAGTGGAAGTGTTACATTCGTAGGAATTGTGGATAAATAAAATCTTGCAACGATAAATCGTTCTTCTTGTTCTGCATCATGCAGTGCATAGGTTAGTCCACCTTGTAACGTGTCAATACCGATTGGGAATTGCAGCTTATGTTGGTAATATCCATATTCTGCGCTAGGTTGACTTTGTACATTGAGTGGATAGAAAGCATCAGACTTTTTCTGATAATGCGCTTCCCAAACAAGGTGGGCAGACGTATCGATACCACTCACTAAAAAGCTACCAGGTACGTTTTGCGTACGATAATTGATAAAAAGGTAGGTGGTATCATCATTTCCATAGAGGGAGAAGAAGATACGATTAAGGGAATCAATTTCACTGGAAGAATCAATGTAGTGTAAGTTTTGTTCCAAAATGAGTGTTTTTTGCTCATCCAATAACATTTCATCTAAATACCAAGGAGTATCGCCTGTTTCAAGTGAAATCGTTTGTTGGATGGGTGTTGTTTGGTTGCAACCTGCAAGCAACAAACAAAGTAAGCATAAGATTTTCATGGTTTTACCTCCTACTTCTAGTATATCACGATAATTATTGAAAAACAATAATTATTATCGTAAAACAATAATATTTCGGGTAAAAAAAAGAGCGTTATCGCTCTTTGGGTTATTGTGCGGCTACGACTTCTACGGTAAATGTTACGACTTGATCGTTTGGCAATTTATAAATCAAAAGGTAAGCTCCCAATGTATCTAAATCTACTGCATCTTCCCCTTCGATGGTTACCTTTGCAGCTTGTGCTTCGCTCAACGCTTCGCCATTCACTGTTAAGTAAGACATATAATCATACTCTGCATCAGTACCTACTGTGTGAAATACTTGGTTTTCTGTTAGTGTATAGTAATCATTATTACTACTCTCTTTTGAACATCCCATAGCAATGAGCGCAACAAGTGCCAATACACTCAATAAACGTAAAATTCTCTTATTCATAATTCCCTCCTATGCAATAAGCTTTTCTAATCATAACAAACAATAGAGGAAAATCAAAGGGTTTTATAACACAATTTAACATAAATACATCATTTTTGTTTGGAAACATAAAAAAAGAACCCGAAGGTTCTTATCGATACCACAATGCAATTTCTCTTCTTGCACTCATTGGTGAATCCGAGGCATGAATCACGTTTTGAACCAAACGATCTTCCGCGTTGCTTGCTTCATAGGTATCTTGATTTCCAAAACGTCCACGAATTGACTTTGGATCTGCATATAAAGGTTGCGTAACACCTACAAGTTTACGAACTTTGGCTACCACTTCACCTTTTCCGGTTACAGTAGCAATGACCACTTCACTTCCCACAAATTCACGAAGGATACGATTGGAGAACACATCTTTTTCTTGATGTGCTTCAATGACTTCATCATAATGTGCTAAAATCAAATCTTTGCTTACGACAACGCGTTTGATATGTTTTACTTTTAGATTATGTTCTTTAAAAATTTTAAAAATAGCTTCTACTCGGTGTGCGTCTTTTGCACTACCAGGTTTAATCATAATAAATGTTTTGTACATGGTCTCACCTCTTCCCCTCTTATGATACTCGAAAATCGAAAAAAAATACAATATGAATACCAAAAAACACAAAATTAAAGTAAAATAAGGAAGAATGTTAGGAGGGATTATATGGAAACCATTGATTTACATGGAATGGATTATCTAGAAGCGAAAGCCTTCCTAGATTATTATTTATCACGTCAACCCAAAGGGAGTCGTGAAATTGTAGTGATACATGGTCATTTACATGGTCGTGTCTTACAACGCTTGGTAAGAGAGGAGTATCGTCATCCACGAATACAGCGAAAACTGTT
>JBOFMT010000013.1:0-2812 GCA_051658525.1 Erysipelotrichaceae bacterium | reverse complement strand
CCGTAAGCCTTGATAGGCACTATCTTCAACATATGGCATCATTTCATCTTCAATATCCAATTTTTGATATAAAACCGTAACATAAACACCATTTCGATAACATCCTAGCAAGACGTTCATAAGCTTATGTAGGATTTCTTGGTTTGCTTGATGAAACGACAAAACAATATGATGTTTCGCATTTGAAAAATCATCAAACAGCTCCTTTTGATACTGATCCGTAAAAATGCGTTTTTCAGTTTCTAATTCCATAGGTATATGATCCTTTACATAGTAACCAAGAGAATGATAGGTTGATAAACGTTTTTGATACATCCGTTCAAGTACAGGAATGTGAACATCCACATAGTCATAGATTTGAACTTCTTTTTTACCTTCGTAGTTACGATGAAGTCGTCCAACATACTGACTAACACGACCACTCCAAGATATTGGCATTGTGATAAATAAAGTATCAAGTCTAGGATCATCAAAGCCTTCTCCAATTAGTTTACCTGTAGCTAAGAGGACATAACCTCGCTTTGCCGTTTTTAAGGACTCCATAGCAGTGTTTCGTTGTTTCGTAGTCAGTGTACCTAATAATACGATTGTTTGAATATTTCTTTCCTCTAACATTTTTGCTAGTAGCGTTACATGGGCAGTTCGCTCTGACAATACCAAACAAGTACGTTCTACTAATACTGCTTGAACAATATCATCTATAATTTGAGCGTTACGAACCATATTTTCACTAATTAACTGAAAAATTTTGCTAATATGAACATCACTACCTTCTTTATACAGTGGCATGTGATTTGCGGTGAAACGTGGCAATATCACATGGTCAAAATCTCGTTTCTTAGCTTCTAACTTAGCATTTGTTTGATAGCGAATGGGTCCAAGATAATGAAATATAATAGGATGATGTCCATCTTTTCGCTTTGGTGTTGCTGTTAGCCCATAAACATAAGTTGATGTTACCTGTTGTAAAATCCTACTGAACTGTGCAGCTGAAACATGATGGCATTCATCAACAATTACCATATCATAATTATGAATCAACTCTTTTAAACTTTTATCCTTTTCAAATAGTGATTGCATCATCGCTACATCTACATATCCATGTAATCGTTGTTTTCCACCTCCAAGTACACCAATGATACTTGTATTTTTTCTTTTCTTTTCAAGGGGTTCATCGATTACAAGAAAGGTATCTAAACGCTCTAACCACTGATTTAATAGTTCCTTGGTATGAACTAAAACTAAAGTAGAGCACTGTTTACTAGCAATTAAACTCGCTGCAAGCACCGTTTTACCAAATCCTGTAGTTGCACTTAATACCCCATCCTCATGTTTATTGAGTGCTTGAAAAGCAACTTGTTGATGTTCGCTTAGGATACCCAAAAAGTTAATATTTAACTTAGTCTTACGTTTTCTATTATTTTGTATCAAATACGGTATCTTTGCTTCTTGTAACATCGCTTCCAAAGCTGTTTTTACACCTCTTGGTAAAATAAAAGCAAACTCATCTTCCTCATAGACTTCTACAACTTTAGGAGTTTGATACGTTGTTAATCGCATTGCCTGCTTTGCATAAAACTCAGGGTTAGCATAACTGCAAAGCCGACGTAATGCATAAATACTTCGAGCATTGAGTTGTGATTTTGAAATATGTAACCCATTGTATTCTTCAATGTTTAAAGTACCTAATACATCCGATGGCTTCAAACTTGGAAGTTTCACTCGTTTCTTATCTTGATAATCAAATGATTGATCTTGTTGAAATGATTGAATGGTTGATACTGATAATCGCTTGATTGAGAATAAAAAGTTCCACTGATCCGGATAGGGTTGAAAATGTTCATCGATAAAAACACTATTACCAGAGGTCCTAGCTTCTTTTTGTAATGGTAAGGCAATCAAGTTACCAAAGCCATCCTGTTGTAAAACATCTTGACTTGGAAACATGCGGTCAAAGGAGGCAAAAGTCAAGTGGGTGCATGAATGCATTGCTTGTGTTAGCACATACATACCAAATCCTCTTGCTTTGCGTGCTGGTATTGCTTCTTCGAAGAAAAACCATGCGTGAGCACCATTTCCAGAGCGCGAGCGCTCAATCGCTACTGGGATATCATGTTTGCTACAAACACGCTGTATTGCCTGGATTTCTTCTTGCCAATGAGCTTTATCAAAATCTAAGACAAGAAGATGACACGTATCGTCTGTTAAGAGTGGATATAAGCCAAGTACGATATTACCTAAGAGGTGTTGTACCACTTGTTCCATATTGTAGTTAGCAAAGTTTTGATGTTTACAATCCATACACTTAACTCGGGGTTTTTCACAGATTCCAGCTTTAAAATCATTGAAACAATAAGGGGAATATCCAGCCTTCGCTTTCCACCGTTTTGCACAAACATCACTTCTACCTTGAAACAACGATAAAAATAATGCTACCTTGTCATCACTTCGACTATGTTGCGTGATTTCATTTGCAACTTTATCTACTATAGTATTTGAAACCTGTATTGAAGTTGGATGCTGTTGTTCTACACGTGATAACAGTGCTTCATATTTCACTAGCAGTGCTTCATACTCCTTTTGCAAATCAAAATATGCTTTCTTCAGTTGGTCGTGATTCATAGACAGCCCTCTACTTTACCTATGAAAATAGTATAACATGCACTTATTGGTGAAGTATAAAGACTATCATTTATTGTTATATTTTAACTATTGACAAGATTGTTGCGTAAACTAATTTTGATTTAGCAGCATACAAAGAAAAAAATACACGCTCGTGTACTTTTTTATACTTCGTATTGTTCAAAATCTG
>JBOFMT010000012.1:0-29290 GCA_051658525.1 Erysipelotrichaceae bacterium | reverse complement strand
GAACCGGTCAATCTTGCGTTGTTGGATTTGGACAATTTTAAAACAATCAACGATACGTTAGGACATGACTTTGGAGATAAGGTCTTGATTGCTACTGCTCAAAATTTAAGAGCAAAGCTAGGGGACTGTTTGATTTGTCGTATTGGTGGAGATGAATTTTTGGTCGTTGACTTCCATCAAAGTCCACTCGATTATTTAGGTGAAACCATCGTCAATACCATATCAAATGATTTAAAATTAGAGCATTTAGAAAATGTCATCACATCTTCGGTTGGTGTGGTGAAACGAAAGAATGAAACCACATTTGATGCACTATTGAAAAAGGCAGATATTGCGATGTATGAAGCAAAAAACGCTGGGAAGAATAACCACCGTAGTTATGACAAAGAAATAGCCGACCGTACCCTCTATTTGATGCGTTTGGAAGGGGCACTTCAACAAGCGTTACAAAAAGAGCAATTGGAAATGTACTATCAACCGAAATTAAACCCAGATGGAACACTACTTGGGTTTGAGAGTCTATTGCGTTTCCATAATCCACTCTACGCAATGACACCGATCAATGAAGTGATTGAGGTAATTGAGAAGTCTACGATAAAGTTTGATATTTTTGATTTTATTATTCGTAAGTCTGCACAATTTGCTAGAAAAATAAATACATCAAGCACTAAATCATTGGTTATTTCCGTAAATATATCCAACGTCCAGTTAAATACAAGCAATTTCGTAAGCTCATTTTTACGAATTTTAGAAGATGAGCAAATCGATCCTCGATGGATTGCAATCGAAATTACCGAAAGTGTATTTATGAAACACTTGGATCAAAATATCGAAAAGTTACGTGAATTACGTGCAGCGGGAATCAAGGTGTATTTGGATGATTTTGGAACGGGGTTTTCTTCGTTGAATTATCTCTTTAATTTGCCATTAGACTATGTGAAAATCGATCGAAGTTTTGTTATGAACATGCATAGTGATGAGAAATTTAAAAACTTAGTACGATTTATCTCCGACATAACGCACTCGCTTGATTTGAAAGTAGTCGCAGAAGGTGTGGAAACCAATGGTGACTTTGAAGAACTCAAAGCTATCGGTGTCGATATGTTCCAAGGCTACTTGTTCTCAAGACCGGTGAGTGATCAGGTTGCACAAGAGTATATTAAATCACTGCATATGTAAGTATAAAAGAGAATCCATTGGATTCTCTTTGTTGTTAGTTGACAGTTGCATTATGAAACGGTGTTCGGTATGATGAAAAGAAAAAGGGGGGGATGTAGTGTTAGGTACCATTGTAAATTTCGTTGCTGTGTTGTTTGGAGGTACGTTAGGTTTGCTAATGAAGGGTGGAATCAAACCTAAGGTACAAGAATCCATCATGCAAGGATTGGGTCTTTGCGTGATTGTAATTGGTGTACAGGGAGCGGTCGCTTCGAGCAATACAATGTTGTTGATTATTAGTATCGCACTTGGGGCACTCTTAGGTGAATGGTGGGATTTGGATACTCGCTTGGAACATTTTTCCCATTGGTTAGAACAAAAGATGCAAACCAGGCAATCAGAAACAGGTCGTTTTGCCAAAGGATTTATGACCTCTAGTTTATTGTTTTGCGTGGGTGCAATGAGTATTGTTGGTAGCCTGGAAAGTGGGTTACAAAACACGCACACGATATTATTTGCGAAATCGTTACTCGATGGGATTTCTTCCATCGTATTTGCAGCAAGCTTCGGGGTTGGTGTATTATTTAGTGCTGCAACGATTCTACTTTACCAAGGGGCGATTACGTTAGCAGCCCAATTTTTAGCGCCATATCTTGGGGCAGTCCTAATGGAACAACTTGCTGCCGTTGGAAGTATTTTAATATTAGCATTGGGTCTCAATTTGGTTCAGGCAACCAAATTTAAAGTTGCCAATTTATTGCCTTCCTTGCTTGTGGTCCTGGTTTGGGGCTTCTTTATGATGTAAAAAAAGGAGTGCTACTCCTTTTCTTGATAGTATTTACCTTGCCATGTATCATGAGCCGCCATATATTTATCGATCTCATTTAGAACTACGGTTTTATTGAGTGTCCATAGCGGTGCAATTAAATCTTCTTTGACCGCATCTCCTGTTAAACGTTGAATTACGATATCAGGGCGTAAGACTTCCAGCTGAGCCACGACCAAAGCCACATATTCTTCTAGGGATAATAAAGAGAATGGACGTAGTTGATATTGCAACGCCATCGCAGTATTTTTAATCACATGTAACATATGAATTTTAATGGCGTGAATCGGGAGTTGGCCGACCACACGTGCTGTCTCCATCATCATCTCATTTGTATCTGTTGGTAAGGAATTCATCAAATGTACACATATTTTAAGTGGTGTAGCCTGTAATCGATTGATTGCATCCATAAAGGTAGCAAAACTATGGCCACGGTTGATGGCTTTGCTCGTTGTATCGTGAATCGATTGTAAGCCGAGTTCTAGCCAAATTTCTTTTTTCTCACACAAGGAAGCTAAGTATTCGATCACCTCATCGTTCAAGCAATCCGCTCGTGTCGCAATTGCTATCGAAACAACGTCTTCACGTTGTACGAAAGGTTCAAAGTGTTGTTTTAATGTTTCTAGATCCGCATAGGTATTGCTATAGGCTTGAAAGTAAGCCATCGCTTTCCCATTTGGCCATTTCTTGCGCATCATGGCTTCGCTTTGTGCAAATTGTGTTAGCATATCATCTTGGATGTTACCTGCATAGTCCCCACTTCCAAGTGCGGAACAGAAGGTACAACCTCCCACACCAGCAGTACCATCGCGGTTGGGACAAGAAAAATTAGCATTCAAAGGAACTTTAAATACTTTTTCGTTAAAATTTGATTTTAAATAATAATTGAAGGTATAATAACGTTTGTTATCGTTACTATACGGATAGTTGTGTTTTTTATTCATAAGATCACCGCATGTATCATATCACATTCTCATGGTTTCTGAGAACCAAAGTGCAAGGAGCGTACAAAAAAATGGAACAATTGCAAGTCGGACAGTATTTGATTCAATATCAAATTATTCATAAAAAAGTAAAGAATATCACTATGCGCTTTGATCAAAGTGGTTGCTTTGTCGTTGTTTGTAATCCTTACGTACCAAAGGAAAAAATAGAAGCTTTATTGCATGAAAAAGTTGCTTGGATTGTGGAAAAACAGGCACAGGTGAAGGAACGAAAATCCATTGTTGATACCACCTCCCACGAATCTATTGTCTACCTAGGAACGCGCTATCCCATTACTTTGGTGGAATCGAGTTATCCAAAACTTCAATTCGACCAACAAGGATTTACCATCTACTACCAAGAGGAAGCTCATATTGAAAAACTAATTGCAAACTTCTTAGCACAACAGAGTCGCCAAGTCTTTTTGCAGATTGCGCAGGACATCCATCAACACTTTGAAAGGGATTATCGGATCCCATACCCTACCATCAAGATTCGAACGATGGAACAAAAGTGGGGGACTTGTATGCCACGCAAGCAAATCATTACATTAAACAGTAAACTCATACATTATCCGAAATCGTTTATCGAGTATGTTGTCTTGCATGAATTTGCTCATTTTATCCAGCCAAACCATTCCAAGGCATTCTATGCCATCATTGAGAAGTACATGCCAGATTACAAATCGAGAATAATTGTTTAAGTTTATGCATATTTAAGGTATAATAATGATGGGTGATAAAAATGGTAAAGATTGTTACAGATTCTTCCGCTTTGTTTAATCCTAAGCAAGGTGAAGAAATTAACTTAAAAGTAATACCATTGGTAGTACATATCAATGGCAATTCTTATCGTGATTTAGATATCAGCGCACAAGAATTTATGGATTTGATTAACCAAGGACACGTTCCAACTTCTAGCCAACCACCAATTGGTGAAGTGATGGAAGTTTATGAATCGTTCCAAGGACAAGAAGTATTGAATATTTGTATGGCAGATGGATTGTCCGGTACCTACCAAAGTGCTGTGGCTGCAAAAGATGCATTGGCAGATAATGCGCATGTTCATGTTTTGAATTCAAGAACATTGTGTGGACCCCAAAGACATATCGTTCAAAAAGCTTTGGCTTTAGCCGATACGGGTCTAAATGCAACGCAAATTATGGAACAGTTACAAACATCGGTAGAGAGTGCAATTTCTTTCTTAATTCCATATGATTTTAATTTCTTAAAACGTGGTGGTCGTTTGACTCCTGTTGCAGCTACCGTAGGTGGATTGTTGAAATTAAAACCAGTTATGTATACGATCGATGAAGGACGTAAAATTGATAAATTTACGATTTCACGTACGTTAAATGGTGCTATTGATAGCATTGTGAAGTATGCGAAAACGCACAATTTTGATGAAACATACAAAGTTTATGTAAGCGATGCGGATAACCAAGAAGCAGCAGACCAATTTGTTGCGCGATTCCAAAAAGAATTGCCACAAATTGAAGTAGAAATGTTGAAGCTAGGAGCTGCATTTATTACGCAAGGTGGACCAAGAGCATTGGCGATCCAATTCATTAAAAAATAGATTGATGCATGCATCAATCTTTTTTTTCTATTTTTTAAGGAATAGTTTAACTTCAAATATCTAAGAGATAAGAATTATCACGTGGTACTTGAAAACTTTATAACTCGTGTTACTATGTGGTTACCTGTATGCGAGAAATGAGGTGTCGGCATGTTTGAGAAGGTTGCTTTGGTTTGGAGTGCGGTGGTTCTTGTTTTTGCTGTGCTCTTACAACAAAACCTTGACTCCGATTCATTTACCTTTCAAGATAAAACCTTAGAAATGGTTCATGTGGAAAATAATATTATCTCAACGGATGCTGCAATATTGCATCAACCTGGTGGTTTCTTAGATGTCGATGAATCGAGTATTATTATTTATGAAGGAAACTTATACCGTGTTGGCTATAAAAGTGCAACTACAATCATTTTGCATAATGCAATGCAATTAACACCTGAGGATACCTATGATGTCGTGATAGAAATATATCCAAAACTTCATGCATTTCAAATGCTTTTGCAACAACATCAAGAATGGTTTTATCTATTTTATTTGGTAATGGTTGGGTTGATTGTGCTTCTCTTATATGTGATGTATCGAGATCTACATCCCAACTTGGAAAAAAATGAAATTGAAAATGCGAAAGCATTCGAGCGAGCACTGCGCCAAGTGAAGAAAAAATATCCGATGTTGACCATCGATTCCATCAATTCCTTGCATCATCAACGAATCAATCATACTACATTTGAACAACTTGTCATTGCCTTGTTACAATGCATTGTGCAAGAGCGAAAACAAGCTACGATACAAGTGGTTGCGAACGATGAGGTGAATCTAGTGATAGAAATTAGTGCCTTGGATGTAGGTGTTTTTGAATTAGATTTGGTACGGTTGCAACAACTATTACAGCCCTATCGTTATCACATGAAAGAGAAACTAGAATATGGGAATTTTAACATCATTATTGAGATAATTTCCACAAAGTAAAGCCACAATAACATATTATCATTATATTGTTTTCGTATACTATATACGAGCAAGGAAGTACTTGCTTATGGTAAGTTTTACCCCCCTAAAATTTATCATATTTTCTATCCCTTTATAAATATAATTTTATTGAAAGAAGCCGTAGTCCCCTCTATGGGCTTTTTTCATTTTAGGACATTTGTGTCCTTTTTTTTTTGAGTTTAAAAAAAGGATAATCCATTAGGATTATCCAAAGAGTAGTACAAAAAGCTGGAATAATAGATTTGCTGAGATACCAGCAACCACACCACCTATAGTATGAGACAAGATTGCTTTCCCTGTCAATTTTTGAAAACCGAGATTATCCATCATCGCAACGTGTGTAGATAAGTAACCTGAAAAACACATACACATTGCTGTAAACACTGCAATGTCATTCGCGTAGACCAAACCATCTTTGATCATATTTGGGATGAGTCCAATCGCAGCTCCAGCAGCTCCAAGTGAAGTTAATGGAATTGCAATGGCACTTGGTGATGTAAATCCAAACAAAGGAGTTAAGATAAAGCTTAGTTTTTCACCTAACATGGGGAAAAATGCAATTCCCTCATAGGCAGCTCCAGTGTAACCACTAGCAGAAGGGCCATTGGTTAACATTAACACAAGCGTACAAATAATAATGACACCTGGAATAATCGCAAGTCCGATGTTAACACCAGCTTTTCCACCATCCAACATCGCTTCCATGGCACGGGAGCTAACGTTACCCGAGCGGACGATGCGATGATGTTCTAGCATATGACTATTAGCAGCTGTAACATCTTCCTCAATTGGTTCATTTTTAAACTCTTTATAGGAGAAATACAACATCAAACGTACCGATACGATACTTCCGATAATAGCCCCAACATTACCAATGAGAGCAGCAAACACATAGCTTTCACCACTTTGATTGCTAAGGGAAATCATAAAGGTTGTTATAATGAGTCCCATCCCAAACGCAGTACCAATGTTGGTTAATGCCGGTAGCTGGTATTTTTTAAAGTAGCGCTTAAAATTGATATCATCCGCTAATGTTAAAATAGCTGGATTGTCTGACATGTAGGTTGCAAAGATTCCAAGGGTACTTGCTCCTGGAAGACCATAAATTGGTTTGATGAGTGGTGATAAAATGCGATTGAGTAAGCTAACCACACCAAATTCAGCAAACAAGCCACTTACCGCTCCAGCCAAGACCGCAATTCCCATAATAAGGAAAACGGTATCGAGTAATAATGCATAGGCAGTATTCATCATGGTATTCAACATGTTGACAAGTCCCATAGTATTTCCGATCCAACCGAAAAAAGAGAAGAAGATAACGAGAAACACAAACGTTTCTATACTGACTGATTTTTTTATATTTTGTTCATTCATATTCTAATACCTCAGGAGTATTCTACCAAAAACACAAAGAAAAAGCGATAACGTTTTTCATTATCGCTTGATTCGTTATGCAAAGAGTTGAAACAATAAGAAGAAGATTGTTAAAATCATAAATACTTGATGAAAGATGATTAACTTTGAATTCTTATAATCGCTTGCCATGGCAAAGATGGCACCTGCAATATACGTGAAGAATGCACCATATACATAAAACCGTAAGTTGGATACCAAAAGTGCATAAATTGATAAAAACAACAATCCAGCTGCACCATAAATTCGGTGATATTTATAAATATAATGAATTTCAAGTTCCGATAAGCGGTCATTTTTCTTATAATAATAAAGCACAACATTTCGTAATAGCGCTAAAATCGTACAAATGATGGTAAGTATAAGTAGTACATTAGCTAATAAATCCATGTTCATATAAGTCCCTCCCTATGTGATTTCATTTTAGCATGTTTCAAAAAAGATGGTAGCCAAACACCTTAGTAGCATAGAAGGTGGTTCATTGGTAAGGTGTGGGTTGACAGGCTGTGGGAATCTTGTTAGAATGATAACGAAAAAGCGATGAACTAAAGTAGTACTTTGGAAAGCATGCAAAGAGAGTCAACGTTGGGTGAGAGTTGATGATGTGGAACAAACGAACTTGTTAGGGAGCTGAGCAATCCGTTAGATCTTGCGTTAATAGATAGAGGGCATATAAGGCAGCTTATATGAACTAAGGTGGTACCGCGTTTGATAACGTCCTTAGATTAAGGACGTTTTTTTATGTTCAAAGGAGGAACAAAGATGGTATTTGATCATAAAGTCATTGAAAAGAAATGGCAAAATTATTGGTTAGAGAATAAAACGTTCGCATGTGATACACGCGATTTTTCAAAACCGAAATGTTATATTTTAGACATGTTTCCTTATCCAAGTGGAAATGGACTACACGTAGGACATCCAGAAGGTTACACGGCTACGGATATTCTAGCTAGAATGCGTAGAATGCAAGGATATAACGTTTTACATCCAATGGGGTGGGATGCGTTTGGATTGCCTGCAGAGCAATTTGCTTTGCAAACGGGAAATCATCCAGCAGAGTTTACTTATAAAAATATTGATGTGTTCCGTGCACAAATCCAAAGCTTGGGATTCTCTTATGATTGGGACCGCGAGTTGTCAACGACCGATCCAGATTATTACAAATGGACACAGTGGATCTTTACTAAACTATTTGATGCAGGCTTGGCTTATGTTGATGAAATTCCAGTAAACTGGTGTCCAGAACTTGGTACAGTACTTGCAAATGAAGAAGTAATCAACGGATTATCAGAACGCGGAGGACACCCGGTTGTACGTAAACCGATGCGTCAATGGGTACTGCGTATTACCGAATTTGCTGAGCGTTTACTAGAAGATTTGGATCTTTGCGATTGGCCACAATCAACAAAAGAAATGCAAATCAACTGGATTGGAAAAAGTGTAGGTGCAAACGTAGACTTCACCATCGAAGGGACGAAGAAAACCTTCACGGTATTTACTACGCGTTGTGATACTTTATTTGGAGCTACTTATTGTGTCTTGGCTCCAGAACATCCATTTGTATCTGAAATTACGACACCAGAAAATCGTGAACAAGTCGAAGCTTATACTGCAAGTATCGCTTCAAAGAGTGATTTAGAGCGTACTGAACTCAATAAAGAAAAATCAGGAGTCTTTACAGGTGCATATGCAATTAACCCTGTGAATGGCGAAAAAATGCCAATCTGGATTGCTGATTATGTACTAGCAAGTTACGGTAGTGGAGCGATTATGGCAGTACCTGCACATGATGATCGTGATTATGAGTTTGCGAAAAAATTCAATTTACCAATCAAAGCTGTATTAGCTGGTGGAAACATCGAAGAAAAAGCACATACGGAAGATGGAACTCACATCAACTCTGAATTCCTAGATGGAATGAACAAGGAAGATGCAATTAAAGCAATGCTAGCTTGGTTGGCAGAACAAGGTGTTGGGGAAGCAAAAACAACGTATAAATTACGTGACTGGTTATTCTCTCGTCAACGTTATTGGGGAGAACCAATTCCTGTAGTTCATATGGAAGATGGAACGATGCGTACGGTACCACTAGAACAATTACCACTAGAATTACCAGCTACCAATAACTTTAAACCATCTCCAAATGGTGAGTCTCCGCTGGCAAATGTGGAAGACTTCTTGAATATTACAATTGATGGACAAAAAGCAACGCGTGAAACTAATACAATGCCTCAATGGGCTGGATCTTGCTGGTATTACCTACGCTATATCGATCCAAAAAATAGTGATGCCATTGGGGATCCTGAATTATTAAAACACTGGTTACCAGTTGACTTGTATGTAGGAGGGGCTGAGCATGCGGTTCTTCACCTATTGTATGCACGTTTCTGGCATAAAGTATTGTTTGATGCAGGTGTCGTACCTACAAAAGAACCATTCGCGAAATTATTCCACCAAGGGATGATCTTAGGAGAAAATGGTGAGAAAATGAGTAAATCTCGTGGTAACGTAGTTAACCCGGATGATATCATTGAAACACATGGGGCAGATGCTTTACGTGTTTACGAAATGTTTATGGGACCATTAGAGTCAGCATTGCCATGGAATACCAATGGACTTGATGGTTCACGTCGTTGGTTGGATCGTGTATATCGCTTGTTTACAACAACGGATAAAATCAGTAAAACAAATGATGGAAGCTTAGATAAGGTGTATAACTATACGCTGAAAAAAGTAACCAGTGATGTTGCAAGTCTAAACTTAAATACTGCGATTTCCCAAATGATGATCTTCATCAACGACTGCTATAAAGCGGAAACGATTTATGAAGACTATGCAAAAGGATTCTTACAAATGTTTGCAATTTTCGCTCCACACGTTGGAGAGGAATTGTGGCAAATGGTAACTGGGGAAGCAACGATTACATATGCTCCTTGGCCAAGTGTTGATGAAAGCAAACTTGTAGAAGAAAACGTTGATGTGGTAGTACAAGTCAATGGTAAACTTCGTGGAAAATTCACAGTACCTGTGGGAACGCAAGAAGAAATTATGAAAGCAAAAGCAATGGAACTTACAACGGTTCAACAACAAATCGAAGGAAAAGAAATTCGTAAGATTATTGTTGTAAAAGGTAAAGTAATTAACATTGTAGTATAACAAAGAAGCTACGATTAGTAAAAATACTAATCGTAGCTTTGCTTTTATTAGACATATATTTTGGTATCTTGTTGATTCAATTTTAAGGGGGATGAAGATGAACTGGTTTATATTATGTTTATACCTGATACTTATTCTGATGATTAATGGTTTGTTGTTTGTGGCAATGCTGATGGGAAGTACTTGGGTTAAGTCAAAACTGCACCGCATGGATGAAGTTAAATGGGATCACTATTTTCATAGACTACAAGCCAAAGGACTAGGATTACGCATTGTAATTTTAATGAGTGTTTCACTGGCATGCACTGCTTGTTTAGCCACGTGGGTTTTTCAAACCTTGGGATATGCTAATCCAGGGATATGGACTACGCTAGTAATTACTATAATTATTGGATATTATAAGATTATTTGGAAACAGAAAAAACAAGTGATCAAAGCAGAAGTAGCTAGCTATTTTGCTACCAAGTTATAAAAAAAAGATACGATTGCGTTGCATCAAGGCGCTTTCGTATCTTTTTATATTATGTAGTTTGTTGCGAGTTTCGTCGTTTTTTTCCTTCACGCTTAACCAGGTACATGGCATCATCGGCTTCTTTGAATACATCTTCAAAACTATGATGACGTGATGGATCAAAAGTTGCATACGATAGGGAAATTCGTAATGGATAACTAGTAGCTTTTTGTTCTAACTGTTGATAGAAGTTTTGCACCTCTTGTTCGATTTTTTCGATCGTTGTATATTGGAAAATTACAACGAACTCATCGCCTCCAATACGGTAAACTTTCCCAAAATTACCAAAACAATCTTTCAACGTATGTGCCATCGTGACAAGCATTTCATCACCAATGGTATGTCCAAGTGTGTCATTGATGTTTTTTAAATCATCGGCATCGGCAACGAGTATTGTTACATTTTGTTCATTTTGATTACTTAGTTTTTGTAGTTTCATCTGAAATGCATTTCGGTTTTGTAATCCGGTTAAGAGGTCGCTAAAAGCCAAAACTTTATACATTTTATCTTTAAATCGTTCGGTCAAACTCTCTTTCGCAACCAACAACATCGATAATACCAAACAAATACCCATACCGAGTAACCCTAGAATATAAAAATCGGCTGTTGCATTAGGAGTGAAAATTGTATAGTAGCGAATTAAATCAACGATAGTTGATAATGCTAACAGGATGAATCCAAGCGAGAATACACGCAAGGAATCCGGCATACTTTTCCACCGTACGGCAAGGACGTAAGTGAATACGATTCCAGTAAAAATCGCGAAGAAATGATAGTATGGTAGAAATACAAAGTAATCAGCAATACCGACGAGTTTTGAAATAAGCACAATGCCAAGGAAAAGAACAGCGCAGCGGATATTGAAATCCAATAGCTTATGTCGCAGCTTCCATGTACGTTTGGTAAATAATAAAAGCGGTATCGGAATAATAAAGAAGCTTAGATACTCCATGTTATGAATAAGAACCCAATTGTCAGTAAAGATTTGAATCAATTTGGAATTACACATGACCCAAGTCGAGGTACAGGTTAAGAAGATTCCAATTAAGAAGACAGAATCAATGTTAAGGGTTAGGGAGCGGAATAACATCGTGCTAAGTAGTGCAACGACAGCAACCATCGTCAAAGCGGAAATTATCATCAATAGGATGACGTTGTTGGTACGCATCGTCATCGTGGTGAGTGTAGCATCTTCCAACTTGATATCACTAATTGGACCATTGTCATTTTTTACTACTTGCTCATATTCAATACTCAAGGTTTTACCTGCAGCATCATCGGGCAATAAGACTAAAATTTTACCGCTACCTGGACTTTTTTGAATTGGATTTCTAGGCTGATAAATGCGTTCATAGATTAGGGTATCCTCCACGAAAATACGGATATTTTTTTGAAATACACTCAGCGACAAGGCAGTATTACGATAATTCGTTTGTGGTAATACGTGTTGAATGGTAATAATATCAGCATCCTCATGTTCGACAACATAAGGTAAGGTTGCTGATTCCGCTTCTAAGATACCATCACTAACAACACGCCAAGCATCCAACAGATAAATCGGCTTCTCGGATGTGGACTGTTCTGGTTGATATCCAGTAGAGGATAATAGTAATAAACAAATACAAATCGTATAGAAAAAACTAATGATAACACTATAAGAATACCAAGATTTTGGTTGCTTTAATCGGTTCATGCAATGCGCCTCCTATATAAAAACAAAAGGAAGAAAGTCCTTCTATTGACCTGCGTATAAAATGAGATCTTCTTCTGCTTGAAAGCAGTAGTTTTTTGATACTATAAAAGCATCATAACAGTTAAATTACCATTTTTAAAGATATTTTTCATGTTTCCTCCTATAAGCACAAGGAAATATAAAAAAAACGCTCAACTAGGAGCGCGTAAGGTGTAGATTAAGATTTGAGCATCGGTTAACAATCGAAAATCTTCTTGGGTTGTACCGATGCCATTGGCTACATGAAGCACCGTACTACCAAGTTGGTAGCGACCACGCCAGTAACTCATTTGTTTGGTTGTCTCATTAAAATTCGAAACAAAAGGGATGTAGATTTGTCCTCCGAAGGTATGACCAGCCAGTGCCAAGTCTGTATTTTGCAGTGGAATTTGATTGATAAAGTCCGGTTGGTGGAAAAAAGCAATGGTTAGATTTTTATCTTGTGATTGTTCGTAGAGGGAAGCAACTTGTTGTGCAGTTGCAGTTGCACTTTGGAAACCAACTAGTTCAACATAAGCCGATCCATTATGATATAGCCTTGCAGTTGCATTGTCCAGAAGTTCAAAATTTGCTTCATATAAAATTGATGTTACTAATTCTTTTCTAGTAGCGCTGCGTACATCCAAATCACCTAACACTGCAAACTTGCCAGCTTGTGCGTTCATGGAGTTAAAGGCAGCTTGAACGGATGAAATTTGTTCATCATCAAGCTGTACGTCTGCAAACAGATCTCCACCGAAAAGCAATACGTCTACATTGGCCTCATTAATCCGCTTGACTAGTTGGGTTAAGCGTTCTTCATCGTAAAATTCACCAAAATAAAGGTCACTGATAAAAGCAATTTGCATTCCATCCAGTGACGCATCGATTTTGTTTGCATAATAATCCAAATATGTAAGTTGTACATCGCTGATAGCAGCTGTTTTACCCCAAGCATAGAGGCCTGTGAGTAGGATGATAACTATCGCGATTACGATTCCTATTTTTTTTACAATCTTCATGCGTTCACCTCATTCTATAATATTTTACCATACTCTATCAGAAAACAAAACCTATCCTGCAACTTTGAAACTTACGAAAAAAGCAGTACACATACTGTGTACTGCTTTGTATAGTTTAAGCTGTTTTTTCTTGTTTTACTGGTTTTGCTTTTTGATTGTTGTTCTTTTTATTGCGATTATTTTGCATTTCAGCAATAGCTTCTTTGCTGTTTAGAATCACAGGAATTACAATCGGATTACGATGCGTTTTCTTATAGAGGAATGGCTCTAGAGTTGAGCGAATCGTATTTTTTAATTCTGCGAACGTCGTACGTTTTTGCATACGGTCTTTCAATGCTTCATGAACGAGTGTTTCCGCTTCTTTTAATAAGGTTTGACTCTCTTTGATAAATACAAATCCACGCGTTACAATCACAGGGCGTGATAATAAAGTGTTGGTACGAGAATCAATTGCGATAACGACGCTGACAAGTCCACTATCAGAAAGAATTTGACGATCTTTGATTACGGCAGTGCTTACACCACTAGAATCATTTCCGTCAACATAAATTGCATCGGCTTGTACGCGTTCGTTACTTACGATTACTTGCTCATTGCGCATGATGATTACATCACCATTGCTTGCTGTAATGATATTTTCTTCAGGAACTCCAGTTTCAACACCGGTTTGTCCATGAATACGTAACATTTTATATTCTCCATGCACAGGCATAAAGTATTTTGGTTTAATTAGTTGCAACAACAATTTTTGTTCTTCTTGCGAAGCATGTCCTGTTGTATGCAAATCATTCAAGATACTATTTGTTAACACGTTTGCGCCAGCACGGAATAGTTTATTCACCACTTGATTCACCGAGTGGGAATTTCCTGGAATTGGCGAACTAGAGAATACAACCGTATCGTTTGGAATCAAACGAATATGACGGTGTGTTCCATTGGCAATTCTAGAAAGTGCAGCCAATGGTTCTCCTTGAGAACCGGTACAAACAATACAAACTTTATCCGCTGGTGTATGGTTGAGTTGATCTACCGTTAAAAACGATGAATCTGGAATGTTAATGGTTCCAATCTTACGACCAATTTCCACAACGTTTTCCATTGAACGTCCAAACACGATAACTTTACGACCACAGCTTACCGCAGCTTCTAAGATTTGTTGCACGCGGTGTACGTTAGATGCAAAGGTTGCAACGATCAAACGACCCGTTGCTTTTGATGTTGTTTCACGTAATGCAGCGGCAACACGGCGTTCACTAATCGAGAAATCCTCCACCCCAGAGTTGGTTGAATCACTCATTAAGAGCGTTACCCCAATTTGTCCCATATAAGCCATAATTTGGTAGTCAGAATCGCGACCACCAATTGGTGTAAGGTCAAACTTAAAGTCTCCCGTGTGTACCACACGACCATTTGGTGTATTGATGATGATTCCTAAACTGTCTGGAATCGAGTGAACGGTATTGAAGAATCCAACAACAAAGTGTTTGGTTGTTAGATTGCTGGATGCGTTGATTTCAATTAATTTTGCTTGTTTTAATAATTTGCGTTCATCCAATTTTTTGCGAATCAAGGAGCAGGCAAAACGTGGTGCATAGATTGCGTCCAATTTGATTACTTTCATTAAAAATGGAATTCCACCGATATGATCTTCATGACCATGGGTAATAATAAGTGATATTTTTTTATGCGCGTTTTTTGCTAAGTACGAATAGTCAGGGATGACATAGTCGACTCCGAGCAAACTATCTTCAGGGAATCGGATTCCCGCATCTACAATGATAATTTCATCTTCATGTTCGAAAATGGTCATATTCTTTCCGACTTCACCTAAGCCTCCTAAAGGAATCACTTTGGTATCGGTCTTTTTCACAGTCACAGGTTCTATTGCATTATGTTGGACTGGGACATTGTTGGTTTCTTGCTGTTCAGTTTGGCTCGGTGCAGGTTTTCTTCTTTTTCTTCTTGGTTTTTGTTCTTTTTCCATAAACTTCCTTTCAACTTCTTGTGCACCTAATCTTTGTGTATTATACCATAGATTGTGATAATCACAACCATATTAAATTTAATCAATAATGATAGCGTTTTCGATTTCTTGGAATGGATTGGTTTTGTTGATGCGATCGTAAAACAGGACACCATTAAAGTGATCAATCTCATGTTGCAAGACAATTGCTAGGAATTCTTTTGCTCTTAATTTGATCATGTTATTTGATAATAAATCATACGCTTCAATGGTTACTTTCGCATGTCTTGGAACATAACCTTTGTGTTCTTCCTCCACACTCAAACAACCTTCTCCACCAGCAAGATATGCTTGTTGCACACTGTGGGAAATGATTTTTGGGTTTGCAAGTGCATATTCGATTACGTTTCCATCTTCATCGTCGATTACGACCGCAATCAGTTTTTTCATGATTCCGATTTGTGGTGCAGCAATACCTACAGCTGGACGCAAGTTATCACGTTCTGCTTTGGCATCATCACGGCTATCGCGAACATACGTCAATAAGTCCATTAGAATACCACGGTCTTCTTTGC
Organism: Erysipelotrichaceae bacterium; assembly: GCA_051658525.1. Classification (GTDB taxonomy): domain Bacteria; phylum Bacillota_I; class Bacilli_A; order Erysipelotrichales; family Erysipelotrichaceae; genus JBOFMT01. The sequence goes on along the minus strand of JBOFMT010000012.1, from coordinate 13,406 downwards.
TTAAGGGTAGTGCTACGTCAACGCTTTTTTCTCTAATTTTTTCATTTGTATCTTTTAATATCGTATTATAATTGATTTTCATGTGTATACCTCTTCTATAACTCTATTCCATATTTTACCTAAAACTTTGAAATAATGATAGTATTTTACAATATCTCTTTTAAAAAAAAAGTAAATGCACTAAAATATAGGTGGGGTAGATGCAATGGAAACTAATAAAAGAAAAAAGAAGCAAGGTTTGCTTCCGATATTAAATATTTTTCGAATACATCCAAGGCAAGACCTTGGTATTTTAGTCGTTATCTTGCTGTTGGCAAGTTTTGGTTCCATGATGGTTATTTCTACTTCGGTAGGGATGACATCACTGAATAGTACTATCGTTTTAAAAACGTTGATCAAACAAGTGGCATTTGTTGTGAGTGGGATGTTTGTATATATGGTATGTTCCAATTTATTCTCCTTACCCTCGATGAATCGCTATATTAAAATCTTTGGGTTTGTCATTATGGCCTTACTCATTTATGCATCGCGTTCGACAAGCGTAAATGGAGCAAGTGCATGGATTAGCTTTGGTAGCTTTACCTTGCAGCCGAGTGAGTTTGCTAAGGTGTTTATCATCGTGATGTTTGCAGGCTGTGCCTATGAGCAAAATAGACGAAAGGTTAAACTATTCGATATTTATAAAATACCATTCTTCTTTTTTTGCAGTATGGTATTTGTTGTTTGGGTTATGCAAAATGACATGGGTACCGCCCTCGTTATGGTATTCTTAGGTGGGTTGTTGTTTTTAATACCAACCGACGAAAGTGTAAGGCCCTATCAAAAAGCTTTGGGTTGGATTTTTTTGATTGCTATTGGTGTGATCATTTTGTTTCTTGCAATACCAAAAATGACAGATTGGATTCAATCGATTTCTTTTTTGGATGACTATCAAAAAGCGCGTTTCTTAAGTGCCTTGGATCCGTTCTATGATCCCTTGCGCTTTGGGTATCAGCTCATCAACTCCCTTTATGCGTTTACCTCTGGAGGAATCCGTGGATTGGGACTTGGTAACTCCATTCAAAAATTTGGTTATTTACCAGAAGCTGGAACCGATTATATCTTAGCAATTACCGTTGAGGAACTAGGATTGTTTGGCTTCTTCATTATTATATTTGGATATTTATACATCATCCATCGGATGATACAATATGCGTTAAAAACCGATCGTGTTTACGAAAAAGTAATATTGATTGGAGTTACTTCGTATTTGTTTATTCACTTCTTCTTAAATGTAGGAGGGGTAATTGGACTTATTCCTTTAACTGGAGTACCACTCCTGTTTATTTCAGGTGGAGGTTCCTCCCTTTGGGCCATTATGGCAAGTGTAGGAATTGGACAATCCGTAATTGTGGAAATCAATCAAAGAGAGCGAAGAAAACGCAAACAAGCAATGCTTAGAAGTGAGGTTGAAGGATGAGAATCATAGCAGGGAACTATCGTTCCAGAATACTAAAAACATTGGAAGGTGAACAAACGCGTCCAACGTTAGATAAAGTAAGGGGAGCCGTTTTTTCAAGTTTAGGCTATGCAGTGGAAGGCAGCTTTTTTCTTGATCTATTTGGAGGAAGTGGTGCTGTTGGATTAGAGGCTGCAAGCCGTGGTGCCAAGCAAGTAGTTATTTGTGATAAAGAGCGCCAAGCAATTCGTATTATTGAAGAAAACGTAAAAAGCTTGCAAGCAACTCAGGTTCGTGTGATGCATCAAGACTTTCAACAAGCCTTGGTATCACTAGCACAACAAGGAATGGTCTTTGATCTTGTATTCTTAGATCCACCTTATGCAATGCACGTCATTGAAGATTGTATTGCCTTTATGGTGGAACATCAAATGCTAGCAGAAGATGCTCGTATTGTTTGTGAAACGGGAAAAGAAACCACACTTGCAGAAGTGGTATCAGGGTTTATGAAAACCAAAGAAAAAACATATGGCAAGAGTCGTATTAGTTATTATCGTAGAGGTGAAGCAGATGAATAGAGCAATTTATCCAGGAACATTCGATCCAATTACCAAAGGACATTTGGATATTATTGCACGAAGTAGTGCATTATTTGATGAAGTGATTGTGGTCATTATGCTCAACGAGAGCAAAAAAGTCTTGTTTAGTGAAGAAGAGCGTCGTGCAATGATTGAAGCAGAAATCAAACCATACCCAAATGTACGTGTGGATATTGGAACAGGACTAAGTGTTGACTATGCAAGAAACCAAGGTGCAAATGTGATGATTCGTGGCATTCGTGCCGTATTGGATTATGAATACGAATTACAAAATGCAACAGCGAATATGTTGTTGGATAATCGTATTGAAACACTATTTTTATTAAGCAAACCCGTACACTCGTTTCTATCGAGTTCGGTAGCAAAAACCGTAGCAATGCATGGTGGTGATTTGTCTCAATTTGTAAGCGACGATGTAGCCCAAGCACTACGTGTAAAATTTAAATAACATGCAAAAACTCCATGGCGTTGGCCATGGAGCTTTTTTAATCCAATTGTTCTTGTTTTGTTGCTTGTAAATAGGTTTCTAAGCACTCGATAATATGGGCTTCTAGTAGTGCAACCGGGTGGGCGGCTAACTTGGCAGCTCGAACTTGTCGATATTGCAGCGGCATATATTGAGACAGCAAGGTAAGGGGGATTTCTGCTTGTGCAAGCTGTGTAATCATGCCTTGAATTGCAGCATCCACCTTTGGTTCTACTAAGTAATAGCGAGCACGATCACTAAAGGAATATTTACGAGATAGCGCAAGATGGGTTTCATCCCCATGGTAATGCTTTTGCCATTGTTTTGGATTAGCTAGCATTTCCTGTTCCAACACAGCAATCAAATCATGGTGTGTATTGGGGTAGAGTGCTGCTTCAATGATACTAAGTGAAAATAAGGCTTCCCGTAAAGCAAAGGTAAGTGCTGGACCAACCTTTAAAATGGCAATACCATCTTCAACCATTTCTTTTAATGCAATAGGTGTTTGATAATCTGTTGAGTGACCTTCTAGGATAAAGTTAGGATTGGCCTTCATAGTATCGATTAAATGTTTGGCAGCTTCTCGATCATAGCCATGGATTTCCGTATCAGAAAATTCAACCCCTGGTTGAACGACAACACCAATGACATCATTCCAAAGGGCTTCAATGCCTTCCGTTTTAAAGGCTTGATAAAATGTTTCTAGCGTAGCTTCTAAATCTTGAGGAGTGGTAACTTGAATCGTTTCATCCTCTTCTTGTCCTCCACCTGGAATTGGTACTTCACTTCCAATGATATAGACAGGAGCTACTGCATTTGGATCTTGTAAACATAAGGCTTGATAGGCCTTGTTCGCAACTGCTGCAAGTTGTGCTCCACGTCTTGCAATGGTTGTAGTTGCTAACGGTAGATTGGCATCATCACTTGCTACCTTCATCGAAGTATCCAAGTGAATTTTTGTAAAGCCGGCAGCTACGTATGCGCTAACCAACTGCGCTGCTTCTTCCATCGCAGCTTCTTCTTCTAAGTGTGCAAATGTTAAGGGCCCTAAATGATCACCACCCAAGTAAATACGACTGCGCTCAACCTTGTTTCGATCGGCAATGTCATACACAAAAGCTTTGAAATCTTCTGGCTTCATTCCGGTATAACCACCATATTGGTCAACTTGATTGGCTGTTGCCTCAATTAATACACAGGAATTATCTTGTTGACTACGAAGCAGTACTGCCTCGATGACGAATGCATTGGCACTACAAGCGGAATAGATCCCAACAGGGATACCCGCTTTTTGTTTTGTTATCAGTTGTTTTAGTTTGTTCATACAATCACCTCGAACTGATTATAACAAGCGCGAAACGCAGAAAGAAGTGGGTTGTTAAATCGTACAAAAAGATTGTTAAAAGGTACATCATGCCAAGGTGTAACATGCTTGAAATACAAAAAAAAACACAATATGGTACAATGCAAGTGAGGTGAGCGTGATGTACTATACAATCAAAGATACGATAACAAAACAACAAGAACCAGAACCTTTTCAAAGCTATCAATTGGTTGTGGTAAGCCTAGATGCCTATTTACAAAACCCAAACCTTGTACTCGGTGAAAGCATCGCACCCATTCAGGTAAACGATCAAGAACATAACATTATAACGTATGATGGATACTATGTGATTCAAATACATAAAGAACATGTGATTTGGTTGGTATTATCGGAAGAGCGACTTGCTGTCATTGGACTTTCAAGTACAATCGAACAGGCACTCATCCACAAGATAGAAAAAAGCAAGCAACAATGGGATAGTGGTATGCTTACCCTACAAATTTTGGAAATGATCTTAACAAATGAGCAACAAGAAATTACCTTGTTGGAACAAACGATTCTTTCACTTGAACAACGAGTCTTAGCCAATCAACAACATCATCAAAATACGCAGTTTTTATCCATTCGAAAGTCTTTGTTATTACAACTTAATAAATACGACCAAATTTCTAGTATTTGCGAAGAGTTGGTAGAAAATGAGATGCAATTGTTTTCTAGTAGTGTCATCCTTGGATATGAACATGTGATATCGCGCTACACAAGATACAGTGATAGTTTGCATATGTTGTCGGAGTACTTGTCGGAAGTGATGGAAATTGCACAGGCTCAAGTAGCAATTGAACAAAATGAAGTCATGAAACTCTTTACTGTCCTTGCTGCTGTTTTTATGCCACCGACTCTACTTGTTGGTTGGTATGGAATGAACTTTAAACACATGCCAGAACTTAATGCTAGTTGGGGTTACCCCGGTGTGATTGTTGCAAGTCTTGTATTAGTACTTGGGATTTTAGCTTATATGAAGTACAAACGGTATTTCTAAGGCAGATAAAAAAAGAAGCGATCAATCGATGGCTTCTTTTTGCATAATAAAATGAAAATGGCGTCCACACGTTCGCTCTTCACGATAGCTAAAACAAGCATCATCCGCAAAGGTACATGTGGTATCGTGTTGGATGTTTGCGACCAACACACCACTGTCAACCAAGAGAGCTTTATTGATTTTCGCAACATCCATTTGGTATTTACTATTTTGTTTTGTTTGATAAAACGGTGTGATATCAATTGGTAATTGTTGCATCGCATCCACAACATCTTGCCCCACTTCAAAATTTGCTTGCGAGATACTTGGTCCAATCCAAACGCGAAGCTCATGCAAGTCACAGCCTTCTACGTCTTGCAAAGTAGTAAGTGTCTTTTGCACAATGTTTTGAGCACTAGATTGCCATCCAGCATGAATGGCACCAACAAGTTGTTTGGTTGGATCCCAAAATAAAATGGGAACACAGTCTGCTGTGAACACACCAATGACGTGGTTTTTTTCTAGCGTATAACAGGCATCAAAGGCTTGCAGTGCATCTTCAGCATCAAAAAAACCTCGTTCAGCATCGGATTGTGTGATTTTAATCGCATTGGCTGAATGTGTTTGGTGTAGAAAGCTAAATTGTTCTGGTTTGAGGTGAAATGCTTTGCAAAACTGTAGTCGGTTATGCAAAATAGCATGGGAATCTTTGCAAACATGCAAAGCAAAATTGTGCTGCTCCATCTTTTCAAAATCTTTTTTGGTATACCCACACAGGATCTGTTCATCGTTTTGATATAGTTTATAGGACATATTAGTACACTCCTTGTCTTTTTTATTATATAGTATTCTTATCAAACAATACAGGAGGAAGTTTATGAATGTAAATGAAAAAGCATTTGATTTTGCTTTGCCAAATAAAGATGGAGAAATGGTATCACTACACGATTTTTTAGGGAAAAAAGTAGTTGTTTACTTTTATCCCAAAGATAACACACCTGGATGTACTGAGCAGGCATGTAATTATCGCGATTCACAACCAGAATTTAATGAGCGTGACGTAGTCGTCATTGGAATTAGTAAGGACTCACAAAAGATGCATACTAACTTTACAAGCAAATTTGATTTGAATTTCATCCTACTAAGCGATGAAGATTTGGTTGCGATTCAAGCCTATGATGTTTGGAAAGAAAAGAAACTGTATGGGAAAACCTATATGGGGGTAGAGAGAACGACGTTCCTTATTGATGAAACAGGAACAATTGTCGCTCGCTTTGAAAAAGTGTCACCAAAATCGGATCCACAAACCGTATTAGCAGCAATTGATGAAATGAAATAGGCCCATGGCCTATTTTCTTTATATTTGACATTCTTTCGCTACCGTTTATATTAACTATAAAGGGGTGAGATGATGCAATTTTTCCAACAAGTAATCCATTTACTCATCGAGCGATGGAGCTTTTTTCAAATGCTACTCAAAGAGCATATTCTTTTATCTGGTAGTGCGATTGTCTTGATTACTGTGATTGGAATTACGGTTGGAATTCTAATTACCTATCAAAAAACAATCGCATCCTTTGTTTTGGGCATTGTTAATTTTATGTATACGATTCCTAGTATTGCCCTCTTTGGTATTTTGGTCAGTGTGAGTGGAATTGGAACCAAAAGTGCTTTAATTGCTCTTGTTATCTATGGCTTGCTTCCTATTATTCGAAATACGTATGTCGGAATCAATGAAGTACGCCCTGATATCATCGAAGCTGCAGTTGGCTTAGGGAGTAATCCTTGGCAATTATTAGTAAGAATTCAATTACCATTAGCCCTTCCTTACATCTTAGCAGGATTTAAAACCATCACCGTTATGACGATTGCCTTGTGTGGAATTGCTAGTTTTATCGGTGCTGGCGGTTTGGGTGTTGCAATATGGCGAGGGATAACCACAAACAATCCACAAATGACAGCAGCCGGCTCTTTTTTAGTAGCAGCGCTTGCTTTGTTTGTGGATGGATTGATTGGTCTAGTAGAACGCAAGATACAACAACGTGTATCGTAGGAGAAAAAAAATGAAAAAAATATGGATCTTATTCGTGTTTAGTTTAATTTTAACAGCTTGTGGTTCAAGCGAAGCAACAAAAAAAGTTGTGATTGCTTCCAAGCCACACAGTGAACAATATATCTTAGCGGATATGTTAACCCTATTAATTGAAGCAAAAACCGATATAGTTGTCGAACAAAAATTGGGCATTGGTGGAGGAACCTCGAACATTCATCCAGCAATGGTCGCAAAGGAAATTGATATTTATCCAGAATACACAGGAACTGGTTGGTTGTTCGTTTTAAAAGAGGAACCACTTAGTAATACCACAGAGCTATATACACAACTAAAAACTAAATATGCAGAAGAGTTTGGGATTGCTTGGTTGGACACCTATGGATTTAATAATACGTATGCGATTGCGGTGCGCGAAGAAACTGCAACGACCTACAATATAACTACAATTTCAGATCTAGCAAGTGCAAGCTCAAATTTAGTGTTTGGAGCAGAATACGACTTCTTTGAACGCGAAGATGGTTACAATGCACTCGTTACTGCATATGGATTAAACTTTGCAGATACCAAGGACATGGACATTGGTTTAAAATACCAAGCGATTGGAGCAAGTGAAGTAGATGTAATCAATGCATTTTCTACCGATGGATTGATTCAAGAATATAATTTAAAAGTATTAGAGGATGATTTGGGATATTTTCCTTCCTATTTTGCCGCAACACTTGTGCGACAAGAAATCTTAGACCAATATCCTGAACTTGAAGCAGTGTGTAATTTATTAAGCAATCAAATAAGTGATAGTGAAATGGTAGCCATGAATTATGAAGTGGAAAGCAATGGGCGTGAACCGATGGAGGTTGCCAAAGAGTTCCTAGTTAATAAAGGGTTGTTGGATGAATAATCCACTCATTGTTTTAGAGAACATTGCTACAACGTATGACGGTACCCACTATGTACTTAATGGGATTAACCTAGAAATTGCGGAAGGTGAATTTGTCTGTTTTATCGGAAAAAGTGGTTGTGGAAAGACAACGTTGCTCAAAGGCATCAACGGTTTGGTTCCTTTTACGAGTGGAACTTTACGTATCCGCGGGAATGTGGTTTTAAAGAAGGATTGGACTACACTTAGAAGAAGTATGGGGTATGTGATTCAACAAGGTGGATTGTTTCCGCATTTAAGTGTTGAAGAAAACATAGCGTATGTGTTACAACTCAATAAAGCTAGTGCAGCTACCAAAGCACAACGCGTTGGTGAAATGCTTGCGTTGGTTGGATTGGATGAGTCGCTACGCAACCGTAAAATCGCCAGTTTATCCGGTGGTATGCAACAACGTGTTGGTGTTGCACGCGCCCTTGCAAGCGATCCAAACATCATCCTAATGGACGAACCGTTTGGTGCAGTAGATGAGATTACAAGGCGAAATTTACAAGATGAATTAAAATCTTTACATACCAAATTAAAGAAAACCATCGTGTTCGTTACCCACGATATCGAAGAAGCGTTCAAACTTGGAACTCGTATCATCATGTTAGAGCAAGGTAATATCGTTTTGGATGGCGATAAGTTTGCGATGTTGAAGGCGATGGATGAATCGTTTGCCCGCACTTTCTTTGGAATTAAAAATTTTACCGGATTCTTATCGGTGTGCAAAGCGAAAGAAGTGATGCAAGTAGTAGACATAACGCATGAAGTCAAAGTACAAAGTGAGGATACGTTAATGTCGGTGTTACAAGTGATGATGGAAGCACAAGTGGATGTTGTCGATGTAATGGAAGCACAAGTCGTTGTTGGTAGTTTGCATTTTACGCAAATGTTATCCTTTATGGAAGCGAATCAATCGTAAAAAGAAGTAGCAATACTTCTTTTTTGTTTCAACGCGAGCTCTTGCGAAAAGCCGGTATTGCTAGTATACTTAGATAAAAAAAGAGGATCATAACATGATAGAAAAAAGTTTAGGTTTTTTAATCAAAGATCATAATAATATCGCAAGTCTCAAGGTGCGCGAGCAGTATGGGATTGTATCAAGTTTAGTTGGTATTTTTGTGAATACATGCTTGTTTATTGCTAAATTTCTAATTGGTTCCCTTAGTAACTCTATTTCAATTACTTCGGATGCCTTTAATAATTTATCCGATGCTGCAAGTTGTATTTTTACCTTGCTTGGATATAAACTAGCAGCACAACCTGCAGATGAGGATCACCCTTTTGGGCATGGTCGTATTGAGTATTTGGTATCCTTGGTTGTGGCAGCTGTCATCTTATTTGTCGGATTTGAATTCTTTGTCAATAGTTTGGAAAAAATCTTCCAACCAGAAGCGGTTGTCTATAGTCATTTGGCTGCGATTGTTCTCATCATTTCCATTGCTGGGAAATTATGGTTGGCACACTTCAATACGGTTTTGGGCCATAAAATTCATTCTTCAACAATGTTAGCAACCGCACAAGATTCCAAAAGTGATGTATGGGCAACAACATCGACCTTAATTGCGTTGGTTGCTAGTTTGTTTACTACGCTACCAGTTGATGGATTGATGGGGTGTGTAGTATCCTTCTTTATCTTAAAAGCAGGGTATGGCATTATCCGAGAAACGGTAGATACGCTGATTGGTAGCAAACCCGATCCTGCCATGATCGAAGAAATAGAAGCGATTGTTTGTGCTAGTCCAAGTGTCATTGGGATTCATGATCTAGTGGTACATAACTATGGTCCTGGACGTATGATGGCTAGTTTACACGCGGAGATTCGTAGTGATTGTGATTTATTGAAAGTACATGATGAAATTGATTTGTTGGAACGAAAGCTGAAAGCGGAGATGCATTTGCAAACCGTTATCCATATGGATCCGATTGAAGTGGATGATGTATTGACCAATGAAGCAAAAGCTTTGGTCATCGCTACGATTGAAAAAATCGATCCACAATTGAGTCTTCATGATTTTCGAATGGTCAATGGAGAGGAAGTAATTAATTTAATTTTTGATTTGGTCGTACCATTTCATGTTAAAATGAAAGACGTAGAATTAAAACGTATCATCGAAGATGCGTTGCGTGAAGTGCATCCCGGCTACCATGTCGTGATTACATTTGACCATGCATTTGGATAACAGGAGGAGAATAGAATGTTAACGAGCGTATTAGAAGAAGTAAAAGCAATTGCCAAAGAGGCAGGAACTATGATCAAAGAGGCTAGCAATCACAATGTTTATATCAAAGAAGGAAGAAATAACTTTGTTACGGATATGGATATCAAAAGCCAAGCACTCATTATTTCACGTTTAGAAGGTCTAGTAGCAGGAGCAAGTTTTATTGCAGAAGAAAAAGAAAATCAAAAACACAGCGGTTATGCTTGGGTCATTGATCCCATTGATGGAACGACCAATTTTATGCACGGATATCAACATTCTTGTATTTCAATCGGGTTATTATTAGATGAAGAAAGTGTACTAGGTGTCGTTTATAATCCATATTTGGATGAGCTTTTCTATGCTACAAAAGGAAATGGAGCCTATTTGAATGGGAATAAGATTCAAGTAAGCAATCGTGACTTAAGCAATGCCCTTGTAATGTATGGAACATCTCCTTATAACATTGAAGCAGTAGATCACAGCTTTGCAATTATCAAAGATATCTATTTAGCAACCAGAGATTTACGTCGTAGTGGATCGGCTGCACTTGATTTATGCTATGTAGCGTGTGGTCGTGCAGATGCATTCTATGAAGCAGTATTAGCTCCTTGGGATTTTAGTGCTGCTACTTGCATCATTCAAGAAGCAGGTGGAATGATTGATGCTATTGCACCGGATACTTGGGGCTATACAAAATCCATCGGTGTTTATGCAACCAATGAGGTGTTTACGGAAGCGTTCCGTAACATTATCGAGAAGTAGATCTTATGAAACTGGATTCGCAAACGTTGCTTGAACAAAGTGCGTCTTTGCAAGTACTTGTCTTGGATGTACGAGATCTTGCAAGTTTTGAACGTGGGCATATTCCAAATGCAATACATTTACCTTTTTCTAAGCTAGAAGCACAGATAGCTAGTCTCTGTCCCAATCAACAACAAACTCTTGTTGTGTATTGCGCAGCTGGAACCAAAAGTGCAATGGCGCAAAAACTGTTAATCAACCTGGGGTATCAAACTGTAATCAATTTCGGCGGTATAGCAAACTTTGCAGGTGAATTGGTTGTTAAAACAGACTAGGTGGGTACTATGAACATATTAATTGTTGAAGATCAAATTGAAATAGCATCTTTATTACAACGTTATCTTCGAAAAGAAGGTTATGAGGTAACAATTGCGCAAGATGGGGAAGCGGGACTGGATGCTTTTTATAAAGACACGTTCGAGCTAGTATTACTCGATATCATGCTACCGAAGATGGATGGTATGGAGGTATGTCGTCAAATTCGTAAATCGAGCCATATTCCCATCATGATGATCAGCGCAAAAGGGGATGATTATGATAAAATAATGGGCCTTGATAATGGAGCTGACGATTATATTGTAAAGCCATTTAGCGTCAAAGAATTACTTGCGCGCATTCGCTCTTTGATGCGAAGAATGCATGTTGTAGAAAAAAAACAACGATGTGAGTTTGAAACGCTCTCCATTGATATGGAGACATTTCAAACGCGAATTGACGGACATATCGTCGAATTAAGCAAAAAAGAGCAAGAATTGCTCTACGTATTTGCTAGCAACCCCAATCAGGTTTTCACGCGAGAATCACTGTTGGAACAAGTGTGGGGTATGGATTATGACGGAGATTTCCGTACTGTTGATACCCACATCAAACGTTTAAGAAAGAAAATAGAGCCGCTTGCTGCTGGTAACTTTACCATCACGACGGTTTGGGGAGTGGGGTATCGATTTGAAACGACCAGCCACTAGTATTGCACGACGATTATTTTTATACTTTAGTGCGAGTACATTATTATTTATTTTATGTACATCAGGAATTTTCGGTTGGTTGTTTACTTCCTACATGAAGGAATATCACTGGGAACAGCTAGAAAGCAATGCGCTTTCGATTGCGGAAAAATTAAATAATAAAGCCCTTGGTGTCTTTGAGTATCAGGAATATTTAAAAATTGCCAGTGAATATATTTCAGGAGAAGTTTGGATTATTGATTCTCGGTTAAACTTAATCGTAAGTCCAACCGAAAATCTTTCAGCCTTACAATTTGAGGAATTACCACAAGCTACAAAAGATAATGTAAATACGGTGTTTGAGGGTAAGATTGTTTATACGCAAAACTTTTCATCGCTGTTGCATGTAGAATCCTTTAGTGTTGGAGTCCCTATTGTTCAACAAGGTAAAGTAAGTGGTGTGGTCTTATTGCATGAACCGATGAGTGGATATCAAAATACGATTCAGACAGTCTTTCAAGCCTTGGGAATTGCGCTTGTAGTTGCACTAGGATTATCCTTTTTACTAGCTCAATTTTTGAGTTTAAAATTTACAAAACCACTGATTCAAATGCAAAAGGTTACCAATCAATTGCGCCAAGGCACCTATACGGTAAAAACACAGGTAGCACGCGGTGACGAGATCGGAGAGCTTGCTACGAATATCGATGAATTAGCTGTTGCCTTACAACAAGTAAGCATCGAACGTGCAAATTTAGATGCAACGCGAAATGCGTTTTTCGCAAATATTTCGCATGAACTAAAAACACCACTCACTATCATGGAAAGTAATCTAGAAGCGATTCAAGATGGGATGATACCAGAAGTAGAGCTGGAAGACACCATGCAAATGATTCGCAAAGAGAGTGCTTATATGCGTCGCCTCGTATTTGATCTATTGGATTTAGCAAAATTGGATAATACCGATTTCAGTATTGCCAAACAACCATTGGATTTTCATGCAGTGTTGGAAGATGCTTTGTATTCCGCTAAAAAGTTAGGGATTCAAAAACAAATCACTTGGAACGTTACGATACAACCACTTGCTTCATCGATGCTTGGGGACTATGACCGGCTTCGCCAATTGTTGATGATCATCTTGGATAATGCCATTAAATTTTCCCATCCACAAGGTGTTATCGATATTATATTAGAACCTACGAAGTTACGGATTCGAGATTATGGAGTAGGAATGAGTGATGAAATGGTGGAGCAAGCAATCAAACGCTACGTCAAAACATCGCGTAACAACGCAGATGGTAGTGGGTTAGGGTTGAATATCGCTCAAGCCATTGCGCATCGACACGATATGGAATTACATCTAATCAAGCAGAGCCCAGGAGTAGAAGTTGAACTACGTTGGGACCAACAAGACAAATAAAAAAACAAAAGAAGCGCTAGGGGAAGCGCTTCTTTTGCATAAAATTATATAAGGGGATAGAAAATATGATAACATTTAGGGGGGATTATCATATAGCAAGGTTTCTTGCTGCCTCTAGTATATTCGATTCATTAGAAAAAGCAATTTTGATACTCACACTAATTTTAATTTATTTTTAAAATCTTGTTGCCAGATAGATTCTATTTTCTTTATGACAAAA
>JBOFMT010000011.1:0-2924 GCA_051658525.1 Erysipelotrichaceae bacterium | reverse complement strand
GAGTTTTCTCACTTTCACGTTCTAAATCCTTCCAATATTGAGCAGGAACGTTGCTGGAGGTAAACAGCAATTTCTCCTGCTTTTCGTGGCTAGTAATGTAGTTGTGATACGTAACACAACTACCAGTGCGACTGCCACTATTCCCTACTTTGACCATTCGGACAAAGGTAGTCTTTGCTTTTTTCATTCCCTTTCTCCTTTCGTTTTTTAACACCGTAGGTCGCTACCATGTGCATGAAATGTGACATGGGTGTCTTGCGCTACTTTACCAAAGTAGCAAAGTTTAAAAATCAGTGCTTCTTTATCCTTATCTTATCACTGATAGTTTTTCGCTGCAACTCATTATCATTGAATTTTGGTAGCTTTGTTGATACACTTAGAAAAAGAGGAAAAGAGGGTGTTAGAATGGGTAGGTTGGAAGAATTGCAAAAAAGGCAACAAAGACTGCTAGAGCAACAACACAAGATTGCGAGGGAGATGAAGGCAATCGAGAATGTCCAACGTGAGAAGAATCGTAAAAAAGCAACGCAATCCAAAATCATCATTGGAGCGATTTTTTACAAACAGTGGCAATCACTGGAAGCCAAGGATCAAAAGAGATTGATTGTTGGCATGAGTGCAGAAGAGGTTGAAATCTTAAAAGAACATATCAAGATATTAGAATCAATCAAATAAACAAAGAGCGAATTATATCGCTTTTTTCTTATCTTTTAATCTTTTTCTTTTACAATGAATGGGGCACTGAGTTTAATCATGAGCATGACAATTTGAACGCAGTTCACCCTACAAATCGATAATTTGTAAGGTAAACTGCATTTTGATAGAATGGGTCTACTTGAGATAACCTTTCGCTTTTTGCATTGTAATTATTAACCGAAGCTACTACTAATTACTTTAGACTGCTGCTAATGTTTATTTAGTATTGCCAGAGCGTTCTTGTTTCTTTGCCTACTCTTTAACGGTTCCCTATAGAACTTCCACCCCAAGATCCTATTTATTGTCGCTATACTTGTTCATGCGACTGACCACTGGCACCTATAATTACAATAAGTTAGTGCCAATGCTCGAACTTTCAACTAGTATCAGGTTATCAAGCGAACCCTTTTTCAACCCATTTTTATCTAGTAACCAACGTGGGATTTGCTATTCAAAATAAAAGCTGCTAATCGTTGTGACTAGCAGCTATAACTTTTCTATTGACATTAACTCACATTACATTATAATATGTACTTGTGATTACGATTGTTATAGTGTTAGATAATGATCGTAAGTTAACGGTTAATAGTCGTGCTTTGACTGTTAGTCGTATTAGTTCCGCCAAGAGCTAATACCTAGGTTAATCATATCAAAAAAGACAGTATATTCAACCTTTTGTTTTGAATATATTGTCTTTTTTTTGTTTTTTCTACCAAAAACGTGGTATTTTATCACAAACTACTACGTTCATTATACGTATTTTCTAACAACATCATATTTTGGCACATTATCGTGTATTCCGTGTGTATGATTTTCCTTTGATGTTTATGTCCTTATCAGCAACTTTTTTCTTGTTATCTTCCAGTGATTTGATAAGGCTCTTTTTAGGATCTTTAGCCGTTTTTTCTGATAGAGGTTGGAGTAGTTTTAGGCATTTATCGATTTCGGTTTTTAAATCATTTATTTTTGCCGTTAGGATGTTGATTGTTGACACCAGTTCCTTTCCTTTTGCTATTACTTCATCGAGAGTTCTCTTTAATTCTTTGTTATTGGAGATGTAACTGTCGGTGGTTTCGTTGTTAAAAACTGCTTTCAATCCTGTTTTTGATTCAATTCTTTTGATTTGTGCTTTATTTTCGTCGATTTTTGACTTAAGTTTTTTGCATTCAACCCTTTTTGCTGCGACTTCTTTGTTCAAGGTATCCAGTTCCAATTCACATTCTTCGAGTTCTTGTTGTTGATTATCGAGTTCTTGTTGTTGATTATCGAGTTTTTCTTTGATTTCGGCTTGGCTGCACTCTTTTGGAGAGGTGCCAACAAGCTGATCACTGATTGATTGTACTTCATTATCGACTTTATCAACGCTCTTGGAACGCTCTTCCAATCTTCTTTTGAAGTTGGCAATCTCCTCCGTAATTGCGTTGATTAGGCTTGTTGTATGATCTTGAATGCTCTTTAAGACTGCTTCAACACCAACGCTCATATCGTGACCTTTGGCTTCCAGTTCATCGAAAATTCGATTGTGTTCCTGTGCCGATTTATTAAAGTCCATTCGTTCTTGGGTAACTCTATTGTTCTTTGGGTTCGCTTTTCCAACGTGAATCTCGGCAACGTGACCTTCTTTGATAGTTCTCGACCATTCAGCTTCATGATCCAATTTGCGATCATTGATGAACTGGGTGTATTCATTCTTTATGTTTTCGTACCATTCCTTCGATTTGTACTTATCATCTTTTTTTGAAAACTTCTTATCTACCAGTTCGATGATTTTCTTTTTGGGGATGTGCTCAACATCCATTCTTCCTTCGCTTACTACTTCTAAATATTTGGCTTTGGAAACGTATTTTCCTTCGACTTTGAATCGTTCACGAATTGTCTTTTCTTTCAGTTTTGGCACATTGTCGGGATGCAACAAAGTGCGTTCTGAAAACATGATATGCATATGAAGATTTGTTTCATTATCATGAACTGCAACTACATAATCACATCCATTTTTCACGTGAAATGATTCAACGAAATCATTCACGAATCTCTCTAATCTTTCTCTATTTGCTTCGCCTTTATACTCATTTGGGATTGCGATATTTAATCCTCGTGCATGAGTTTTCTCACTTTCACGTTCTAAATCCTTCCAATATTGAGCAGGAACGTTGCTGGAGGTAAACAGCAATTTCTCCTGCTTTTCGTGGCTAGTAATGTAGTTGTGATACGTAACACAACTACCAGTG
>JBOFMT010000010.1:0-2138 GCA_051658525.1 Erysipelotrichaceae bacterium | reverse complement strand
GTAGAAGCATTTGCGCGTAAAGTGAGCAATGCGACAAGTTTCTCAGGTCGTGCGACGGTACTTGGACACGTTCAACGTGGAGGGTCACCGACACCGTTTGACCGCGTGTTAGCATCACGTATGGGGGAAGCTGCTGTTGATTTACTAATTAAGGGAATTGGTGGTCAAAGCGTCGGTATCGTCAACAATAAAATTGTTGCCGTACCAATTGAAGAAGGATTGCATACACCTGCAACTTCAAGAAAACCGTTACAAAATCTATTTGATAGATTGGTATAATAAGGAGAAAAATAATGGAAAGAAAAACTAAAATTGTTTGTACAATCGGACCTGCTACAGAAACGCCAGAAATGTTGGCTAAAATGGCAGAAACTGGGATGAATGTTTGTCGTTTGAACTTCTCTCACGAAACACATGATGCACATTTAGAACGTGTTAACATGATTCGTAAAGTAGGTAAAGATACAGGGAAAGACTTTGCTATCTTACTTGATACAAAAGGACCTGAAATTCGTTGTGGTGTGTTCAAAAATGGACAAGAATACTTCGAAATCGGTGATCTAGTTGATTTGGTACGTGAAGATGTTGAAGGAACAAAAGAACAATTCCACATCCAATGTCCAGAAATCTTTGATGATGCACAAGTTGGTGGATCTTTCTTGATCGATGATGGGAAAATGCGTTTGACAATCATGGAGAAAAAAGAAGGTCGTATGACTTGCCGTGTTGAAAACCCAGGATACATCAAATCTCGTAAAGGATGTAATGTTCCGAATGTAAAATTGAGTATGCCATTCATTTCTCCAAAAGATGATGCAGATATTCGTTTTGCTGCAAAACACAATTTAGATTACCTAGCAGCTAGTTTCACTCGTCGTAAAGAAGATATTCTTGCAATCCGTGAAATCTTAGCAAGTGAAGGAAATCCAAACGTACAAATCATCGCGAAAATCGAAAACCAAGAAGGATATGACAACTTGGATGAAATCCTAGAAGTATCGGATGGAATTATGGTTGCTCGTGGAGATTTAGGTGTTGATGTTAGCTTCGAACTAGTTCCAATCTACCAAAAACAAATGATCCGTCGTGCAAATGCATTTGGTAAACCAGTTATCACTGCAACTCACATGTTGGATACAATGACAAACAACCCACGTCCTACACGTGCAGAAGCAAGTGATGTTGCTAATGCAGTGTTAGATGGTACAGATGCTATCATGTTGTCTGGAGAATCTGCAATCGGTGCTTACCCACTTGAAGCAGTTCAAACAATGGATACAATTTCAAAAGCAATGGAAGCAATCCTTCCTTACCGTGAACGTTTGGATGCTGCAATCACAACATCTCAACACACAAAACAAGATTCAATCGCTATCGCTGCTGCAAATGCTGCATTGAACTTGAAAGAATGTGCTGCAATCATTACCTTTACACAAAGTGGAATGAGCGCACGTCGTATTGCGAAATTCCGTCCTGCTTGCCCAGTAATCGCTGTTACATTTGATGAAAGTGTACAACGTCGTCTAAGCGTAGTATGGGGAGTAAACACAGTAATTTCTGATGTTCACAATACAGAAGCAAACGAAGTTGAATTGGCTTGCGAAATTGCGAAAGCACAAGGCATTCAACCAGGTGAAATCATTGTTATTGTTGCTGGATACCCAAGTGGTTCTGGTGCAACAAACGCAATGAAATTAATCGAAGTTAAATAATTTGTGAAACTAGGAAGCGTGCTTCCTAGTTTTTTTTGTACACAGTAACGATTACGATGCCATAAAATACGTAAATTGTGCTATACAGTAGAGCAAACATTTTGGTATAATGATAGCTGTTTGACACCTAACACATCTGTTGGGATACAAGATTACAGTAGCGCTTAGCATATTGTTTAGAAGGAGTTTACAAGTATGGTATTTACCGTTTTATCAGAACAAGAATATACAGCGTTTTTAAAACATGCACAACATAATAATTTTTCTCAGTCTTTAGCAACCAAAAACATTCGCACTGCGTTAGGGGACACGGTTCACCTTGTCGGACTATTACACAATGGTCGTATCATCGCTGCAAGTCTTTTAATTGAAAGTGCAGGGTTCTTAGGGTACAGGCGCTTTTATGCACCACGTGGATTCTTATTT
>JBOFMT010000009.1:0-66869 GCA_051658525.1 Erysipelotrichaceae bacterium | reverse complement strand
AAAATCCGCAATACTAGCTTCTAATAGCGCATCCATTGTTTTAAAGTGTGCTGCTAGTACCTTAGCACCTTTGGCACCCACTTGACGAATGCCCAATCCATACAATAATTTTTCTAAAGAATTTTGCTTGGATTGTTGTAAAGCTGAGATTAGTTTTTGATACGACTTATCCTTCCAACCTTCTAAGGCTAATATCATTTCTGCTTTTTGATCTAAGGTATATAAATCTTCAATCCGTTGCAATAAACCGGCTTGATAAAAGCTTTCAATACTCTTATCACCCATACCATCGATATTCATCGCATCGCGCGAACAAAAATGAATCAAACTTTCTACTATACGTGCATCACACTCGCTGTTTACACAGTAATGAGCTGCCTCATCAGGTAAGCGAACCAAATGGGAACCACAAACAGGACATGTTGTCGGGTAGACAAAGACTTTCTGATCACTTCGTGCACTGAGATCGACACGTACTACTTCAGGAATGATATCCCCCGCTTTACGAACAACGACACGATCCCCCACACGGATATCGCGTTGTTGAATCAAATCTTCGTTGTGCAATTGGGCTGCGGATACGGTTGTTCCAGCTATTTGTACGGGTGTAAGTTTGGCATTGGGCGTAATTTTTCCCGTTCTACCGACCGTTAAGGTAATCGCTTCAAGTGTAGTAACGACTTCCTGTGCTGGAAATTTATAGGCAATTGCCCACTTAGGACTTTTTGCCGTGGTACCTAGTAGCGCTTGCATCGCAAGGTCGTTGACTTTAATGACCATACCATCTATTTCATAAGGTAACGCATCACGTTGTTGTGTGATTTCTTCAATAAAGCTCCATATTTCATCTACAGAATGACAAACTTTACGTGTTTGATTCACACGGATGCCCAGTTCAGCCATTTTTTGTAATCCTGCTTCATGCGTTGAAACTCCACTAGCTTGCCCATCTACAAGCATATACCAAAAGGCATCCAATTTACGTTTCGCAACAATGGAGGTATCCAATTGGCGCATCGTGCCTGCTGCTACATTTCTTGGATTGGCAAATAGTTCTTCGTTCGCTTCTGCACGCTGTGCATTGAGTGCTTCAAACTGTGCTTTCGGCATGTAAACTTCACCACGAATTTCCAAATCTAGTGGTTGTGTTAAGGTTAGTGGTAAGCTACGTATCGTTTTGATGTTTTCACTCACATCCTCACCAAACTGTCCATCTCCACGTGTGACTGCCTGCATCATTCGTCCTGCCTCATACGTTACTGACATTGCTAACCCATCAATTTTTAGTTCAACAACATAGCTAACCGATGGGAATTCTTTTCGAATGCGCTCATCGAATTGTTGTAAATCTGCCTTGTTGTAGGCATTTCCTAATGATAACATCGCTTGCTTGTGTTGGATTTTAGTAAACCCAGCAGCAACACTACCACCAACGCGTTTCGTCGGTGAAAGCGCATCTGCATACTTTGGATAAGCTGCCTCTAGTGCAAGTAACTCCTGCATCATTTCATCATATGCTGCATCACTAATGGAAGACTCGTTTAAAACATAATATTCATGGTTATATTGATGCAACTGTTTTCTTAACGCTATGATTTTATCCATAAACTTCTCCTATTTCTTATTGATACTTGGATGTGTTGCCACTAATTTACGAATGCCAAATTTCTTATCAAACGCAATACTAGCCAATCCTTCCTCAACTTTAATTACAATTCCTTCTCCAAAACTATCATGTACAATCAAATCCCCTTTGCGGATTTTTTGTGCACCTGTTCGCTTTGCTGTTGCATTGTTCGTCGCAGCAGCGATGATTGGTGAGGATTCCAATGGGTTTCCAGCACCCAAATGTTCAATATAATCCTCATCGATTTCTTGAATAAAGCGTGAGGTTATCTTCATCTTATCGAGTACATAACTGTAGCCCCTAGCATCACTTAAATACAGTCGTTTACGCGCACGCGTAAATGCGACATAAGCCAAACGACGTTCTTCTTCGAGTCCATGTTGGCCACCTTCTACCATCGCACGCTCGCTTGGGAATACTCCATCACTCATACCGTAGACAAAGACATTATCAAATTCAAGTCCTTTGGCTGCATGAATGGTCATCAAAGGTACCGCTTCGGTTGCTTTATCGTTAGTCGTATCACTATACAAGGCAATCATCTGCAAGTATTCATCCAATCCTGCATTGGGATTGCTCGTTTCAAACGCAATGATATCATTGATTAATTCTTTGATATTTTCGATGCGCTCTACTTCCTTATCTTCTTCTAAACTATGTAAATATCCACTCTTTTGTACAATGGATTCTAAAATCTTTGATATCGAAATTTCATTCACTAACAAACGATGGGATTCAATCACTTCAACAAATGCTTGGATCGTCGCCTGGGTTTTCCCACGAGCAAGACTTGCTTGTTGAATGGCTTCGTACATACTACAACCATGCTCTTGTGCATATTGAAAGATGGTATCTACGGTTTTAGGTCCAATTTTACGCTTTGGTACATTGATAATCCGTTTGAACGCTAAATCATCCGCTTGCAACAACATGCGAAGATAACTTAATACATCCTTGATCTCAGCACGATCATAAAAGCGAATCCCACCATAAATAATATAAGGGATGTTACGCTCTAGTAACAGCTTTTCTAAACTACGTGATAGATAATTCGAACGATATAAGATTGCCATATCAGCATAGCTTACCCCTTTTTCATGAAGTTTTGCCATCATATCAACAACCCACTTTGGTTCATACGCTTCTTCAAACGCCGAATAGTGAATTACTTTTTGCCCTTTTTTCTTTTGGGTAAACAAAGCTTTATCCAAGCGATTCTTATTATGTTTGATAACCGAATTCGCCGCCTGTAGAATCGGTTCATTG
This sequence comes from Erysipelotrichaceae bacterium, assembly GCA_051658525.1. Classification (GTDB taxonomy): domain Bacteria; phylum Bacillota_I; class Bacilli_A; order Erysipelotrichales; family Erysipelotrichaceae; genus JBOFMT01. The sequence goes on along the minus strand of JBOFMT010000009.1, from coordinate 63,976 downwards.
GAACGATAGTTCTCATTGAGATAAATGGTTTGAACATGTGGAAAATCGCGTTCGAAATTCATGATGATATCTACTTTTGCTCCACGCCACGTGTAGATGGTTTGATCGGGATCCCCCACCACACACAAAACTGCACTCTCTTTTACTAAAGAACGTACAATACTATATTGAATCGCGTCAACATCTTGAAATTCATCTACATGTAAATAGTCAAATCGCCGTTGCCATTTCTCACGGCGATCCGCATGTTCACGTAATAATTGTTCTGTCTTCAACAATAAATCATCAAAGTCCAAAGCAAATAAATCCTGCAAACGTTTTTGGTAATAGGTATACACTTTTGCTTTCAGTGTTTCCCCTTCGTTGTACTCTCCTAGACGTACAGCTTCCTCACATGATACTTTAGCTGTTTTACAGTTGGAAATATAAGAGAGAACATGATTATAACTATACGCTTTCACATCAACTCCATAGAGTGCATATGCTTCCTTTAAGATGGTTTTTTGATCATCCGTATCAGCTATTGTAAAATTCCTAGGATAACCAAATACATAAATATCTTCTCGTAAAATTTTGACACAAAGTGCATGGATGGTTGATATCGTTACCCCAGCACCTTCTTGTCCCAACATCTTATGAAGTCGCTCTTTCATTTCATTTGCCGCCTTATTGGTAAAGGTAATGGCTAAAACACTTGGGGCATACACACCCAAGTCTTGAATTAAATGTGCTATTCGTGTCGTAATCACACGTGTTTTTCCAGAGCCAGCACCCGCTATGATCCGCAGATGGGATGAGACATTCTCAACCGCTGCTCTTTGGTTTTCATTTAAGTTTTGTAGTAATGTAGACACAAAATCACCTCACGCTATATTATACCAAAATACCATTCGATTTGCCTTTATATCATGAAAAATCACAATATTAACCGATAATATTTTATTTTAATCTATGATACGGTATAATAAATAAGTTAAGAGGTACCTTTATGAAACAAAATTATGAACACCAATCTTACGATCGTTCGATTTTTGGCAAGCGCCATCGATTGAATATCTTCCTATCTTTATTGTTTGGATTGGCAAGTATCGCGTTTGTCTTTATGCTTACGACAACCAAGTCGTTACCAACCAATTGGTACTATCTAATTGGGACCATTCTCGCCTTAACTTTCTTGATTCTTTTGCTCATTACCTATACTAAAATTCGAGGGTTTTGGACGTTTCTCTATCGCTTTTTCAATCTAAGCTTAACCGCTTGTTTAATTTTTGGTAGTGTCTTTGTCTATGAAGTAAACACAAACATTCAAAACATCTTAGACAGTGATGGACGTGCCTACGAACAAATATCCATCGTTACCTCTGTGGATTCTAGTGTTGAAACAGTAGAAGATCTCTATGAAAAACGTGTAGGCTATCAAAATGGTAGTGATGATGTGAATGGAAGTTATGCGAAATATGAACTGAGTAAAGAAGTAACCAATATTCGCTTTGTTCCTGAGCTTTCTTATAATCAACTATTAACAACACTGATTGATCAAGAATTGGATGCTGTCATTATCTCGGATAAGCAACTACAAATTTTAACGGCTGCTGACGATAGTATTTATGAACATATTCGCGTCATCAAGAGTTATCAAAAAAAGAAAGATTCCTATACTTCAACGAGTACAAAGGATATTCGTAATGAAACCTTTACGATTTATCTTTCCGGTATTGATGAGGCTGTGGATCCCAACCAGGATTTACGCAGCGATGTGAATATGCTACTCATTGTAAATCCTTTGGCCAATCATGTGGAAATGATTTCCTTTCCTCGCGATGCCTATATTCCTAATACGGGAGCCTATGGCTATAATGACAAATTAACCCACACAGGTATCTATGGCGTTGATGCAACCATCGATTCTATGAGTGCTGTGCTTGGTATTGAAATTGACTTCTTTGTAAAGGTGAGTTTTACAAGTGTAATTGAAATCGTCAATGCCTTAGGTGGCATCGATGTTGATGTTATGGTCGAATTCTGTGAAAGCAATGAATACCGCAGTACAGATCAATCGGATTTGATTTGTTTGGAAGCTGGCGTTCAAACCTTGAATGGTTCCCAAGCCCTAGCCTTTGCTCGTCACCGTAAAAGTTACGGTGATATTGGACGAAACCAAGCGCAACAACGCGTCTTGGCAGCAATGATTACCAAGTTATTATCTCCAGCAGGGGTTACAAGAATTAACACCTTGTTATCCGTTGCTCCAACCTTTGTAGTAACCAACATTCCAACCAATCAGGTGATGGATTTTATATCTTATCAACTCGATAACATTAAACCATGGACCTTTGGTAGCTACATAGTCGATGGTACCTTTGGTGAGGAGGTTACCGCTAGTATTGCAGGACTACCACTGAGTGTCTATTATCTTTCTTACCACTCATTACAATACGTTTATGATATGTATTATGCGATGAAAGAGTCCATGTCAATGGATGATTTCGCTTTTGATTTAAACAACTTAAAACAAGCAAATCATATCTTGCCCGTCTTAGAAGGTATGGTCTATGCGGAAGCGCGTGGATTTATCCCACCTGATTATTATGAAGATCTCACGATCGATTCTCCACAAAGTGAAGAATAACAAAAAGCGCGAACAAATCGCGCTTTTATTTTAGCTTTTTTTCGGTGGTAACATCAGAAAGCGGCTAGTCCTCTTTGCATAGTCTTGATATTCGACATTGTCTTTGTATTTCTTTTCTAACAGTGGGATACCACTGACATAATTTAGTAAGTAAGTAATAAAGATAGGAGAAAGGATCACCCAGTACGCATCACTAGCAAGAGCAATCAAGAAGATGCCCCACCAAACAAGACTCTCACCAAAGTAATTGGGATGACGTGAATACTTCCATAATCCTTCCATTAAAAAACGACCGCGCTTTGCGTGTTTGAACGCCCGTAATTGAGCATCAGAAATTGCTTCAATCGCAAGTCCAGTGAGCGCAACAACAAAGCCAAAGATTACAAGCGGTGTAACTTCAACAAGACTTTGACTTGCAATCCATACGATACCCACTGCAATGATGCTTAGAAAACATCCTTGCAACAGGAAAACAAAACAATAAACTTTTAGATAAAACCAGCGACCTTGCCATCGTTCTCGCATCTCTGCATAGCGATAATCTTCTTTTTGTCCCCAATTTCGCTTGGTGATGTGATAGGATAATCGACCTCCCCAAACGAGCACTAGGGCGACAACAAGTAATGCTACGATGGAACTGTTTTGATAAATAACAAGCGCTGCAACTCCAACAACACCAAACCCTGGTCCCCATAAACTATCAACAATCGACAGTTTGTTTTTTAGTATGGCAACAAGAAACCCCAGTGTAAAATAGCTCCAGACAACCAGAGCAATCCCTAGTAGCTCTTTCATACACGCTTTGGAAACACCACGACTCCAATGGCATTATCTCCCGCATTCATCGCAATACCAACACCACTTTGTACAATCGCACTTGGTGGTCGATTGGAAACACTTTGTAAGCGATGAATCGCATATTCAATCCAAGCATTTTTTTGTGTATATACAATGGCATATTCTTGATCCTTTGCCTTCTTTACCCAACGTACTAACGTACGTAATACATGGGCTCTTGAAAACGCGATGCGTTTTACACTCCCACGCCCATCCGCTTTCACACCCAACATGGGATAGAGATGCAAGCGTTTGAGCCATGATACTGCTTGTTTGGACACCCTACCACCTTGTTCCAAATGGTGATGACCAGCAACACCTACAAGAATTTGTGTTTCTTCTACAAAACGTTTCGCAAAATCGATGGTCTCTTCATAGCTCATCCCACTCGCGAGCGCTTTGGCACATTCTCTAACAATCATCCCTTCTGCAACTGCATTTTTTTTAGAATCGATAATGGTGATGGATTCATCTTTGAATTGTTGTTGTTTGATTGTTTGTAATGCCTGATAACACCCACTCATATGAGAAGACACTGTAATAACGATGACATGTTTATAGTAAGCAAGTAAAAAATGCAACATGCGTTCCATTTGCGCATTGCTTGGGGCTGATGAAGATGTTTTAACATTACCTTTCGCTATCCGTTTAAAATATCCATCGGTTGAAAGGGTGCGTTTATCCAAATATGTTTGATCGTTGATCATGATATGCATATCCAAGGTATAAATATGATAACGCTCTTTATCTTTTTCACTTAGGTCGGCAGCAGAGTCACATAGAATGACCGTGTCACTTAAAGGGTGTTGCATCGAATGCATTTGCAACAACATATCATCAACCTTAGGATTACGAACGGTACCATAGGTTTCTAATGCCGCAAAGCTTTGTTCTGGGTCATTGGTATGAAAATGAACGCGAGCCTTGGTTTTGGTTGTCGCTACCACTAGGCTATCAACCCATGGTTTCAAACTAATTTTAATATTATCTGCATGAATGCGCTCGCGTTCTAAAATACACTCACAACAATAACGATATTTCGTATCGACCTCATGTTCAAGCACTATAGCCGGAAGTGGAATCAAATCCTCTGGTACCACTTCACCCAATAGAGCTGCACTAAAGCCTTCTACGAAATAGACGAATCCCTGCGCTCCTGAATCAACCACATGATGTTGGCGCAGTACTTGAATCTTTTTTGTTGTTTGTTCAAGTTCACTACGTAAGGGTTGCAATGCATCTTCAATCAAGACCTTTAACTGGTGTCCTTTTGCTTGTGTTGCTTGGACACTATTTCCCCAAACACGCATCACACTAATCATCGTACCCTCAACAGGATGTTCAATCGCACGATAAGCGTAATGGGCAGCCTCTACTAACATATGAGCAAATACAGCTCCATCCAATCGTTTCTCACCTTTGCACGCTAGGTACATTCCATAAAAATACTGAGCAAAAATAATCCCAGAATTTCCACGTGCTCCTAGCAGTGCTGCTTCACTTACTTCTTTTAATGTTTCACTCGTTGTTTCCTGTAGTCCCGTATCTAAAATGGAATACATGAGGCTAGCTAGGTTATTGCCCGTATCACCATCTGCAACGGGAAATACATTGATTTGATTGAGTCTAGACTGATGTTTTACAATATTATTTGCACCACACCGTATTGCGTTATGTAACGCTTCGTTTGTTATCATTTGTTCCATGGTAGTCTCCCTCTATAGAGCTATCATACCAAAGAAAAAAGAAAGAGCAATTGATACCCTTATCCAACTCAACTAGTGAATTCATTGCTCGATTTATTGCTTTCCCACTTACCTTAGTCCATGGAATCAATGATCGCGCTGCCATAGGTCAAACTCACCGTTTTCCTGCATTAGCCTTATTACGTTTCTACACCTCACAACCTGACATACAGAACCATGTTAGTTATTGTATGCGCAAAAAAAATAGAAGGGCCACACAGTGACACCTTCTAACAAGTGATAATGAAACCATAGATATTAGGATTCCAATTACCCTATATTCGTTGTTGTAAGCGTACTAATCATGACATCTAGTATGCGTACGAAATAGATGATTGGAAAACTGCAATCAACCAAAGAGGAAATTGGAAACCAATCTCCTAGAGTAATTGTTGCATTCTAGTCTCAATATACAGTACATTGAATACCAAGACATAGCATCAACAAAAAAACTATTAGCTATATTGAAGATGAGAACAGGCACAACGCCAATATAATAGCGCCGATCACAATCCCATACAATAGTCTTTTTTTATCTCCTTTTGCATAAAATTTAGCGTAAACTTCAAAGAGAACAACACCGCTTATTGCACTTAGCAAAAAATTAAAATTTACGCCCATACGGTATCCTCAAGGTTATATTTGCAATAATAACCATTTCCTGAAGGTTGCAGAACACATTCATTTCCATTGTTTGTTTTATATTTTTGAATTGAAGATGCTGTCACGAGTAAAACAGTTACTGCGCTTACTAAAATAACAGGATGAGCTGCTACAAAAGAGATAATCATACCTATTGTTGCAGCAGCAAGTACAGCTCCAGAGTAACCAGAAACATAGATTATTATTCCATCTATCAACCACCCGATAAGTAGCCCTCCTAGAAAAATTTCTACGGAATTTGAGCGTAATCTATCATTCTCAAAAAGTTGGTCGCTTGTGGCGAAAACTGTATCGCTTTTTAGTTTGGATCCTAAGAAATCGGTGGAAACTGTATCTTTAGATACCTTTATATTTTCATTTTCATGAGAATCGATATTGGTTGTTTGCAAACTAACCTTCTCTCGTTCTTGTGATGATGCAGATATTAGTTGCCCACTTATAGCCACTGCTAAAGCCAATGCGATTGATGCTATTTTATTCATACAATATCCTCCTTATTCTTACTATACTTCCTGGATTGCTATTGTCAACCTAGACTATTTAGGCATTCGTCTTCAACAACAAAAAAACGCGGATTTCTCCACGTTATTTCATTGCTAAGACATAATACACATCTTCGATTAAGATGACCTGAATGACCGGTTGTGTTTTTAAGCGCGCTAAATCGAAGTTTACAACTTCTTCATAAGTAACACGTAAGCGAACTGTGTACCCGGTGTATGTCGCTTCATTGAAAACAAAGCTACCCGCTTCACTGCTAGTAACAACGACTTCATTCACCTTTGGCAGAGCTGCCATACCATATTGAGTCACAATGGTTTGGTAGTCAACATAGTAGTTGTTGGTCGCAAATCCTTTAAATTCGCCACGTTTTTCTGGAATGATAAATGAAATACCACCAACATCGTCTTTTCCACTTTTGCTAGCAAAGTCTAGAAAATCAAAGGCAAAGTTGCGAGCAACTTCTTGCGCAATCGTTTCTTGACCTGCATCGAGCAAAGCAGCAGTTAGTGCATTGTAAGTTTCAATTTGGGCATTGCTTGGATTGTTATCGATTGTATAGATTGCATTGGGTACCAAAACAAGTTTTTCAACCTCTGGCTCCACTTGTGGTGTACAACCAAAAAGGAACATACAACAAACCAAACATAAGTAAAGTTTCTTCATCGGATTACCTCTATTTATATCTTAAGTATAGCATACTCTCTTTTTAGTTCCTATCCTAAATATGTTAGGTGTTTGCTAGTCTCGATTTCAGGTGAAAACTATGCTATAATGAGCTAGCAAAAACACGAGGAGAATCAACTATGAATCAAGTAGCAAAAAACTGGGTCGATTACGAATGCATCGATGCTGGTGGTTCTGAAAAATTAGAACGCTGGCAAAATGTAATCTTACGTCGCCCCGATCCACAAGCCATTTGGCCAATTATGGATGAAAACCAATTATGGAAAACCCCACATGCACATTATCATCGTTCAAAAAGCGGTGGAGGACAGTGGGAATTCAAAAAACAAACACGTGATCATTGGACCATTCAATACAAACACCTAACGTTTAAAGTGTCCCCTACTGGCTTCAAGCATACAGGACTCTTCCCTGAGCAAGCAGCAAACTGGGACTTTATGATGGATAAAATCCGCAATGCAAACCGCGAAGTTCGTGTATTGAACCTATTTGCTTATACAGGTGGAGCTACGATGGCTTGTGCTAGTGCTGGTGCAACAGAGGTTGTTCACGTCGATGCTAGTAAAGGCATGGTACAATGGGCAAAAGAAAATATGGAATTATCAAATCTTCAAGATCGTAAGATCCGCTTTATTATCGACGACGTATTGAAGTTCGTAGAACGTGAAAAACGTCGTGGTAGAACTTACCATGCTATCATTATGGACCCACCTAGCTATGGTCGTGGACCAAATGGGGAAGTTTGGAAAATTGAAGAACAACTCTTAAATCTAATCCAAGCATGCCAAGAAATCTTAGATCCGAATCCACTTTTCTTCTTGGTTAACTCTTATACCACTGGATTCTCACCAACGGTATTACATAATATTCTTACGGCAACCGTATTGAAACAGTATCCAAATGGAACATTGGAATGTGGTGAAATTGGATTACCAATTTCACGTACGAACACTATTTTACCTTGTGGTATTTATGGTCGTTGGGTAAGCAACAAATAACAACAAAGGTCGCAAAGCTAAGTGCTTTACGACCTCTTTTTATTTACAAAAAGCTAGAATATCGTCGATGCGATCTGCTGTGTCTTGGTATCCTAATTGGAACCAAGCCTCAAGTTTTTCACGATCCTGCGTTGTTCTTGATATGTTCATATCTTTGCTTGGGCGTAGTACTAAGGCTTTCCCCTCAGCTTCTAAACCTTTTACAATATTCCATTGTTGTTCATAGTAGTCATGGCGATTTTTTAAATGGGTTGCCACATTTGGATACTTTGGATACCGCAGCTTACAAGCGAAAAGTTGTGCCTTGCTTGCCGCTTTTCGTTCAAAGTTTTCTTCTTTTGTGGAAATAAAGATATGTTTTTTGTTTCCTCTACGAATCGATTGTTCAATGGGAATCATATCTACAATTCCGGCATCCATATAAGCTCTTCCACGGTAATAAAACGGTGGACACAAAACAGCGAGTGCGCAGCTTGCTTTGATTACAGTCGAATCTTCATCGTGAAAACTTTTATCGACATAAACTACTTCATCTTTTTCAAAATCATACAAACCAACATCAAACTTGATGTTCGACGATTGAAATGCTGCAACATCCAATGCCACAGCTTGTTCAACACTGTCGTATACATAGTTTAAACCAAAGAAAGATTTTTCTTTCCAAAGTGGACGAAGTCCAATGGATTTGGGATCACAGGCAGCATCAATAGCCATATAATGCAATCGATCCGGCTGTTTGGTAATGTAGTTGATTAAATTTGCTGCGCCAGCACTAATGCCAACGGTATATCCAAATTCGATGTTGTGTTCCATAAAGTAGGTCAACACCCCTGAGGTATAGGCGGCTTTGGTTCCCCCACCTTCACAAATCAGTCCTATTTCTTCAATCATAAACGCTCCTTTTGTTTTTTATGCCAATGGTGCAAATAAGTTCAATATTGCACGGATTACCTTTAAATATCTCGGTATATTTACTACTTCATTATAAGATAATTCTTGTGAAACTTCCAAGGTTTTTAAGTAATCTTCTTTTAATTCCATGACACAGCGTGATTTGTAAAACCATGCCCCGCATTCAAAATGCAAGTAATAAGAGCGATAGTCCATATTGATGGTACCAATGATTGCTACTTCATCATCTGCAACCATCGTTTTCGCATGCACAAAACCAGGCGTATATTCATAAATCTTAACTCCATCTGCGAGCAAGGCAGCATAATTTGATTTTGTCATCTCAAATACAAAGCGCTTGTCTGGTTCATGTGGTACTAAGATACGAACATCAATTCCACTTTTTGCCGCTAAGGTAAGTGCTACACGCATTTCATGATCAATGATCAAATACGGCGTTTGAATATACACGTACTTTTTCGCTGCATTGATGATATTCAGATGGGTATTCTCACCGACATTTTCATTATCGGTTGGAGAATCAGCGTACGGTTGAACGTAACCATCGTTTTCATATTGGTTTAAGACATCATCCCCAAGATAGTAGTCCCAAATATTCTCTTTCTCCGATTCATCATAATTCCAAAATTGAATGAACATTGCCGTTAGGGAAAATACAGCTGCTCCTTTGAGTAATACAGAACTATCTTTCCAGTGCCCATGAAGATTGACTTCATTGATGTATTCATCCGATAAGTTAATTCCTCCGGTAATACCAACCTTACCGTCAACCACAAGGATCTTGCGATGGTCACGATTGTTCATTTGAATTGCCAATCGAGCACGAATCGGATTGAATACTTTAACCTTTAAACCAAGTGAGCGTAAGTACGCATCATAATGTGCTGGTAATAGTTGAATACAACCTGCATCATCATAAATAAGTCGAACTTCCACCCCTTGTTTCACTTTGCGAGCTAAAACATCGAGAATCGTATTCCACATCTTTCCTTCATTGATGATAAAGTATTCTAAATAAATATAGGACTCTGCTTTTTCAAGTTCCTCCAACATGACTTGAAACTTCTCTTCTCCCGTTGCTAGAAACTTGGTTTCCGTATGCTTATACAGCGGGAAATTAGAAGCTTGCTTAATGTAATTCGATTGACGAAATACATGAAGATCTTCATGTAAGGTAACCATTGGAATTCCTTTTTCTGTTGAATTCTTTAACTCGTCAGCAACACTTAAGTTTTGTCGCATTAGTTCATTCGGCATTTTTTGACCACCAAACATCAAGTAGATCACACCACCGATGAGGGGAAACAATAAAATAGGCACAACCCAGGCAAGCTTATACGCTGGGTTCTCATTCTTATTGATGACATAAATCGTGATTCCTAAACTCAATAACATTAAAAACGCATAAATAAATACAAAATAACCACTCAACCAAATTACTAGTTCAATAATAATAATGAGCTGTAATAGGATGAGCATTCCAATAACAAACATTTTACTAACTAAAAAATGCAGTAATTTCCGCATATTGTTCACCTTCTCTTCTTTGTAATCCATTATTATTATACAATTTATTTCATTTTTGGCAATTTCTACCCTAGAAAGCATATAATTATATGTTAAAATAATGCTGAGCAGGTGAATTTTATGAACATAACTAAATATAAAAAACAAATACTTGGAGGACTATTTATCCTCTTATCTCTTTGTATTGTAATGATGTTAGCTCCAACGCTAAATGATGAGCCTTTCTTCACTACAACCAAGCAAGAGTCACAGTCCTACAATTTTGGTTGGGAAATGACAACCTCTACAAGCAACAAATCAGAACTTGTAGAACTTCCTTTCAGCGTTGATAAAAACCTAGAGTACAATGCTGTCATAACCTTGACACAAACAATAACATCGCTACCCTATAAAAATGTAGCACTACAAACGATGGTCTTCAACCGTCCAATTTCTATCTATTTGGATGATTCGCTCTTATACCAATACGATCCTCAAACCGATGGGATCAAAGAAGCGGTAGGAAGCTCCAATATTTTTGTCCCACTAGAAAATGCGCGTATTGGATCTGTGATTCGCATTGAGTATATCAATCGCGTTCCAAAAGAAACAGCACGCATCCAAAGAATCAATTTAGTGAATGCAACGGTAAGCAATGCTGCTGATACCTACATGACCATTGTATCCAATATGCTTTGTATGTTTGGATTGGTTTTTGGGTTTATCATCATGCTGTATGCTGCTATTACGCGCAAACGAAATGATAATGCATTGTGCCTATTCTTAATTGGTGCTTTTTTATTCTTTAGTACCTTATGGATTTCTTGTAATACCAAGTACATCCAAGCCTTTATCACAAATATCTTATTCATTCACAAACTAGAAATTATTAGTTTCTTTATTCTACCTTCGATACTTTGGGGGATTTTCCTAACACGTTGGCCAGAACTCAATCGTTTTGTATTTCCAATTTTTGCCTTTATGACAGGCTTTGTTTGCATTATCTTTGTTTGTGATGCCTTTAACATTTTAGATGGGTTCTACTTTTTAGACTTATTCAATCGCATCGGATTTATTAATCTTATTTTCTTCTTGTTGATCAGTATTCAGGCCTTTATCAAGAAGGTTCATAGCTATCAATCTTTAATTCTTGGTATGGCTGGCTTAGGGCTCATCTTATTTTTAGATTTAACCCTACATTACAGCTTTAAAAACTACGCACCTATCGTTAATAATTACATCTTTGGTGCCGTTGGTTTGGGTATTATCTTCTTCTATACCTACGTAAAACAAGAGCGGGATACCTATACAATGAAGATTAAACAAGAAACCACAATGACCTTATCACGTATGCATCCACTATCACATTTAAAAAATGATATTGCTTTACAACAAGATCTTAGTGAACTTCCGCAAGATGTCATTGTGATTGCATTCTCTTTAAACGATTTACAAAAATTTAATCAACAATATGGATTCCAAGCAGGTAACCAAATTATTCAGGACTTTACTAATTTGCTCACGCAAGTGTTTCAATCCAAAGCTGAGATTTATCATCTCTACTCCAATCACTATTACGTGATGCTACCTAAGAAAGAAGAAGCATTACTCTTCATCTATTTGGATCGCATCATGCAAGCACAAAAAGCAAATCCAAGCGATTATCCCTTAACCTTTGAACATAGTGTAAAAAAATTGAATGAGGTTTTATTCGCAAATCAAAATAAAAAGCCTTACAAGGCTTAAAAATAGCTTTATATCCGTTATTTAAACAAATGTAAATAGTAGATTAGAAAAGATAGGAACATCGTTCCTATCTTTTTTTGACTAGCTAACATAAAGAAATAACCCCTACAAGAGCCATTGCGATCAATGCATCCTTCTACCATCATTTTGATAGCCAATTAAATGATTGACATCAAGGAGAAACATCATTATGTTAACAATACTCGATAGAACTTTTCATAAAAATAGAAAAACTGCTGATTGAACTAGCAATCAGCAGTCGGTAAGGTTAATAACCTTCTTCTTTAACAATATATGGGAGGAATTGTTAACAATTTACACAGCGTTCTGTTTCTTTGTCGAAGAATTTAATTTTCGCAACATCCATTGCTAAACGAATGGTTTGGTGATTACGTACTTCAACACGTGATGAAACTTTCGCTAATAATTTTTGGTTCCCGAATTTTCCATGAAGGATGAATTCATGACCCAATAACTCAGATACTTCCACTTGGAAATCAAATAGGGTTTCTGGATAGGTTTCTGCTACGATACCTTCGTAGTGAATATCTTCCGGACGAATCCCCATAATCAATTCTTTTCCTTCATACGCTTTTAACGCATCGTGGAACATTGCAGGAACAGAGAATGTTTTTCCATCGTAATGGAACATTTGTTTTTCATAACGACCATTAATAAAGTTCATTGCAGGTGCTCCTACAAAACTTGCAACGAAAATATTAATTGGGTTAGTGTAGATTTCTTTTGGAGATCCAATTTGTTGGATATAACCATCTTTCATAACAACAATACGAGATGCCATTGTCATCGCTTCTGTTTGGTCATGCGTTACATAAATTGTAGTTGCATCCAAACGTTCGTGTAGTTTAATAATTTCACTACGCATTTGAACACGTAGTTTCGCATCTAAGTTAGATAATGGCTCATCCATTAAGAATACTTTCGCATTACGTACAATCGCACGTCCAAGTGCAACACGTTGACGTTGTCCCCCAGACAAAGCTTTTGGTTTACGTTTTAGGTAGTCAGTAATTTCAAGAATTGCAGCTGCCTCTTTTACACGACGATCGATCTCATCTTTTGGCATTTTTTTCAATTTCAAACCAAATGCCATATTATCATAAACGCTCATATGAGGATATAGTGCATACGATTGGAATACCATGGCAATGTCGCGATCTTTTGGATCGACATCATTCATTTTTCTACCATCGATTTCCAATGTTCCACTCGTAATATCTTCTAAACCAGCAATCATACGAAGTGTAGTTGATTTACCACAACCTGATGGTCCTACAAATACGATAAATTCTTTATCTTCAATATCAAGGTTAAAGTCAAATACCGCTTGTACATTATTATCATAAATTTTATTAATATTTTCTAATTTTAAAGTAGCCATTTCTAAATCTCCCTTACTATAGGTTTATAGTATCACAAAATTTAAATCAAGCTTTGTGCATCCTGCATAAATACAATGTAGAATTGCTTTTTTTAAAATATTTTTAAATATGTTATCCTTTGATTCCACCTCTAGCTACGCCATTAACAATGTGTTTTCTAGCAAAGATAAATAATAGAATCATCGGGATGACAACAATCGTACTCGCTGCCATCATCCGTTCCATTTTTGCCCCACCCTCCGTCATAAAGGCATAAAGCCCAAACGGTAAGGTTCTTACTTCAGGGGAATTGGTTGCTAACATAGGCCATAAGAAGCTGTTCCAACAACCAATGGCGTTGAGTAGCATGATGGTAACAAGCGAAGGTTTTGCAATGGGAACCATAATACGCCAACAGTATTTCCAGTTGCTGCACCCGTCTACACGTGCTGACTGGTACAGTGTTTCTGGAATACTATCAAAGAAGTTTTTTAGAATGTAGACATAGAAAATACTGCTAGTAAACGGAATGATGAGTGCGAGTAAAGTATCATGAATGCCGATATCAACGATGGTTCGATAGTTGGTAATAATAATCATTTCAAACGGTACCATCATCAGCGTTAACAAAAGACTAAAGATGATTGTTTTCCCTTTAAACTTTAACCTTGAAAAGGCAAAGGCAGCTAGAATGGTGGTTAGCATACAAAGGGAAACACATGCAATGGTTACGATACATGAGTTAATGAAGTAGCGAAAAAACGGTGCTGTTTGAAAGGCGAAGATAAAATTATCGAAGTTCAAGAAACTATCTGGAATCCAGCTTGGAGGGAAGCTTAGGATTTCAGTTGATGTTTTAAAAGCTCCAGTAATCATCCAATAAAAGGGGAAAATCATGATGATGGCACCAAATCCTAGTACCATATAAACGAGCAGTTTTGATATCTTTTGTTTCATATATTAACTCTCCTTTGTTTTTGAGAACTTTTGAATTCGCAATTGGATCATCGTAAACACGAAAATCACAAGGAATAATAGCACGGCACTTGCTGCTGCCAAGCCATATTTTGGTGGTGTGAGTCCTCTAAACTGATAGTAGATATAATATACAACTGTAAATAAATTATAGCTTACACCCGGTCCTTGAAAGAGGGGGAATAATTCATTGAATACTTTAAAGCTACTAATCGTATTGACAACCGTTAACAATCCAATCGTACTAGATAAGAGTGGTACCGTAATCCGAAAGAAAATACGCATTGGTTTTGCTCCATCAATTTTAGCTGCCAAATAATATTGCGGATCGATATTTTGTAATCCAGAAAGGATAATGATAATCGAGAACGGCAGGATACTCCATATCCCATAGATGACTAACGCGATAAAGTTAAATTTGGGATCTTGCAACCAGTTGATGGGTGAAATTTGAAACAAACCCAAAAAATAATTGATGATACCGCTATTATAATTAAACATAAACTTCCAAGCCAAACCTACCGCAGTTACTGAAGTCACCATCGGTAGGAAGTAGGCTGTTTGCAACAAACCCTTGAACTTGATATTTTGATTCAATAGGGTAGCAATCACAACCGCAATTGCCAACGCGATTGGTACTACACAAATCACATAGGCAAAGGTATTGCGCATCGCTTGTTGGAAGATCGGATCTTGTACAACAAGTGCATAGTTTTCGAAACCAAATCCGCTAAATTCATCGGTAAGATAGCGATAGTTTTCTTTAAAACTCATCAAGATTACATTGATAATCGGGTAAATAGTAAATACGAGAATTCCAAACAACGCAGGAAATAAATACAACAGATGCTCGTTACGTCTTAACCAACCTTTCATCGGTATCGCTCTCCACTTTGCGCATCAAAAATAAAACATCCTTGTGATTTCAGCTTTAAATACTTAGCTTGGCTTACATCAACTAACGCATCCGCTTGCATACTAACACGTACTAGCGTATCGTTAACACGAACACTAACAATCGTTTCTTTTCCCAAGATGGAAACTTGTTCTACACTACAAGGGATGCCTTCGGTAGCGTCCAAATAACACGCTTCGCTTCTAAAACTCAACCAAAGTTGACCTGATTGATCAATTGCAACGGTTTCAACAACATGTTCACCGTCAACATAAAATTTACCATCACGTGAAACACCTCGAAGTTTATTGATTGGTGGAGCACCAAGAAAATCTGCAACGAAGCAATTTGCTGGTTGATCATAGAGCACTTGTGGTTTATCACACTGTTGTAACACACCATCTTTCATGATAATAATACGATCAGAAATACTCATTGCTTCTTCTTGATCATGCGTAACAAAAATAGTTGTTACTTTTGTTTCCAACTGAATACGACGAATTTCCTCACGCATTTCAATCCGTAATCTCGCATCTAAATTAGAAAGCGGTTCGTCCAACAACAATACTTTGGGATTCTTAATCAACGCTCTTGCGATTGCAACACGTTGCTGTTGTCCACCGGACAATTGATACGGTTTACGCGTTAAGTATTGATCTACATGAACGAGTTTTGCAACTTCTTTCGCTCGCTCAATTCGCTCTTTTTTGTTTACCTTTTGAATTTCCAGTGGGAAACAAATATTCTCAAGTACACTCATATGTGGATATAATGCATAGTTTTGAAATACCAAACCTACACCACGCTTGTCTGCACTGACATGCGTAACATCATCTTCCCCAAATAGAATTTGTCCTTCACTTGCCTCTAAAATACCAGATAACATATTGAGTAGCGTACTTTTTCCACAGCCCGACGGTCCAAGTAAAGCAATCAGTTCCCCCGACTCAATATCGATACTAAACTGATTGACAGCCACTTGATCGTGAAACTTTTTTGTAACATCTTTTATTGAAATTTTCATACTTAAGCTTCCTTTATAAATTCTTTGATGATCGTTCCATCAATATCTGGCATCGTTAATCCAAGCAATGCGGCAAGCGTTGGAGCAACATCCACCATGCTACGGCGCTCAACAACAGCATGGCTTGCGATATCCGGACCGCAGCCAAAGAAGGTTGTTGTTTCATCTTTATATGGTAAATGTCCATGACTTGCCTTGGAATCGTGATACCCTTCAGGCAGATACTTTTTAAAGAGATCTTCGCCTTTTAATGTTGTACCAAAGCTCGTTGCTTGTTCTCCTTCAATTACAAAATCGAAGTGCCCTTCCAAACCAAATTGTTGTTTTGCTTCCTCTTTGGTAAAAACAAATCCAATCGGATAAGTTTCCTCATCTTTACACTCCATTAGGAAGGCATGAACGCGTGCTTTCATCACTTCATCACTTGGATCTTTCAATTCAATCCAAGCGGATAACGCAGCAGAATGACAGTAGGCATCAAAATCTAGTAGCTTTCCTTCTTCATCGCAGCGGATAAACCCGTGTTTTTTTAAGAGTAGATTTATATTGATATGGTGTGTAATGTCCATCTGTCCATGATCACCCAATACGATAATATTGGTTTGTTCCAAGGTTCCTTGTTTTTTTAAACAAGCTAGTATTGCCCCTAACTCCTCATCGTGTTTTCTTAATTGTTCGTTAACGTGCTCATTTTTGATTCCGTGAATATGTTTTTCCGTATCCAAATCACACATCTTAACGAATAGGATATCAGGTTGCTGTTCATCTTCTAATAAGTCCAAGGCGATACTCATCGTATAGAGGTCTAGATTTCTTGCTTTTCCTTTGAGATAACGCCCATGTTTTTCATAGTATTGTTCCAATAAATTTTGTGTGGCATTGTTTTCCAAAAACTGTTTTGGATTATCACCACTATAACTAATTGGTACAATCATTGGCATATTGTATTTGATCGGCGCTTTTCCCATTACCGGCCAACTAATCGCACCTGCAGTTAGGTTAGCTTGATTGCAAATATCAAACAACGTCGGTACTTGGATATCGCTATATTGGTTGTACCACTCAGGACTTGCATCTTCAATGCTTACCTTTGCATTGTGTAATACCTGATGACGACCTACATGAACGCCTGTAATCAGCGATACATGGCATGGATAAGTCAAACTTGGGTAAACAGGTTCAATGTGTTTCACAACACTTCCATGTGACAATATCCATTGGAAGTTTTTTAGTTTCATCATTTCTTCAAGATCAGATGTACAAAGGGCATCTAGACAAAAAACCAATACTTTATTCTTCATATGAGTGAATCTCCTTCTTAAAAAAAAAGATTGCAGTTGCAATCTTTTCGATTTACTGTAATGCTGCGCTGCTTGTTGCTTCTGCTGATGTGATAGCATCTTCTGCACTCATCAAACCTGTAGCAACACTACTAATCATTTTATCCAATTCCGTACGCACAGTTGAAGCTCCAGCATAAGCAGGTAATGCTCCTGCATAGCTACTTTGTGCCATCAATGCTTGTAACGCGATGTTTCCATCTACATATGCTTGGTATTCATCCAAAGCTTCTACATCGCTATATGGGGATAAACCACCAAATGCAATACTCCATTTTGCTGAGTTTTCTGTGTTTGTAAAGAACAACGCGAAGTCTGTAATTGCTTGTTCTGTTGCTTCATCACTTGTGAAACCAATGATATTTCTTGTCCATGTTTGAACCCAAGGTGTCGTTGTATCTGCAACCAATGGTACAATCGAAGTAGCAAGCTCGTCATCACCTAGATCGTTGTAAGCCAAACCAGCACTAGAACCAATATAAGAAGCCAATACTTTTCCACTCAAATCCCCTGAGTTGTAAGCACCTGTTGTTGGAGCTACTTGGAAGTACCCTTCTTGTACCCCTTCCGCAAACCAATTCAACCATGTAACTGTTTCTTCTGTATCAAGATTCACTTTTTTACCATCTAAATCCAAGTAGTCAGTTCCATATTGTTCTAATAACATCAAAGCAAAATCTGATTTAGAATCGACTGCAAATCCAGGAATTCCTAATTCTTTATAAATAACTTTTGAATTCTCAGTTAATTGCTCCCAAGTCATTGGTGCTTCTAATCCTAAGTCATCATACATTGTTTTATTATAGAATAAAATTGGTCCGGTAGACTGTAACGATAAACTGTGAAGTTTTCCATCACTATATCCTGTAGATTCTGCAAACAATCCCGGATTTACACGACTTTGGTATTCGTTGATATCCATATATTTTGAGAAATCTACTGAGAAACCAGCATCAACATAATCACTTGCACTGGAAGAATCTAAGAATACAATATCTGGTCCAGTCTTGTTCGATACAGCTTCATACACCTTTGCGGAAAACCCATCCAAAGGTTGTGTCAACGCAGTTACGGTAATATTCTCCTGTGAAGCATTGAAATCCGCTACAATTTCTTGTAGTGTCGCTTCGTGGTGTTCTGTAAAGGTATGCCAAATCGTAAGATCGATTGGTTCCCCGGTTTTGTCATTTGCATTTCCTGTTGTACAACCAACGAGCGAAACTAGTGCCGTAGTTGCTAATACTCCTCGCATCAATTTTTTCATATTCTTCTCCTTTTAAAACTACACCTATCATAATGGAAACTAAAAGCTGTTAAATCAGTTTTCAGTTAATCCTAGATTAATGTTCTGTTAATAGAATTAGTAATTCAACAAGGAGAATTTACAAAAAAAAGCGCTCAAAATGTTATTTTTTGCGCTTTCTTCCTTATATTTCGTGCTTTTAGAAATTTTAACATTCCTTTACCATGTTACTTTTTATTCAATAGTGTTGTTTGTTTGTTAAGTGCGAAGGAAAGGTTCTACTTCATAACCGGTTTTGATGATAAAAAAATAAAAAAAAAACATATGGAATAAACCATATGCTTTTTCTCGAATTAACGTTTTGAGAATTGTGGCGCGCGACGAGCAGCTTTAAGACCGTATTTTTTACGTTCTTTAGCACGTGAATCACGAGTCAAGAATCCTGCAGCTTTTAGAGCTGGACGGTAGTCAGCAGATGCTTCTAATAAAGCACGAGCAACACCATGGCGCATAGCACCAGCTTGTCCAGTGTATCCTCCACCTTGTACATTGATCATAACATCAAATTGTCCCAAAGTTTCAGTCAATTCTAATGGTGATTTAACAACCATTTTCAAAGTTTCCAAAGGTAGGTATTCGTCTAATGATTTCCCATTAACAACGATGTTCCCAGTTCCTGGAGTCATGAAGACACGAGCAACAGAAGTCTTACGACGACCTGTTCCCAAATAAGTTACACTATTTTTCTTTGCCATCTCTTATTCCTCCTTAACCTTTGATCTCTAACACAACTGGTTGTTGTGCTGCATGTGGATGTTCGCTTCCTTTGTAAACAAATACGTGTTTACGTTGAGCATCACCTAGTTTTGTATGTGGTAACATACCGTGGATAGCTTTCTCAACCCATTCAACTGTGTACTTATCTTTCATAGTACGAGTTGTACGAGTTCTCAATCCACCTGGGAATTGAGAGTGAGCGTAGTATTTTTTGTTTTCCCATTTGTTTCCTGTTACAGTGATTTGGTCAGCGTTAATAACGATAACGAAATCTCCACAGTCAACGTTTGGAGTGAAAGACGGTTTGTTTTTACCACGTAAAACAGCTGCTACTTCAGTAGCTAAACGTCCTAGAGTTTTTCCTGCTCCATCAACAACGTACCATTGACGTTGTACTTCAGCAGGTTTGATAAATGTAGTTTGGCGCATATACTTAATAATTCCTTTCCTATGTAGTTTTCCGGGGCTACAAAGGCATTTTGTGCCTTTCTATATATTACACAAAAACACTTTGTAAGTCAATCAAAAACGCAAGCATTGTTCGAGTTTTCCACAGGAAAACTTGTTTCCCTTAGCAATCCCAAGCATAGCTGAATTTATGTGAACAAATCCTGGATTAATCTACAATTTTTTTCATAAATGCTTCGAGTTTCTTTGTCACAAGCGCATTGTCTTGTTTCAAAGGATCTAAAAATTCACAGGTAGCGTATAACGACTGCTGTAAGGCTTTGCTTACTTCATCGATACACTTATTTTGTTTTCCACCTGCATGACACATAATCAAACTTACAGGTCCGTCAAAGTCTAATTTTTCAAAAAAGTTCCGGAATACCGGGGCATAGGTCGATACCCAAATTGGAGTAATAATTACCAAGTGCTCCATAGAAGCAGTTGGCAAGTTGTAAGGTTGCAAGGCAACATGTTCTTGCATTACCACACTCTTACCTCCCCAAAAATATTTCAACATCGGTGTATTCTTATAGGGTTTTACTGGGTGCAAACGAACACAATCAGCATCGTAATGAGCTTCAATCCAATTGGCTAGTAGCTCACAATTGCCACTTAAACTATAATAAACCACGCAAAGTTTCATCATTTGTTCCTCACTTAGTCAAACGTTTGGATGATATTACAACCAATTGAAGTTAAGTAGACGATCGCTTGTTCATAATCATCCGATTCCAATTCTTCATTTTTATGCGCATCGACACCGATAATCACACGGTTTCCAACACGCGCAACCACTTCCCAAAACTTTGGATGTGGATAACTATCAGCTTTAAATTTACGGTTGTAGATCAACCCTTGCAAATTATATTCAAGCGGTACATCGCATGCTTTAGCTGCTTCACACAAACGAATGCTCTCCCGCTCACATAGTGCATCCCATTGTCCATAGGAGCGCATAAATAAGTCTGGATGACAAAGATATGCATATAATTTAGTTTCCATTCCTTTCACTGCTTCATCAACATACATCTTTAATGTCGTTTCATCTTTGACTTCGCGACCAAAATAGATTCCATGTTCATCCGTCAAGTGAAAGTGATTTCCAAAAATTAAATAATCTACGCGTTTTGATGCTTTTAATTGTTCTAACCAATCAATATATTCTGGAAAATACTCGCATTCTAATCCTATCTTAATTGATATTTGATCCTTGTATTTTTCTTTTAACATCCGTAAAGATGAGAGATAATGATCTAGTTCATCAAGTTGCATGCGCATTGGACTATAAAATTTACTCTTATATGGCCATGGTGTATGGTCAGCGAAACCTAACTCGGTGAATCCAGCAGCAATAGCACTTTTAACATATGCTTCATCACTACCATGAGCATGGTTACAACGTTGGGTATGTGTATGATAATTCGTTTTCATGTTCTTCTTCCTCATAAACTACTTTCATTAGATAGAGACCACAAGGATCTGCATTATATGGACAAGCTTCTTTGGTTGCTTGTTCAATCATCCCCCTAGCTCGCTCTAGACTGACTTTCCCCATCCCACACATTATTATGGTTTGTGACATCATACGCACTTGATAGCGCAAAAAACCTTTTCCATAATAACTAATACGAATACAGTTTGTTTCTTCCACTACTTGAATGGAATAAATCGTTTTAACTCGTTCTTTTTGCGGTTCTACTTTTGCTGATGTGAAAGCATTAAAATTATGCGTCCCAACAAACAAGGCAGCACAAGCACGCATGCGCTCGATATCGACTGGCATCCGAAGTTTTGCCATATATTTTTGGATAAATGGGTCTTCTACATGCGTTGTCATGAGATAATCATACCGTTTTCCAATTGCGTGGTATCTAGCATGAAAGTCTTCATCAACAAGTTGAGCAGATTGTGCACGAATATCACTTGGTAAGTGTGTATTGAGTGCTCTAGGCCACCCTTCCTCGCTAATGTTAAGTGTTGTATCAAAATGGAATACTTGCCCTTTCGCATGTACTTTCGCATCTGTACGACCACTTCCTTCAATGCCAACGGGTACGCCGTGCATTTTGGTTAGTGCTTGCTCGATTTCTGCTTGAACAGAATTTGCATATGGTTGTGTTTGCCAACCATGATACGCACTTCCATCGTATGCAACAATAACTTTTACTCTCACAGCAATACCATAAATGCAAAATTCACACTAAACATCAAAGCAACAACCAACAACAATCCATAATCACGACGTTCCATTTTCAATACTTTATAACGTGTGCGTGTACGGCTTGGTACATATCCACGTGACTCCATCGCATTTGCAAGTTCTTCCGCACGTTGAAATGCCGAAACAAACAATGGTACGATTAACGATAAGATTGCCATCACTTTTTCTTTTAAATCGCCTTCTTGTAAATCAACCCCGCGACTTGCTTGTGCTTTCATGATACGATCGGTTTCTTCAATTAAGGTTGGAATAAAACGTAGTGCAATCGAAATCATCATTGCAATTTCATGTGCTGGAACATGGAATCGTACAAATGGCTTAAGTAAGTCTTCAATTCCCAAGGTTAAATCAAGTGGCTTGGTTGTAGCTGTTAAGATTGTTGTAATCATAATCATCAAGACCAAGCGGATAAAAATATACAAGGTTTGCGTAAAGGCATCCAAATAAAATGTAAATCCCCAAATAGTAAACAACGGGGTTCCTGTACGAATTACCATTATATTAATGACAAGCAGGAAGGCTAACATAAACAACATCGGTTTGATTGCGCGCCATAAGAAGTTCAATTTTAATTTCGCAAGTTGTGTAGCAGCGAGTATCATGACTCCCAACATCACATAACCAATATATCCACTTGGAATAAAAATTGTAATCATCAAGGCTAACATCGCTAGAATCTTAGCTCGTGGATCCATTTTATGAACGACAGAATCCAGTGGTAAATAACGTCCTAGTGCTATATTTTTCATGACTTCACCTCGTTTGCAACAGCTGTTACCAAGGCATCTAAGGTAATGATCGTATCATCCAATTGAAACCCTCGTTGCTTCAGTGCTTCGCGCATTTGGATTACATGTGGTGGATTGATCTTCAATTCTTCTAAAATTGATAAATCCTGAAAGAAAGAAGTAACATCGCTTTGTTTCACAATTCTACCCTCATTCACTACAATAACATCTTGGCAGTAATCCAATACATGCTCCATGTCATGCGTCACAATAATGATCGTTTTATTATATTCTTTGTTTAGTCGAACGAAAAGTTGCATCATTTCTTTGGCACCTTGTGGGTCCAATCCCGCTGTTGGTTCATCCAAAACCAATACATCTGGATTCATTGCTAGAATTCCTGCGATTGCTACTCGTCGCTTTTGTCCACCAGATAAATCAAATGGACTACGCTCAAAATAACTATCGTCGATCCCAACAACACGCAAAGCCTGTGCAGCTTGTTCGATTGCTTCTGCTTCTGGAACCTTGAAGTTTTTTGGCCCAAAGCTTACATCTTTGATTATTGTCTCTTCAAACAATTGATATTCTGGAAACTGAAATACCAAACCAACTTGTTTACGCAATGCTTTTAAGTTCTTAGGTTTCTCTCCACTTTTGATTACTTTTTCACCTACGGTAAGTGTTCCTGCTGTTGGCAATAAAAGCGCATTGAGATGTTGAACGAGTGTTGATTTACCAGAACCAGTTTCACCGATTACAGCATAGATATTCCCTTCTTCCAATTCAAGATTAATATCGATTAAAGCGCGATACTCAAATGGGGAATTAGGAGAATACGTATGACTTAATTTTTCATAGATAATTGACATAACTGTTCTACCACCTCTTCTACACGAATACTTTGTTCCAATACAATTCCTTGCTGTTTCAGTGAAGCGACAAACTTACTTGCAAATGGAATATCTAATTTCAAGGAAATTAATTGCTCTTGATGTTGAAGCACCTCTTCTGGTCTACCTTCTAAGACAACACGCCCTTGATCCATTACAATAACATAATCACTATGTGTAACTTCTTCGATATCGTGAGTAATGGAAACAATGGTTTTATCCCCTTGTTTATGAATTTCTTGAATAACCTGATTGATTTCGGCACGTCCCTGTGGGTCCAACATACTTGTTGCTTCATCAAAGATAATAATATCCGGAGCAATTGCCAAAACACCAGCAATAGCAACGCGTTGCTTTTGTCCTCCTGATAACTTTGTAGGTTCACTATGCAAGAATTTAGTCATTTTGACACGTTGTGCAAAGCGATCAATAATTTCTTGCATTTGTTCGGTTGGAATTTGATGATTTTCAAGACCAAACGCAATATCATCCGCTACAGTTGAGCCAATAAATTGGTTATCCGGATTTTGAAATACAATCCCAAGATTCGAGCGAATATCATAAACATTGGCTTCATTCATTTCAAGAGAAGAAACCCAAATAGACCCTTTATCCGCTTCTAATAAACCGATTAATAATTTAGCAATGGTCGATTTACCACTACCGTTATGACCAATGATTGTTGTATAAGATCCTTTTTCTACACAAAAAGAGACGTCTTTTAAGACCTCCACTTCTTTGTCATAAGAAAATGATACGTGTTCTACTTTAATTTCTTGCATACTTACACCTCTATAACTATGTTATTATACACTTTTTCAACCGTTTTCACAATTATTAAACGCGTACCTCTGCGTAAAAAAAAATCGACAAACGTCGATTATTTTGTGATACGACTTGCCCATCCATGGTAAGTTCCCATGTTTGCATAGGCAGCGTCTGCAATAAATAAAATGTTAGTTAGTAGTTTCGCACGATCGATATTTGAAATGTGTAACACAACTAGTTCCATTGGAGAATCTCCGTTGGTAATTACGAAACCAGCATCTTGCACTTTCGCTTTAAATTGATCCATTGAGGCTTCATCTTTAAAACTAACATAGTGTTGAATTGGACGTTCTGTAGTTCCAGGATCACCAGCTTGTGCTAGTTCAGCAATGGTTTCATCACTGTATTCATTGATAGCATCCAATACTTCAGCATTCAAGTGTTCATATTTGGCTTCTTGATCGCTTTCCTCTTTCGTAGCATCACTTTCATCCCATGATTCTACTTCTTCATTTGAATCATCTGTATTATTTTCTGTATCATCTGATTCTTCAATTTTTTTGTAGATTTTTTGGTAAATAACTTCGTTTTCTAAATCTTCCTCACGTCTTTTTTCAAGTTCAATTTTTTCTTTCGCAACTTTGAAAATTCCGTATCCTACTGCTACACCAGCAGCAACCAATAACGCAGGAATTAGTTTTTTAGCTTTCATTCAATCCACCTCTTTCTTTTTTCATTTTATCACAAAATCAAAGAAATAAAACTATAAAGGCTATTTTTTTCTAGAGATTGCAATCCCATCACCTAAATCATAAAAGGTTGTTTCGTATCCCGTATGTTCTTTCAAATAATCAATATATCGCTGTATTTTTCGAACCAATTGTCGTAAGTTTCGACTTTGTGCCAGTTCAGGGTGTTCTACATACCCATGGAAACTTAAATTATCAGTTAAGATAAAACCATGTTTTGATAAATAAGCTTCATATCGCTCAAAAAACTTGATGTATTGCGCTTTCGCTGCATCAATAAAGATCAAATCAAAACTTCCGGAAACCTCAATAGTTAGCGCATCTCCAAAAAGCAGTTCGATTTGATTTTCCATATCTGCACGATTTACATACTCTTTCGCTTTCGCAAACCGTTCTGGATCAATCTCCATAGTAACAAGCTTTATATTCGGGTTTTGTTTTGCCATCATTATTCCAGAGTAGCCAATCGCAGATCCAATTTCTAATATCGACAAGACATTTTCTTCCGAAATGAATTTTGTCAGAAAGTCCAATCCTTCTCTTTGTATGATAGGTACATCATGCTTCAACGCATACTGTTCCATTTCTAATTGTAGTAATTCAAATTCTTTTTGTTCTATCATACCATCACTCCATTTTCTTACACTATCATATCATATTTTTATTTCAAACCTATATATCTAGCTGGTTTTTTTTCATCATATTGCTATAGTTATGATGAGGTAACATATGAAAATAATACAACTAATCATCGAAGGTAAACACATCTGGTTTGCGCGCGGCAAACAATTACCTAGTTATGGAACTAGACAGTCGAGTTGGAGTGAACTCTTTTTTGATTTGATGTTTGTCGCTGGAATGTCAATACTGAATGTTCAAACCTTCTCCGCTGGATTGGAATTATCCTTACTATCCTTCTCTTATTATATTTTTTCGTTTATGAGTCTTTGGTTGATTTGGATGAGTATTACATTTTACTCCAATCAATTTGAAGTCAACTCAATTCGGCATCGGATTCTATTATTCACAAATATCACATCCGTAGCTCTACTCTCCATTGGAGTTGAGGGTTACTTATCGACCTACATTAATCTACAGGGGAGTTTCTATCTATTAATGTTTATCATTTCAAGAGTCATCCTGAAGCTTTCTTGGTACTCTATGGATCGTTCTTCTACAATGCCTAATATTCTATCAATGACAAAAAGACTGCAACATATCTATAGTATAACTATCGCAATCAATTTTCTATTACTTCTATACTTAATCAATGTTGATGGTCTTGTACTGCTTGGAGTTTCAATTTGGGGAGGCACCTTAATTTTTGAATTTATTGCGCTCAATACCTTATTTGCTCATAGTCAGCAGAAAATGACAACCTTTCATCACGGACATCTACGGGAACGATTTGGTTTATTTACTATGCTATTACTTGGGGAGATCATTATCAGTGCTCTCAATGGATTTCGAAATAACCTAACACTAACATTTGAAAACATCTTACTCTTACTCGTTATCTTCTTATTTATTTTCTTATTTTGGTGGATTTACTATGATCAAATTATGACATTTCCATTTCGAGAACGCGGAAAATCTAGAATGATTTGGACGAGCTTTCATTTCTTTTTCGCGCTATTATGTTTATTGCTAAGTGTTTCGATTCCGCACTTATCAAGTAACTTACAATTGGATTTCTTTTTATATCACAGTTTTATTAGCATCCTTGTAATCTTCTTTTTCGCGATTACTTTGTTACATCTATCGCTCGATTTTGATACTGAAGAGACAACTGCAGTGCAGTTTAAACTATATAAAGGGTTTCATTTTTTTAATCTTGTCTGGATTCGACTAGCATCCATTGCAATCCTCATTGTTTTATACTTTTTCCCGATAAACAATACACTATTATTGTTTGCTTTGGTATGTACGATATTTCTTGGCAATGTTATTGCTGGCGTCATTATTTGGCTAGCACAACGTGCTTGTTTAGCTAGTCCACAAGACTAATCGCATAAAAGGATATAAAAAAGGTGAATCCTTAGATTCACCTTTTTTTCATTCGTTGGATTAAACCAATTCGATGATTGCCATTGGAGCGTTATCTCCACGACGGTTTCTAGTTTTGATGACACGAGTGTACCCACCATTGCGATCTGCATATTTTGGTCCGATTTCATCAAATAATTTTTGAAGAGCTGTTTGGTTTTCGCTAACTTTAACATCGCGAACATAAGAAGCAGCTTGACGACGAGCGTGCAAGTCACCACGTTTAGCCAAAGTGATCAACTCATCAACGACAGAACGAAGTTCTTTCGCTTTCATTTCAGTTGTTTCGTACTGACCTTTAATGATAAGTTCTGTTGCCATATTACGCAACAAAGCTTTACGGTGATCAGCAGTACGTCCTAATTTACGATTCCACATATATATTAACCTCCTTTACACCTATTCGTATGATTTAAAGCTCAAGCCTAAATCATAGATTTTGTCTTTTACTTCTTTGAGTGATTTTTTACCTAGATTACGAACTTTCATCATTTCGTCTTCTGTTTTCATGATCAAGTCTTCAACAGTTTGAATACCTGCACGTTTTAAACAGTTGTAAGAACGAACTGACAAGTCCAAATCTTCAATCATCATAACAAGTCCCTTGTTAGTAGTTTCACCTTTGTCATCCATAATAATAGAATCCAAAGTGTTAACCATTTCATGAACATTTGTTAGTAAATCAAGATGATCGATTAAAATTTTAGCTCCTAATGCAAGTGACTCTTGTGGAGTAATTGAACCATCAGTAGTGATGTCAAATACAACACGATCGTATTTTGCATTTTGACCAACGCGAGTTGGTTCAACCTGATAAGAAATTTTCTCAATTGGTGTATAGATTGCATCAGTATAAATCGTACCCAATGGTTGATGTTGTGAATGGTACAATTGTTTGTTCGTATCAGCACTTACGTACCCACGACCAATGCGCGCATTCAACTCCATCTCTATAGATCCACCTTCTTCAAGTGTACAGATAACTGTATCCTTGCTTAAGATTTCAACACCTTCAGGACAAATGATATCAGCTGCTGTAACAACACCTGGTCCAGTCTTTGAAATAGTCAAAGTATGAACTTCATCATCTGTAATTTTCATAATCAAGGTTTTGATATTTAAGATAATTGCTGTAACATCCTCAACAACCCCTGGGATTGCTGTGAACTCGTGGTATACTCCATCAACTTTAATTGAAAAGACGGCAGCTCCCGGTAAAGAGGAGAGCAATACGCGTCTAAGTGCATTCCCAATCGTCGTTCCGAACCCTCTTTCAAGTGGTTCAAAGACAAATTTACCGTAATTATCTGAATCTATATATTCTTTAACTTCGAAATTTGCACGTTCGAATTTTTGCATAGTTTCCCTCCTCAATTAAGGTTTAAAATTAACCACGTGGACGTTTTGGTGGACGACATCCATTGTGTGGAATTGGAGTTACATCATTGATCATTGTAATATCCAATCCAGCAATTTGTAATGCACGAACTGCAGCTTCACGTCCAGGTCCTGGACCTTTCACTGTAACTGAAACAGTCTTCATTCCGTGATCGATTGCAGCTTTACCTGCAGCTTCACCAGCTAATTGTGCAGCAAAAGGAGTAGATTTACGAGAACCTTTGAATCCTAATGCTCCAGCACTTGACCAAGCGATAGCATTTCCGTTTTCATCAGTAATAGTAACGATTGTATTATTAAATGTTGAATGAACGTGTGCGACACCGCGAGCGATATTTTTACGTACGCGACGTTTACGTGCGCTTGTAGCTTTTCTTGCTTTTGCCATTTACTAATTCCTCCTTATCGTCCTATTTCTTTTTACCTGCTACTGTACGAACTGGACCTTTACGTGTACGAGCATTTGTTTTAGTACGTTGACCGCGAACTGGTAGTCCACGACGGTGACGGATACCACGGTTACAACCGATTTCCATTAGACGTTTGATGTTCAATTGAACTTCACGACGTAAATCACCTTCAACTTTGATTGAATCGATTTCTGTACGAATAGCATTTACTTGCTCTTCGCTCAAATCTTTAACACGAATATCTTCGCTAATTCCTAATTTTTCTAATACTTTTTCAGCCGTTGGACGACCTACTCCATAGATATAAGTTAAGGACACTACTACGCGTTTGTCGCGTGGAATGTCTACTCCTGCAATACGAGCCATATTTGTTCTACACCTCCATTAGTTTCCTTGACGTTGTTTGTGTTTTGGGTTTTCACAAATTACCATCACACGACCTTTGCGCTTGATGATGCGGCACTTATCGCATATTGGTTTGACAGATGGTCTTACTTTCATGCGTTTTCCTCCTAAATTCACGACTTATTTGTGTCGGAATGTTATACGCCCACGTGTTAAATCATACGGTGAAATTTCAACAGTTACACGATCCCCCGGTAAAATGCGGATGTAATGCATTCGGATTTTACCAGAAACGTGAGCTAATATAACGTGTCCGTTTGCTAATTTCACTTTAAACATTGCATTTGGAAGAGTATCTTCGATTACTCCTTCAATCTCAATAACATCTTGCTTACTCATTATTTGGTTGTTCCTCTCCGATGATATTCGTTGTAAGAATATCATATCCTTCTTTTGTTATAACAATTGTATGCTCATAGTGAGCAGATAATGAACCATCTTTTGTGACGACTGTCCAATCATCCTTTAATACTCTTGTATGTGGCTTGCCGATGTGAACCATAGGTTCAATAGCGATGGTCATTCCTTCTTTCAAAAGAATGCCTCGACCCGGAAGTCCAAAATTCGGAACAGTAGGATCTTCATGTAATGAAGTTCCGATACCATGTCCTGCATAGTCTTGTGGTATGGAATAGCCGAAGCTTTCCACATACGCACCAATTGCATGGGAAATATCCGTTAAACGATTCCCGGCCTTTGCAAATTTCAATCCTTCAAACAGTGATTGTTTTGTGACTTCCATTAACTTTTTAGCTTCTTCGCTTATATTTCCTACGGCATAAGTCCAAGCAGAATCACCATGGTAACCATGATAACAAGCTCCAATATCAACTGAGATAATATCTCCATCTTTTAGTTTCGTATCATCTGGGATACCATGAACTAATACAGAGTTTATCGATGCACAAATGGATGCCGGGAAGCCCCCGTATCCTTTAAAGGATGGTGTAGCATCATGATCACGAATAACGTTTTCCACAATACGATCCAATTCTTTTGTTGTGATACCTGGTCGAATTGCCTGCGCAACGGCTTCGTGAGCCAGGGCAACAATTCGTCCAGCTTCGCGCATGTAATTCAACTCTCTAGATGATTTCGTTGTAATCATTTACTTGATCTCCAAAGCACTAAGTGTATCATTCCATACCTTATCGATAGGTTGATCTGCATTGATTACAGTCAACATACCTTTTGCTTGGTAGTATGCTAACACCGGTTCAGTCGAAGTGCGATATTCCTCTAAACGCGTTGTTAAACTTTCGATTGTATCATCTTTACGTTGATACAATTCGCTACCACATTTATCACAAACACCTTCCTGTTTCGGTGGTGTATTTGTAATGTGATAAATAGCATCGCAGTTCTTACAGATACGACGACCTGTAATACGTGCTGCTAAGATATCGAACTCTAAATCTAGCACAATGACCTTCTCAATGGCAAGTTGTGTGCCTTCGGTGAGTGCGTCAAATGCTTTCGCTTGTGCTAGTGTTCTAGGATAACCATCCAACAAGAAACCATTCTCATTGTCTAGTTTTTCCAAGAAACTTTTAACCATTGGGTTTGTTACTTCATCAGGTACCAAAAGCCCTTGGTCGATATAACTCTTGGCAAGTACTCCGAGCTCCGTTTGTTTACCAATCTCGCTTCGGAAAATATTACCAGTAGAAATATGATTGATTGCTAGTTTTTCAACTAGTTTTGCTGACATGGTACCTTTTCCAGCACCAGGTCCGCCCATAATTAGTATATTCATCTCTTGAACCTCTATCGTTGGATAAAACTACGGTAAGATTTCTGAGTCATTTGACCCTTCAACTGATTTACTGTTTCCATCGCAACACCAACCACGATGATGATCCCAGTACCACCAAGTGCCATCGAAGATGGTAGGTTAGTAACCATAGGAATCACATATGGAAGAACCGCGATGAATGATATAAAGGCAGCTCCCAATACCGTAATTCGATTCAATACTTTATTTAAATAATTTTTTGTTTCTGTACCTGGGCGAATACCAGGAATATAAGTTCCTGACTTGCTTAGGTTTTCCGCAATCTTCTCAGGATCGACTTGCAACTTCGTATAGAAGAACGTAAACATTACGATCAAACATACGTAGATAACCAAACCGATTGGCTTTTGAAGAGATAAGATGTTTTGCATTGCTAACGTTACGCTATTTTCCGGGAAATAACTAGCAATCGTTACTGGAGTAATCATTACAGCCGAAGCGAAGATTACTGGGATAACACTTGCAGAGTTAATTTTCAATGGAAGGTATGTCATATCGTTGCGACGCGTGCTTGTTGAACTAGTTGTATATTGAATAGGAATTTTACGTACTGCAGTTTGCATGAAGATTACCAATACGATAATCAACAAATAAACTAAGAGGTAAAGTCCAAACGATAATAGACCATTGAATGTAGCAGAACTACTTGATGTATCTACCAAAGTTTTGAACGCATTTGAGAATTGCCAAGGCAACCCAGAAACAATTCCGGTGAAAATCAATAAGGATACACCGTTTCCAATTCCTTTAGAAGAAATTTGATCACCGATCCACAACAAGAACATCGTTCCAGCAGTTAATAAGATAACAACATAAAAATACGAAGACAACGTATTGTTAACCAATACATTATAGCTTACTTCAAAAGCATATACCATTGTGAACCCTTGTAGGAAACACAACATGACAGCTAAGTAGCGAGTATATTTGTCTAGGGTCTTTCTTCCAGCTTGACCAGATTTCGATAATTCCGTGAAATGCGGAATTACGTCCATAGAAAGAAGTTGAATAACAATCGATGCTGTGATGTAAGGACCAACACCGAGTGCGAAGATCGATAATCGCTCAATTGCACCACCACCGAGTAAATTCATCATTCCCAATAAGGAATTATCAGTCGTACCAGCTAATAACGCCGCCGTATTCACGTTTGGAACCACTACTGCGGCACCGAAACGGAAAACGAACAACATTGCTAGCGTGAAGAATATTCTATTTCTAATATCTTTGTTCTTGAAGGCACTGCTAGCTGTTTGAAACATTAGATTACCTCAGCTTTTCCGCCTGCTTGTTCAATAATAGTAACAGCTGACTTAGAGAATTTGTTAGCTTTAACAACTAATTTTTTTTCTAATTCACCTTGACCTAAAATTTTGATACCATCTAATTCTTTTTTAACTAATCCAGTTTCGATTAACAATTCTGGAGTAACTTCTACACCGTTTTCGAAAACATTTAAGCTTTCTACGTTAACGATTGCATACTCTTTACGAGTGAAGTTTGTAAATCCACGTTTTGGTAAACGTCTAGCAAGAGGTGTTTGACCACCTTCAAATCCTAAACGAACTCCTCCACCTGAACGAGCGTTTTGCCCTTTGTGACCTTTACCAGCTGTTTTACCAGTTCCTGAACCGTGACCGCGTCCGATACGTTTACGTTCTTTACGAGCACCTTCAGTAAATTTCATTTCATGTAATTTCATGTCTTATCCTCCTATTAACCGCGAATTTCTTCTGGTTTTTTACCACGGAGACGCGCAATGTCTTCTACAGTTTTAAGTTCTTTTAAAGCTGTAACTGTTGCACGAACCATGTTAATTGGAGTACGTGATCCGATACATTTTGACAAGATATCAGTGATACCAGCCAATTCCAATACGGCACGAACAGGTCCACCAGCGATAACTCCTGTACCTTCTGCAGCCGGGCGAAGGAAGATTTCTCCAGCTCCGAATGTTCCAGTAATACTGTGAGGAATTGTTGTTCCGTTTACGATAGGTACTACGAATACGTTTTTCTTAGCGTCTTCGATAGCTTTTTTGATTGCATCAGGTACTTCGTTTGCTTTACCAGTTCCGAATCCAACACGTCCTTTTTTATCTCCGATAACTACAAGAGCAGCAAAGCGGAAACGACGTCCACCTTTAACTACCTTTGTAACACGGTTGATAGTTACAACGCGTTCTTCGAATTCTTTTTCGCGTTCACGGTCTCTTCTTGGTTTGCGTTCCATTCGCATGACCTCCTTAAAATTTCAACCCAGCTTCACGAGCTGCGTCTGCCAAAGCTTGTACACGTCCGTGGTAAACATAACCACCACGGTCGAATTTTACTGCAGTAATTCCAGCAGCTAATGCACGTTCAGCGATTTTCGCACCTACAGTTGCAGCAGCTTCTTTATTACCACCTTGTTCTAATTTTAATTCAACACTGCTTGCTGCTGCTAATGTTTTACCATTAACATCATCAATGATTTGCGCGTGAATGTGTGCATTTGAACGGAATACGTTCAAGCGGGGACATTCAGCAGTACCAGTGATTTTGGCACGAACGCGCGCGTGACGACGTTGACGTACGTCATTTTTTGAAACTTTCTTAAGCATCGTTCTATTGCTCCTTTCCCACTATTTTTTACCGGCTGTTTTACCTTCTTTACGACGGACAACTTCACCTTTATAACGGATCCCTTTTCCTTTGTAAGGTTCTGGTTTTCTTACAGCACGGATATTTGCAGCCCATTCACCAACGCGTTGCTTGTCGATTCCTGAAACAAGAATTTCAGTTGCAGATTTACATTCAACTGTAATTCCTTCTTCAATAGTAAACTCAACTGGGTGAGAGTAACCTACGTTAAGAGTTAATTTATTTCCACTCATTGCAGAACGGAACCCGATCCCTACTAATTCAAGAGTACGAGTGAATCCAGTGTTAACACCTTCAACCATGTTAGCAATTAGTGCACGAGTAGTCCCGTGTAATTGTTTTGTGTGTTTTTCCTCATTTGGACGAACAACAGTTAATACACCTTCTTCGATTTTGATTTCTAAGATTGGTGAAAATTGACGAGTTAAAGTTCCTTTAGGTCCTTTAACAGTCACCTCATTACCAGCAGCAACAGAAATTTCTACGCCTGCAGGAATGGTAATCGCTTTATTACCGATACGTGACATGGTATTCCTCCTACCACACGTAGGCGATTACTTCGCCACCAACGTGTTTTGCTTTTGCTTCTTTGTCAGTCATTAAACCGTGAGAAGTAGAGATAATAGCAACACCCAATCCGTTCAATACGCGTGGAATTGAATCAGATTTAGCATATACACGTAATCCTGGTTTAGAAATACGTTTTAATCCGCTGATAACTTTCTCATTGTTTGGACCATATTTTAATTCAACAGTGATCGTTTTCTTAACGTCACCTTCTACTTTGTAATCAACTACAAAACCTTCTTTTTTAAGGATTTTAGCGATTTCGATTTTTTCTTTGCTTGCTGGAATTTCTACTACTTCGTGACGAGCTTGTACTGCGTTACGAATTCTTGTAAGCATATCCGCAATTGGATCTGTCATAATCATCATGACTTGTTTCCTCCTTCCAAGACTACCAACTAGCCTTTTTCACACCCGGGATTTGACCTTTATAAGCCAACTCACGGAAGCAAATACGGCAAAGTTTGTATTTACGTAATACTGAGTGAGGACGTCCACAACGTTCACAACGTGTGTACTCACGTACAGCGAACTTTTGAGGACGCTTAGATTTGATAATCATTGCTTTTCTTGCCATCGTTCGTGTCCTCCTTATTTAGCAAAAGGCATGCCCAACTCTTCAAGTAGCGCTTTACCTTCTTCATTTGTTTTTGCAGTTGTAACAATTACAATGTCCATCCCGCGTACTTTATTAACTTTATCGAAGTTAATTTCTGGGAAAATGATTTGTTCTTTAATACCCAAAGTGTAGTTTCCACGACCGTCGAAAGCAGTTTTGCTTACTCCACGGAAGTCACGTACACGTGGTAAAGAGATGTTCATCAATTTATCCAAGAATTCGTACATTTTTTCTGAACGTAAAGTAACTTTACATCCAATTGGCATACCTTCACGAAGTTTGAAGTTCGCGATTGATTTGCGTGCTTTTGTAATTACTGGTTTTTGACCAGCAATTTGAGTCAATTCAACGATTGCTTCATCCAAGATTTTTGGATTAGCGATCGCTTCACCGATACCCATGTTGATAACTACTTTATCAATTTTTGGTACTTCCATAATTGATGAATAGTTAAATTTTTTCATCAA
Organism: Erysipelotrichaceae bacterium; assembly: GCA_051658525.1. Classification (GTDB taxonomy): domain Bacteria; phylum Bacillota_I; class Bacilli_A; order Erysipelotrichales; family Erysipelotrichaceae; genus JBOFMT01. The sequence goes on along the minus strand of JBOFMT010000009.1, from coordinate 27,958 downwards.
GCTTGGTACTACTACTGTAGTGTATTTTTCATTTAGGCGGTTCATATCTTAACCTCCCCTTACTTAACAGCTGCGCCGGTTTTTTTGTAAACGCGCACTTTGTTGCCTTTTTCTTCTGTCATTCCAATTCTTGAAGCTGTTTTCGCTTTAGCATCATATGCCATAACGTTAGAAACATGAATTGGAGCTTCTTTTTCAATAATTCCACCTTCAGGATTCATTTGTGTAGGTTTCATGTGTTTCTTAACTAAGTTAACACCTTCAACGATTACTTTGTCATCCTTAGGGAATGTTTTGATTACTTCAGCTACAGTACCTTTGTATGCACCTGTAATAACTTGAACTTTATCACCTTTTTTGATTCTCACAAAGACACCTCCCTATAGTACTTCTGGTGCCAAAGAAACAATTTTCATGTAATCTTTGTCACGCAATTCTCTTGCCACAGGACCGAAAATACGTGTTCCACGTGGTGTTTTATCATCTTTAATAATTACTACGGCGTTGTCATCAAATTTGATGTAAGTACCATTGTCACGGCGTACACCGTATTTAGTACGTACGATAACAGCTTTAACAACATCACCTTTTTTCACTGTTCCACCAGGTGTAGCAGATTTAACTGTACAAACAACGATATCACCGATATTTGAACTTCTTCTTCTACTTCCACCTAATCCACGGATAACTAAAACTTCTTTAGCTCCCGTATTGTCAGCTACTCGTAATCTGGTTTCATTATGAATCATGAACGATACCTCCTAGCGACTAAAGCACAACAGCTTTGTCGATGATTTGTACTAAACGGAAACGTTTTGTAGCTGAAAGTGGACGAGTTTCCATGATTTCAACTTTATCTCCCATTTTCGCTTCATTCAACTCATCGTGAGCTTTGAACTTTTTAGAATATTTAACACGTTTACCATATAATGGGTGTGTTTTTGTTGTTTCAACTACAACTGTAATTGTTTTATCCATTTTATCTGAAACTACTGTTCCACGATAAACTTTACGGTTAGATCTTTCCATGCTTATTCTGATCCTCCTTAAATTTGACTACTAAGCTCACGCTCAGTGATCACAGTTTTGATACGAGCAATAGTCTTGCGAACAGTTCTCATACGAGCTGTGTTTTGCAATTGACCAGTTGCTTGTTGGAAGCGCAGATTAAAGAGTTCTTCTTTAAGCGCGTCGATCTCTTTGTTTAATTCGGTATTGCTTTTTTCTCTGATCTCTTTCGCTGTCATATTTTACTCCTCCTCGCCTCTACGCACAAATTTGCATTTTACTGGAAGTTTGTGAGATGCCAAACGGAATGCTTCACGTGCGATTTCTTCACTAACTCCAGCGATTTCGAACATAACGCGTCCTGGTTTTACAACTGCAACCCATCCTTCAGGTGCACCTTTACCAGAACCCATACGTACTTCCATCGGTTTTTTAGTAACTGCTAAGTGTGGGAAAATTTTGATCCAAACTTTTCCTCCACGTTTCATATAACGAGTCATTGCAATACGCGCAGATTCGATTTGACGGTTTGTTACATAAGCTGCAGAATCCGCTACTAGACCGAATTCTCCGAACGCTACTGTACGTCCACCTTTTGAACGACCTTCCATTGAGATACGGTGTGGTCTTCTGTATTTTGTTCTATTAGGCATTAACATAGATTAATTACCTCCTTGAGCTTGCCCTTGTGGTTTGCGTGCTGGACGGCGATCACCACGACGACGGTTGTTACGTCTGTCATTGAAAGGGTTTTTTGGAGCTTCTGGTTCAGTTACCATTTGTCCTGGCAATACTTCACCACGGCAAATCCAAACTTTAACACCTAAGCGTCCGTAAGTTGTGTGTGCTTCTTCGTGAGCATAATCGATGTCAGCACGAAGTGTATGTAGAGGAACATTTCCTTCTGCATATCCTTCAGTACGAGCCATATCAGCTCCACCTAAACGTCCAGAAACAGCAGTTTTGATTCCTTTTGCTCCAGAACGCATAGTTTTTTGGATTGCTTTTTTCTGTGCAGTACGGAAAGAAGCACGTTGTTCCAATTGATCAGCAATAGAACGAGCAACCAACTTAGCATCTAAGTCAGGGTTAGCAATTTCTAATACTTTAATGTTAACGTTTTTACCGTTAGTTAATTTGATAAGTTTTTTCTTAAGATTTTCAACGTTTTCTCCGTTCGTTCCGATGATAACACCAGGACGAGCTGTACGGATCATTACGTCAACGCGGTTTTTAGAACGTTCGATTTCGATTCTTGAAACTGAAGCAGCTTTCAAGTCTTCAAATAAGAATTCGCGAATTTTAACGTCTTCTAATAATAAATCGGCATAATCTTTGTCAGCGTACCAACGTGATTCCCAATCACGAATAACGCCAACGCGTAAACCGATAGGACTTACTTTTTGACCCATGGGCTACCTCCTTAATTACGCTCAGCAACCACTACTGTAATGTGGCTGGTGCGTTTGTGGATTGCAGATGCAGATCCTTTTGCACGTGGCATGAAACGCTTTAATACAACACCTTCGTTTGCATAACATGCTTTCACGTATAGATTTTCTTCTGTCATTTCATTATTGTTTACAGCATTTGCTACTGCTGACTTCAACACTTTAGACACAGCGTCAGCTGCATGGTTTGGTGTAAATTTCAAGATAGCTTGTGCTTCTTCTACGCTTTTCCCACGAATTAGATCGATAACCAATCTAGCTTTTCTAGGTGGGATACGTAATGTTTTTGCTGTTGCTTTTACTTCCATCATCGTTTCCTCCTATCTATCTTTTAGATTTTTTGTCGTCTGTACCGTGACCAGTGTATTTACGAGTTGGTACGAATTCACCAAGTTTGTGACCTACCATATCCTCTGTAACGTAAACTGGAAGGTGTTCTTTCCCGTTATAAACAGCGAAAGTGTGCTCCACGAATTGTGGGAAAATAGTCGAACGACGTGACCAAGTTTTAATTACTTCTTTTTTCTCTACTGCATTCAATTTTTCCACTTTTTTCATCAAGTGTTCATCAACGAATGCACCTTTTTTTAAACTGCGACTCATTTTATATTTCCTCCTTCCGCTTATTTACCGTTACGACGACGAACAATTAGTTTAGTCGAAGCGTTTTTGTTTTTACGAGTTTTAACACCCATAGCTTTTTTACCCCAAGGAGTCATAGGAGATTTACGTCCGATTGGCGTACGTCCTTCCCCACCACCATGAGGGTGATCGTTAGGGTTCATTACAGAACCACGCACTGTTGGGCGGATACCCATCCAACGAGAACGACCAGCTTTACCGATGTTTACCAAGTTGTGATCTTCGTTACCTACTTGACCGATTGTAGCACGGCAGTTAGCAAGAACTTTACGTACTTCACCAGAAGCAAGACGAATGATTACATATTTTTCTTCAATCCCAAGAATTTGTGCAGAAACACCAGCAGAACGAGCTAATTGCCCACCTTTTCCAGGTTTCAACTCAACATTGTGAATGAATGTACCTTCTGGCATATCTCTAAGTTCAAGAGAGTTACCAACTTTAATGTCAGCACCTTTTCCAGACATAACTGTTGTTCCAACAGTCAATCCTTTAGGAGCTAGAATATAACGTTTTTCTCCATCCACATAGTGAAGCAAAGCAATGTTTGCACTTCTATTTGGATCGTACTCGATTGTCGCAACTTTAGCTGGAATTCCATCTTTGTTACGTTTGAAGTCGATTACACGGTATTGACGTTTGTGTCCTCCACCTTGGTGACGAGTTGTGATACGTCCGTTATTGTTACGTCCGCCATTTTTTTTCAATGACTCCGTAAGTGAACGTTCAGGTTTTGTCGCTGTGATTTCGTCGAATGTCAAAGTCGACATGCCACGACGACCAGGTGTGGTCGGTTTGTATTTTTTAATCGCCATCGATTAATTCCTCCTTACGCATTTTTACGGGAAATAGCGTTACTCTTCCCGGTTCTCCGGATTATTCTCCGAATAAGTTAATATCTTGTCCAGCAGCGATCTTAACGATTGCTTTACGAACGTGATTAGTAGTTCCTGTGTAACGTCCCATGCGTTTTGCTTTTGGGCGTACGTTCATGATGTTTACTTTTTCAACTTTAACATTGAAGATTTTTTCAACAGCTTGACGAACTTCTGTTTTGTTAGTTCCTTTCAAAACTTCGAAAGTAACTTTGTTATCAGCATCCATAAGTCTCATTGATTTCTCAGTGATAATTGGACGGATAATAATATCTCTATGGTTATTCATTATCCTAGTGCCTCCTCAACTTCTTTTACAGCAGCTTCTGTGAATACGATTTTGTTAGCATTAACAATGTCATAAACATTGATTGCGTCTGCAGTTAACATCATCATTGAAGGGATGTTACGCATTGACAAGTATGCATTTTCAAAATTTTCTTCACCAGAAACTACGAATAGAGTTTTTCTAGTAACGTTTAAAGCAGTAACGATTTTGTTGAATTCTTTTGTTTTTGGAGCTTCCAAAGTCAATGCATCAACAACGATCATATCATTGCTTAAAACTTTTTCAGTTAAAACTGATTTTAATGCTAAACGACGAACTTTTTTGTTCAAACGGTAAGCATAGCTACGTGGTGTAGGACCGAATACGATTCCTCCTCCGCGCCATTGTGGAGAACGTGTAGAACCTTGACGAGCACGTCCAGTTCCTTTTTGTCTCCAAGGTTTACGACCACCACCGCGCACTTCTGTACGGTTTTTAACGTCGTGAGTACCTTGTCTCATCGATGCACGTTGCATAACGATAGCATCGAAGATTACTTGTTGATTTGGCTCGATGCCAAATACTTCAGCGTTAAGCGTAATTTCGCGTAACTCTTTACCTTCTTGGCTAAGTACTACCATGTTTGGCATCTGTTATTCCTCCTCTACTTTTGTGTAATCAACTAAAGCAGCTGCAGTTTTGACACCTTTCGCTTTTTTAGATGATTGAACCATTACCATTCCACGTTTAGGTCCTGGAACGTTACCTTTAACAAGAATCACGTTGTTTTCAACGTCAACTTTGATAATTTCCAAGTTTTGGTTAGTCGTACGGTATCCACCTTCTTGACCAGCCATGATGCGACCTTTATTGATCACCCCGTTGTTACGACCGATTGTTGCCAATGATCCTAAACCACGGTGGTGTCCTGAACCGTGAGATGCAGGTCCAAGTTTTTGGTTATTACGAACGATTGCTCCTGTATAACCTTTTCCTTTAGAAGTTCCGATAACGTCAACCGCTTCACCAGCTGCGAAGATATCAACTTTAACTTCTGAACCAAGTTCGAAAGAAGTCATTTCTTCACCGCGGATTTCGCGAGCAAAACGTTTTGGAGCAGCAGTTACTTTTGCTGCATGTCCGATAGATGCTTTAGTAGCACGTTGTGCTTTTACATCTTCGAATCCCAATTGAACAGCTGTATAGCCGTCATTTTCTTCTGTTTTCTTTTGTAATACTACGTTTGGTGTAGCCTCAATTACTGTTACTGGAATTAAAGTTCCATCTTCAGTGAAAACTTGAGTCATCCCTAACTTACGTCCTAAGATTCCTTTCATGCTGTCACCTCCGCTACTACAGTTTGATCTCGATGTCGACACCGCTAGGTAGTTCTAAACGACTCAATGAGTCGATTGTTTCCGCCGTAGGTCCAACAATCTCGATTAAACGTTTGTGAGTTCTGATCTCGAATTGTTCACGAGAATCTTTGTATTTGTGTACCGCACGCAAGATTGTAACAACTTGCTTTTCAGTTGGAAGAGGTACTGGTCCAACGATTTTTTTAGCACCGTGAGCTTGTGCTGCTTGCACGATTTTTTCCGCAGAAGCATCCAAAATTCTGTGCTCGTACGCTTTTAAGCGAATACGTACGCTATTTTTTGCCATGAATGTAAATCTCCTTTCGCCTATATCTAAGATAGACTTGCTCGGCACGAATTCCCTGACACACTTATTCATGACAACGGATGCCAGTGTGTCAGCAACCTCGCACTTCGTTGCATGTCTAAATTATTATAGCAAAAAGTACCTGCAGTTGCAAGTACTTTTGACTAACTATTTCAAATGTTTTTGTGTGACATTATGGATTGGTATTTGCGCTTGTAATTGGGTTATAAATACGTGTCGCCAAGGCTTGGTCAAGAATCAACACCGCTTTCGCATCCCCTTCTACAAACACAAATTGATTTACCAACTGCTCTGCATTGTTTTCTTCTTCTGTTTGCTCTTTGATAAACCACTCTAAGAAAATCGTTGTACGATAATCTTTATGTTGGGTTGCCAAACTATACAAATCCTCTATTGAAGAAGTAATAAAATACTCATGCTTTAACGCCGCTTTTAATGGCTCCTCAAGCGACTGAAACGTTTGATCAAAGGACTGAATTGTTTTTAAATCAACCATAGCATTACTTTTCAATAAATAATCAAAGATCAACATTGCATGATCTCGTTCCTCTTGCGACTGTACCCGATACCAATTCGCAAACCCTGGCAAATTTTTTGCATCATACCATGCGGAAATACCTAGATACAAGTAAGCAGAATACAATTCTCGATTGATTTGTTCATTTAAAGCACTCGTTATTTCATTTTTTAACATATTGATACCTCTCTATAGGCACATTATACTAACAAGCAGTTGAAAAGCAATTAATTCAATTCAAAGTTTACAGCTAGACGGTTGATAATGATTGGAACCAAGATAAGTGCAACTAACATCGTCGCTAGACTATACGGTAAGTTGTAGGATAGTGAGTATACCCAAGCTGGTGAACTTCCTGCAACCGCATCTTCCGGTGGCCAAAAATAAACACCAGATAAAACAAACGATATCGTACGAAGTGCACAAACCACAAAAGTGCCCGGCAATGCAAAACGTTTTCCATTAAAGGTTGCTGGAATCAATGCAGCGAATCCCAAAATACCAACTGGTACAATATAATCCAACATCATTTGTGGAAAAGAGATGATGTAAGGCGTTGAGAACATAAATCCAACAATCCACGCCAAGAAGGCAACGAGCACCCCTTTTTTCCACCCAAGTAAGAAACTCGCACAAATTACCGCGACAACAGAAAGTTCAATTGAACCACCATTTGGCATTTGTAAAAAAGGAATGAACTTGGAAACCAAATCAAATACTACCGCCAAAGCGACAAATGCCGCAATATAGGTCAAATCTCTAGTTTTAAATTTCATAAAAAAAACACCTCCATGTGTGAGGCGTAAAAAGTTAATCAAAAAATGATTAGACTCCCTACGCTAGCTTTAACTAGATCAGGTCATAAGGGTCCACATAACGTGTCTCAGCAATAAGCTCCCCTGTCTTGACATCTTTAGTTTAACACAGACACAAAAAAAAGAACACATGAAGTGTTCTTTTTAATGAATAAAATTATTCAGTGATTTCGATAACGTTTCCAGCACCAACTGTACGTCCACCTTCACGGATTGAGAATTTTGTTCCCAATTCAACCGCGATAGGAGCGATCAATTCAACTGTCATTTCGATGTTGTCACCTGGCATAACCATTTCAACACCTTCTGGCAATCCGATTACACCAGTAACGTCTGTTGTACGGAAGTAGAATTGTGGACGGTAGTTAGATACGAATGGAGTATGACGTCCACCCTCTTCTTTACTCAATACATAAACTTGAGCTTTGAATTTTGTGTGAGGATTAACTGATCCAGGTTTAGCCAATACTTGACCACGTTGGATTTCTTCACGGTTAACACCACGAAGAAGAGCACCAATGTTATCTCCTGCTTCAGCGAAGTCTAACAATTTACGGAACATTTCGATTCCTGTAACTACTGTTTTACGAGTATCTGCTAAACCAACGATTTCAACTTCTTCAGAAAGTTTCAATACACCACGTTCAACACGTCCAGTAGCAACTGTACCACGACCTGTGATTGTGAATACGTCCTCTACTGACATCAAGAATGGTTTGTCTGTTTCACGAGCTGGATCAGGGATATAAGCATCAACTGCTGCCATCAATTCATCAACTTTAGCAACCCATTGAGCTTCTCCTTCAAGAGCTTTCAATGCAGAACCACGGATAACTGGAGCGTTGTCTCCGTCGAATCCGTACTCTGATAATAATTCACGAACTTCCATTTCAACAAGGTCAACTAATTCTTCATCATCAACCATGTCGCATTTGTTCAAGAATACAACGATGTGAGGTACACCAACTTGTCCAGCAAGAAGGATGTGTTCACGAGTTTGAGGCATAGGTCCGTCAGTTGCAGCTACTACAAGAATAGCTCCGTCCATTTGAGCAGCACCTGTGATCATGTTTTTAACGTAGTCAGCATGTCCTGGACAGTCAACGTGAGCGTAGTGACGAGCTTCCGTTTGGTATTCAACGTGAGCCGTGTTGATTGTGATTCCACGTTCTTTTTCTTCTGGAGCACCATCGATTTGGTCGTATGCACGTGCTTCAGCATTACCTGATTTAGCAAGTACGTTTGTGATTGCAGCTGTTAACGTTGTTTTACCGTGGTCAACGTGACCGATTGTACCAATGTTAACGTGAGTTTTACTTCTGTCAAATTTAGCTTTTGCCATTGTTATTTTCCTCCTAATTTGATTTTTCAAATATATAATAATTTAATTGTACTTAAAAAGCAAGAATTAAATCACTATCCGTTTTCTTTAGCGATTTTTTCAGCGATAAACTTAGGAACTTCGTCATAGTGATCGAATTTCATTGAGTAGTTACCACGTCCTTGTGTAAATGAACGCAATGAAGTAACGTATCCAAACATTTCTGAAAGAGGGATGTTTGCACGTACTGAAATTGCATTGTTTTTCTCTTCTTGGTCAACAATTTGTCCACGACGAGTTGAAACGTCACCCATAACACTTCCCAAATATTCAGTTGGAGCAGTAACTTCAACTTCCATAATTGGTTCAAGAAGAACAGCTTTACATTTTTTAGCAGCTTCTTTCAATGCCATAGATGCAGCAATTTTATATGCCATCTCTGATGAATCGACATCATGGTAAGATCCGTCGAACAATGTAGCTTTGATGTCGATTACTTGGTAACCAGCAGTCAAACCGTTGCTCAATGCAGATTCTACACCTTCACCGATTGCTTTGATATATTCACGAGGAACAGATCCACCAACCGTTTTATCAACGAATTCGAATCCTTTTCCTTCGTTTGGTTCAAACTTGATCCAAACGTGTCCGTATTGTCCACGTCCACCAGATTGTTTTACATATTTACCTTCACACTCTGCAGCTTGGCGGATTGTTTCACGGTAAGCAACTTGTGGAGCACCAACATTAGCTTCTACTTTAAATTCACGTTTCATACGGTCAACGATAATGTCAAGGTGAAGTTCACCAACACCACCGATGATAGTTTGTCCTGTTTCTTGGTCAGTATAAGTTTTGAATGTTGGATCCTCTTCAGCAAGTTTAGCTAATGCAAGACCCATTTTATCTTGGTCACCTTTTGATTTAGGTTCAACAGCAACACGGATAACTGGTTCTGGGAAGTCCATAGATTCAAGAATGATAACTTTCTTTTCATCACAAAGTGTATCTCCTGTAGTAGTATCTTTCAATCCTACTGCAGCAGCGATATCTCCAGCGTAAACTTCTTCAATTTCTTGACGGCTGTTTGCATGCATTTGCATCAAACGTCCGAAACGTTCACGTTTTCCTTTTGTAGAGTTATATACATAAGTACCTGATTTCGCAGATCCTGAGTATACACGGAAGTAAGATAATTTACCTACGAATGGGTCCGTCATGATTTTGAATGCTAACGCTGCAAATGGTTCTTCATCTGAAGAATGACGAACATCTTCTTCTCCATCTTCTGTTGTACCAGTAATAGCTGGAACATCAAGAGGTGAAGGAAGGTAAGCGATAACCGCATCCAACATTAACTGAACACCTTTGTTTTTGTAAGCAGAACCACAAAGTACTGGGTAGAAGTTACCTGTACATACCGCTTTACGAATTACAGCTTTGATTTCTTCTACAGTCGGCTCTTCACCTTCTAAGATTTTCATCATCAACTCTTCATCGTAGTTTGCTAGCATGTCGATCAATTGAGAACGGTAAAGTTCTACTTTTTCTTCCATATCAGCAGGTACATCAGTAATTTGGATATCAGTACCCAAATCGTTTACATAGTTGTGTGCTTTACGTTCAATGATATCGATGATACCAGTGAAGTCCGCTTCAGCTCCGATAGGAAGTTGAATTGGAGTTGCATCTGCTCCCAAACGAGAAATTAGAGATTCAGATGACATGTAGAAGTCAGCTCCTGTCGCATCCATTTTGTTGGCGAATACGATACGAGGTACTCCGTATTTTGTAGCTTGACGCCAAACTGTTTCAGTTTGAGGTTCAACACCTGCTTTAGCATCCAATACTGCAACAGCACCATCCAATACGCGTAGAGAACGTTCAACTTCAACAGTGAAGTCAACGTGACCCGGAGTATCGATGATGTTTACGCGGTTACCTTCCCACTCAGCTGTTGTTGCAGCAGAAGTGATTGTGATACCACGTTCTTGTTCTTGGGCCATCCAGTCCATTTGTGAAGCACCATCATGCGTTTCACCAATTTTGTGGGTTTTCCCAGTGTAGTAAAGGATACGCTCAGTAGTAGTCGTTTTACCAGCATCGATGTGAGCCATGATACCGATATTTCTAGTATTTTTTAAAGAAAACTGACGTGCCATATAATGGGACTCCTTTCGATTAATAAAATCCTACCAACGGTAGTGAGCGAATGCTTTGTTAGCTTCAGCCATTTTGTGCGTGTCTTCACGTTTTTTAACTGACTGACCAGAACCGTTAGCTGCATCTAAAATTTCAGCTGCCAAACGTTGTTCCATTGTTTTCTCATTACGTAAACGAGAATATTTTACTAACCATCTCAAAGCAAGAGTTAAACGTCTTTCGTTAGACACCTCAACTGGTACTTGGTAGTTAGCTCCACCAACACGGCGAACTTTAAGTTCTAATAATGGCATTACATTTTCCAATGCTTGTTCGAAAACTTCCATTGGTTTACGATCTGTTTTCACTTCAACGATGTCGAATGCATTATAAAGAATTGTTTGTGCAACTCCTCTTTTCCCGTCAACCATGATTTTGTTGATCAAACGAGTAACCAATTTAGAATTGTAAATTGGATCTACTAAAACGTCACGTTTAGCGATATGTCCTTTTCTAGGCATAGATAATTCCTCCTTTCAATATATGACGACTATTTTTTAGCCGCTTTTGGTTTTTTAGTACCATATAATGAACGGCTTTGGTTACGGTTGTTAACCCCAGCACAGTCAAGAGTACCACGAATGATATGGTAACGAACCCCAGGTAAGTCTTTTACACGACCTCCACGGATTAATACAACGCTATGTTCTTGCAAGTTGTGTCCGATTCCTGGAATATAAGCTGTTACCTCCATTCCATTACTCAAACGTACACGAGCATATTTACGAAGCGCCGAGTTAGGTTTTTTCGGTGTCATTGTCCCTACACGAGTACAAACTCCACGTTTTTGAGGAGATGAGATTTCGGTTGGACGACGTTGTAAAGAGTTGTATCCTCTGTTTAAAGCTGGTGATTTAGAAACCCAAACTTTATTTTCACGACCTTTACGAACTAATTGGTTAATTGTTGGCATAATGTCCTCCTTTCAGTAACACACTTTTTCGGGTGTGCCATTAATTTACATAAATTTTCGCCCATCAAATGGACGTAGTTACATATGCTTAATTATTCTATCCTTTTTCAATGCAGTTGTCAATCCTATTGGCAATAACTTTTTCTTTTTTTCTGCACTCCCCCTTTCCTAACCGGTTTTTCCTGGGTATAAATAGATGATTTCAGTAAATATCCAATTATTATTAATTGACATCGATCAATCTAGCGAATTTAATTAAACAAAATTTGAAAAGTCTATATTTTTTGTCCATTTTTTACATTTTTGTATAAAAGACACAAATTGTAACCCGTTTCAAAGTTTTCGTTGCTTGTTTTTTTATAGATGTTATAATTATTTTGTGGATAAAATTATATATCGTGGAGGTTATACATGCAAAATTTAAAAAAAATCGTAAGAGCATTGAAAAAAAATCAAAAAGCATGCAAGAATACGGTCTTCAACTACTCCATTCCTGATGTGTGGGATACATTTGGATATCAAGGAGAAGAAAAGCGACAATTGGCGAACGGGGAAACCATTGTAAATCCGTATTCTTTTTTCGAACAACTTATTTCAGAATATTTCTTGATTCAAGCAAATAAAAAAATGGATTATTTAAAACCATATCATATTGCACATAAAACAAGAATTACCAAAGGTCACCAACCGGGGGATTGGATCAAAAAAAGCACCATCTACTCAACAATGATTCGTACAAGCGGATCATGGGACAGCGATCGCAGCCAAGAATTAGAAGCTAGTAATATTTATCACTTAAAAGAAACGGGTACGTTCTTAAAAACGATGGCGATTCTTCCAATGCTGAAACATATGGGAATCGATGTCGTGTACATGCTGCCAATTTCTAAGTTTTCATTAAAAGATAAAAAAGGAGAACTCGGTTCCCCTTATGGTGTTTCAAACTTCAATAAACTGGATGAAAATTTACACGACCCACTCGTAGGGGACGAACTAAGTGTAGAAGAAGAATTCAAAGCATTTGTTGAAGCTTGTCATATTTTAGATATGAAAGTTATCATCGATATCATTCCTAGAACTAACTCCGTCAATTCTGATTTGATTCTTTCTAATCCTGAGTGGTTCTATTGGATTCCAAAACACGAAATGGCAAACTATAAATCACCACAGGTTCCAAACCTTGGCAGTGGACTGGCAGCCAAACCGGAATATGTAGACGCAATCTACAATGCACCTGAAGTATTAACCCACATCAAAAAGTTTAGTCATGATCCAAAAACATTGGACCCTAATAAATGGCAAGCTGTAGTGGACGAATATAACAGTGAAACAAATACGCTAGAAATCTTAGATGTTGTACAAAAGCACTATGATATTACAATCGCACCTGCATTTTCTGATTGCATCAACGACCCTCAACCAGCTTGGAGTGATGTGACATATTTCCGTATGTATATGGATAACCCAATCAATGCACAGCCATACTTGGAAAACATCCAAAACTTAGCACCATACATTCTATTCGATGTAGCAAAATCAAGTTTAAATCCTGGAGCTGTAAAAAATGAACCACTTTGGGATATTCTATCGGATATTGTTCCACATTTCCAACGTGAATTTGGAATTGACGGTGCTCGCATTGACATGGGACATGCACTTCCAGATGAACTTGTAGCACGCATTATTGAAAATGCACGCACAATCGATCCTAACTTTACGTTTATCGCGGAAGAATTGGATGCAGAAAACGCTACTGTTTCCGCTGAGAAAGGGTATAACTGTATCATTGGTGATGGTTTTACTCGATTACCTCGTGTTTACGAGGGTAAATTCAATTCCTTCGTATACTCAACAAGTGAAACTGTTATTCCTATGTTCGCTGTAGGAGAAACGCACGATACGCCGCGTCTTGCAGCACGTGATGGTGGTGAGACACTATCTAAACTAGTTACTTCATTCAATATGTTTACTCCAAATACCATTCCATTTATCAACTGTGGACAAGAAGTATTTGAAACACAACCGATGAATACAGGTTTGGATTGCCGTGAAAATGAAGCGTTTATGTTACCAGAGCATGATCCATTCTATGGAAAGCTTGCGTTATTTGATAAATATGCACTTCACTACACTCACCCACGTAGACACGAGATGATTTCACTAATTTCAAAATTTAGTGCAATTCGTCAACGTTATCTCGATGTTATGCTGCAATCAAAATACACATTCCCGCTCAGCTTCAATAGCCCTTGGGATATGGCAGCCGGATTTGCATATGGGAATAAAAAATCAACGCTTGTTGTAATAGCAAACACCGATGTCTATAATTGGAAAACGCATAGCGTTCACTTCAATCAACTTCCTGAATCCTATTTCTTCAATCGCAAGATTCGCCAAATTGCTTCTTCTTCAAATTTAGATGCAGTTTACGACATCTACTTTGATTTTGGATTTACTCTAACATTAGACTTCCAACCGGGAGAAGTTAAAATACTAGAAATCCTATAAAGATTGCTTTTGCAATCTTTTTTTTAATCATGATAAAAAGCAAGCACGAAGTTTTCGTGCTGGCTTTGCTATGATACATATTTAATGTACTTTTTTAATAATGATTGGATTTTGCGATAGCGCAATGGTGCCGTCTTGAACAACGACATTGCTTTGATCCCATAGGTTTATATACTCCCCATCAGGCATCGTAGTCGGTGCAACCCCATTTTGCAATAAGACATTGAAAATCCCGTCATACCAAACTGTTTTATGTCGATAGGAAACCTGTATCCACATACAATCTTGCGCAATTTGATACTCACAAGCACCAAGGCCAGCGATATCACATTTCAGTTGTTTCAACAGTTGTAGCTTCGGTTCTAAATCGTATACTTTCGGAGTAAACGATATTTCATCCGCATCAAACAAGCTAGGTGTATGCGTAGCCCACACTTCTTGCCCTGCGTATAAGAACGTTGTTCCCTTTGTAAGGTAAGCATATGCTAGCCATTGCAGTGTTTTATTGTTATTACATTTAGTTAAAGCATGAATCCGTGGTTGATCATGATTTTCAAGAAAACGCAGCTTATTGTAGTTTACCGGGTAAATAGTTTCCTGAAGTTGTAATTCCTTCGTAAATGCAAGTAAATTTTCATCCGCCTTAAATACATCAACATATGCGTGGTTGATATCATAATCATAACAAATATCAAAAACTTGATATAACTCACTATCCGAAAGTGCTATTGTATTTTGATCACGGCGATACTTTACAAAATCGCGGTGAATACTTTCAGCTAACCAAATAAAACCTGGATGTTTTCCATTGATTGTAGCTTTCGCTTCCTTCCAAAAATCAAGTGGCAGAAAACTTGCTACATCACATCGATATCCATCGACACCTTTATCGGCCCAATAGCTCAACATCGTAATCATTTCATCACGCAATGCTTGATTTTGATAATCAAAATCTATGATATCACTCCAATCACCTACTTGATTTGCAAAGTTTCCTTCGGCATTTTTAAAATAATACTCAGGATGTGTAAGTGTAAATGGATGATCTGGAGCACTATGATTGATTACAATATCCATCATCACCTTTAATCCAAGCGTATGCGCCTGTGAAATCAATTGTTCAAAGTCCGCCATTGTACCTAATGCGGTATCAATTGCATAGTAATCGCGAATGGCATAAGGACTACCCACGCCCCCTTTTCTTGCTTTTTCCCCTACTGGATGAATCGGCATCAAATATACCACATCTGCACCTAGTGCTTTGATACGAGGTAAATCATTCGCCACATCCAACAAAGTACCACCTTTGTGATTTCTTGTAAATACTTGATAAATAACGGTATCCCTCATCTTACCTACCTCCTATTTTGTTGAAATTAAATAGATATACAATACTTGAGCATTATAATAGTCTCGAATATCAAGGTTCGTAGACTGTATAAATTTCTGTAATCGATAACTTAAGGTATTACGATGCAAATACAATTTTGCAGATGCCTTATTCGCATTCAAACCAGACTTTAAAAATTCATTTGCCGTATGGATTAATTCGCGATCCACATGATAGAAATACTCCGTTAATATATTCCTTGTACGAATATCACCTTTGAATAACATCATCATCAAAACATCTGATAGGTGATGTACTCGATTCATTCCGAATTGAATACAATTCAATAAGGAATAGTATGTTAGGCGATCCGTTTCATGGCTGATTAAAAACGTAGAAGATACATTCATATCATATAGTGCCAATGGAAGTGCATTGGCCATATCCTCTATATCATCACCACACAACTGAAAGTAGCCCATTTTATTATCAAGCGCCTGCATCACAATTGGTTGATTGTGAATGCCCGACAATGCTTGTTCTAAATCGAAAATGGTACTTTCATCATGAATGATAAAATGGAAGTACTTTACGAGTGTATTCGCACTCTTTTTTTTACCGTCCATTAGATACGCTCCACAACAATAATCGTTAATGGATTGATGGCAGGGCACTTTGTTCCCAAACGGATAGGCAAGCATCCCGCTTCATTCGCTACCATCTGTACAGATTCACCAAAATCGTGATACACAACATCGTGTGTAGTATTAATCACAACTTCCAATGCTTTATATTGGAGTGATGGATCGGTATTTTTGATAGCATAGTGAACAACTCCTGGTTGTAGTTCTTGAATGCTAACAAGTTCTTCAACTTGTTCTCTAGTAATCAGGCGTAAGCATGGGTATTTTTTTCTTATTGAAATCATATCTGCCGTATAACTTACAACATCGTAGTTACGCATACAACGCTCCCAGTCTAAAGCGTTGATTTGGTCATTGGAACGATAGGAATTGTGAACCCCGTATTTCGTTCTAGCAAACTCTTGCCCACTATGAAGGAATGGAATCCCTTGAGACAACAATACAACACCGTTGACTAACATTTGGCGTTTCATTCTTACTTCTCGCACTTCTTCCTTACAGCATTCACGCATTTTGTCCCAAAGTGTTGCATTATCATGACACTCTACATAGTTAACACTTTGTGTAGGATTTAAGAACTTCACCTCACCGAATACAGAGGAACAAGTACCTGAAAGTGATGTTTTCATCGCTTCAAACAAACTTGCATCTCCTGTCGCATAACCTTTTTTGTAAACTTCATCTTCCGATGTACTTCCTTTTACATGATCACGATAAAAATCATTGAAGAAACCAATCTCTGGCATTAATGGATAATTTGTCATCGTTGCTTGATTTCGTTGTTCTAACATTGTTGGCATATTCCAGCCTTCTCCATAAACCATAAAATCTGGCTTAAACTTACGACACTCTTCCAATAACAAATTAACTGTTTCAATGTCCATAATACCCATTAAATCAAATCGAATACCATCAATACCAAACGTTTTTACCCAGTTTACACAACTATCAACAATATATTTTCTCCCCATAGCACGAGAAGAATCAAAATCGTTTCCACAATACGAGCCATTTGATAGATTTGCTTCTTGATCCATTTGAAAGAAATAATTTGGAACAATGGATTGTAAACTGTTGGTACGATAATCATAGTAATGGTTATAAACCAAATCTAGTACAACACGAATTCCTTTTTGATGTAGTTTCGAAACCATCGTTTTAAATTCTAAAATTCGTGTATAACCATCTTCTGGATTTGAACTATAGCTTCCCTCGAGTGTATAGTAAGAAACCGGATCATAGCCCCAATTATAAAATTTACTAATATTCAATTCATCAATTGTTGCAAAGTCATGAACTGGTTGTAGTTGTAAGTGCGTGATCCCCATTTTCAATAAGTGATCCATAAGCACTGGTTTGTCTTCCAATGTAACACCAGATTCAACCACACCTAAGTATTTCCCCACATGTTCAACACCTTCTAGCATCGACGAAAAATCACGAACGCTAGCTTCATAGATTACTGCATCTGTTTTTTGTTCAAAGATTGGAAGGGCATCATGGTGTAAATCAACATCACAACGCTCCCAATTGATTACAACAGACTGTTTCCCATTTGCATTTAATGAATCGCTATATGGATCTGTAACCTCACGCCACTTTCCGTTAACCTTCACTAAATAAACATAACTAGCTTCATCCAAATCACCTTCAATTGCAATATGATAGACACCTTGATTTCCTCTAGTAAGTTGATGATTGCTCATTTTACCATGTTGCTCAATTTGCAACAACACTTGACTTGCCATTGGTGCCCAAAGCTTGAAACTCGTTTGATCTTTACGATATTCGCATCCCAAATCATCTCCAAGGTATGCGAAATCACGATCAAATTCTGGTGACTTTACAATCAACCCAAATGCAAGCGTTGTAGATAAGGCATGCTCTTCAATGATTTCATATTGCTCATAAATCTCTAATGGTTGTTCAACCGCTAGCACGTATTTTACATATTGATCGTTTACATTCATCTGGGAAGTGATTTTCAAATCCTTCAATTCGCCATTCGGCATGCGTAAATAAAAGGCAGCACTTTTACCGTTGTAAAAACTTGTACTTATATATGCATTGATTTTATGGAAGTCATCCAAATAGGCTTCAAAATTCGTTTTCTTTCTCATCGTTTTATCCCCACTTATATTCTTATCTAGTCGAAAAGATGGACAGAGTCCATCTTATTCAACCGTATTATTCTACTGTAATTTTATTCATTCCCCAAATTTCTTTCGCGTACTCTTCAATCGTACGGTCACTTGAGAAGAATCCTGATCTTGCGATGTTGTACAACATACAACGTGCCCAATTTTTACGATCTGCGTAACGAGCTTGTACTCTTCTTTGCGCTTTTACGTAAGCATCGAAATCAGCTAATAATAGATATTCATCATTATGGTGCATCAATTCATCATATACTGGACGGAATTCATCATTTACACCGAAGCTACCATCAATTAAACTATCAACAACACGGCGTAAGATTGGATTTCTTTCATAGTATTCCCAAGCGTTATACCCGTTCGCTTTCAATTCATTTACCTCTTCAACGCGAAGTCCGAAGATTTCATCAAACTCATCGCCTACCAAGTCATGAATTTCCACATTAGCTCCATCTAGAGTACCCAATGTAATGGCTCCATTCATCATCAATTTCATGTTTCCAGTTCCACTTGCCTCTTTACCAGCTGTAGAGATTTGTTCTGATACATCTGCTGCATTCATTAAAATCTCAGCAATAGATACAGAATAATTTGGAATAAATACTACTTTCATGAATTTTGAAATTTCTGGATCATTATTCACTTTTTCCGCTACTGCATGAATCAACTTAATAACGCGTTTCGCGAAGTAGTAACCAGGTGCAGCTTTTGCAGCAAAGATGAACGTATGTGGATGAATACGGTACGTTGGATCTTCACTCATTCTTTGATATAGATAAATAATATGCATTACATTCAATAACTGGCGTTTGTAAGCATGCAAACGTTTTGCTTGCACATCAAAAATTGAGTTAACATCTACTTCAATTCCAGTTTCTTGTAGAATGTATTTCGCAAGAATTTCTTTACGTTCTTTTTTGATATCTAAGAAACGATTTTGAATTGCTTCATCATCAATATGTGGAACCAAACGATTCAATAGATCTGGTTGCTCATGGTACTCTGTACCAATTACTTCATCCAACATCGTTCTTAATTGTGGGTTAGAATACAACAACCAACGACGGTGCGTAATCCCATTTGTTTTATTGATAAATTTTTCTGGTGATTCATGATAGAAATCTTTGAATGTTTCTTCTTTTAAAATTTTCGTATGTAGTTCTGCAACCCCATTTACTTTATAACTCGCAACAATTGCAAGATTTGCCATGTGTAATTGACCATCACGAATTGGTAACATACGA
Organism: Erysipelotrichaceae bacterium; assembly: GCA_051658525.1. Classification (GTDB taxonomy): domain Bacteria; phylum Bacillota_I; class Bacilli_A; order Erysipelotrichales; family Erysipelotrichaceae; genus JBOFMT01. The sequence continues at coordinate 8,378 of JBOFMT010000009.1, read as the reverse complement.
CGGATTACATCGTAGTCCACTTTTTTCGCACGCATCGCTTGTTCAAAGCGGTGATTGATTTCTTCAACAATCATGTAAATTCTTGGTAATAGACGTTGAATAAATTCGATTGGCCAACGTTCCAATGCCTCTTGTAATACAGTATGGTTTGTATATGCAACTGTTTTTTCTACGATTGCCCAAGCATCATCCCAAGTATATCCGTTTTCATCCATAAGGATGCGCATCAATTCTGGGATTACCAATACTGGATGCGTGTCATTCATTTGAATCGTTACTTTATCACTTAAGTTATTAAATGTATTGTAAACACGGAAGTGTTCTTTTAATACTGATTGTAACCCAGCAGATAAGAAGAAATATTGTTGTTTTAATCTTAAATATTTTCCACTTTCCGTAGTGTCATCTGGATATACGTTACGGCAAATTTCATTAATTCCGTTAATGTACTCTCCGAAATTGCTATTTGAAGGCATCAATTCACTTGCCTCAGCACTCCACAAACGTAATGTATTCGTAAGTTTAACACCACTTCCTACAACAGGAACGTCATAAGGTACAGCCGTTACATGCTCACAATCAACGTGTTTGAATGTGATATTTTCGCTGTCTGCATCTTTGTGCATTTCAATTCTTCCCCAGAATTTTACATCCACAGCATGCTTTGGTTTACGAACTTCCCAAACATTTCCAAGTTTTAACCATTGATCTGGAACTTCAACTTGTTCTCCATCTTCGATTTTTTGCTTAAACATACCGTATTGATAACGAATACAGTTTCCATGTCCAGCATATCCCGTTGATGTAAGAGAATCTAAGAAACATGCAGCCAAACGACCAAGTCCGCCATTTCCTAAACCTGCATCTGACTCCATATTTTCCAATTCATTGATATCAAAATTTAAATCTTCTAATCCTTCTTTTACTGTTTCATAAATACCTAAGTTCATCAAGTTATTCGTCAAAAGACGTCCAATTAAAAATTCCATTGAGAAATAATACATTTGTTTTTCTTCTGATTTTGCAATCGCCGCTTTGGATTGTTTCCAGTTTACGCTCGCATAGTCACGTACCATATCTCCCAAGATCATATAACGTTCCGTTATATGAGAATTTACAACGGGTCTTCCATATTTTTGTTCAATTCTTTCAGTAAATTCCCCAACAAACTCACTACGATTTTTAAACATGTTCTTCTTCTCCTCTATATTCTAACTTTAGAATTTGTGCTGCAAATGGTGCAATTCTCACTTCAATTGCAAATTGACAGCCGTGTATATGATATTCATATGCTTCTACTTTATTGTAGTTACACATGTTATATCCCCCATAAATATCTCTATCTGAATTCAAAATCTCTACATACCTTCCATTTTCAGGAACCCCCACTCGATATGTTTCAAAGGATCGAGGAGTCATATTCAATATCACAACCAGGCATTCATCATCGCTGTTACGGTAATACGAGTAGATACAATCGGATGCATTGTTTGCATCAATCCAATGAAATCCTCGATTATCATAATCAAACTTCGATAAGGCTGGGTGATAGGCATAGATGTGATTCAAGTCTTTGATCATCCGATTGAATTGGTTATGCACTGGATATTGCATCAGTCCGAAATCCAATTCGCGATGTTCATCAAACTCTCTAAACTGCGCTAGCTCATTTCCCATGAAGCTCAGCTTTTTACCAGGGTGTGTGTACATATATACGAAGAGATTTTTGCATTGTGCAAACTTTTCCTCATATCCACCCCACATTTTATTTATTATTGAACCTTTCCCATGGACAACTTCGTCATGTGATAACGGAAGCAAGAAGCGTTCCGAATAGAAGTAGGCCATTGAAAACGTTAAACTATTGTGATGATAATGACGATATACCGGGTCTTTCGCATAATACTTTAAAGTATCGTTCATCCAACCCAAATCCCATTTATAATCAAACCCCAAACCGCCATATTCACTCGGTGTGGTTACCCCTTGAAAACTAGAAGAGTCTTCAGCAATTAAGATAACGCCAGGATTCTTATGATTCATCAAATAATTAAACCGTTTGATAAAATCAACCGCACCTGCATTTACACCACGGCTTCCATTTCCACCCCAATAGATTATATTGGAAACTGCATCAATACGTAGGCCATCAAAATGAAATTTTTCAATCCAAAAATTACCGGCAGAGATTAGGAAACTTCTTACTTCCTCTTTCCATAAATCAAAGTTTAAGGTACCCCACTCACTTTCCGCATCAATGACTGCTTGATATTCATAAGTTGGCGAACCATCAAAATAAGCTAATCCATGTGCATCTTTTACAAAGTGCGCCAAAACCAAGTCAAATAATACACCAATATGAGCACCATGCAACGCATCAACAAGACCCATCAATTCATGCGGTTCTCCATATCTTGAAGTTGTTGAGAAGTACCCGTTTGTTTGATAACCCCAAGATCCATCAAATGGATGTTCCGTCAGTGGCATCAATTCCACATGTGTATATCCATGCTCTTGCAAATAAGGAATTAACAAACTTGTAACCTCTTGATACGTGTGCCATGTACCATCTGGTTTTCGCATCCAACTTCCCAAATGTAATTCATAGATATTAAGCGGTTTATCAAAGTGTTTATCTCTTTGATCAATATATGCTTGATCATGCCAAACATAAGTATCCAAATTTGCAATTTTACTCGCTGTATTTGGTCGACACTCGGCAAAGAACCCGACCGGATCTCCTTTATCAACATTGTTACCAAAAGCATCCGTTACCCGGTACTTATATGCATCACCCACTTGTGCACGATCAATAATACAGATCCATGTGCCATCTGGTTCTCGATGCATTGGGTGTTCAAAACCATTCCATTCATTAAACGAACCGACAACACTTACGTGTTTGGCGTTCGGTGCATACACAGCAAAATGAATCCCACCATCTACTTTGTGCGCTCCATAAAAATCATAGATATTGGCACAATGCCCACTGTGGAATTCATTGATTAATCGTTTCATAAACATCCCCCCCATCAACTATGCAAATCTATTTTACAGCCCCATCGACCATACCTTTAATAATATATTTTTGTGCGATGACAAAGAAGAAAACAACCGGTACTATTGCCATCAAGATTGCAGTCATCATCAAATCCCACGACTTTAAGAATGCTCCTGCAAAGTTACTGACTGCCAAAGGTATTGTTTGGTTTAATGTTCCTTTACCAACGATCAACAATGGCAATAAATAATCGTTCCAAATCCAAATTCCATTCAAAATCAATATGGTTACATAGATTGGTTTTAAGATTGGAAATACGATATATAAGAATGTTTTAATCTTACCGCAGCCATCTATGCGAGCAGCATCTTCAAGTTCCGTTGGGATTGATTTAATAAACCCGTGGAACATAAAGATGGAAAGCGATGCTCCAAAGCCGGTATAGGCAAAGATCAATCCTAAATAATTTTGTAATAAACGAACACCTAACGCTTCCCCTAAGATTTTAAACCACTGTACCAATGGAAACATAACTACTTGAAATGGTACAACCATCGCCGCTACAAAAATCATAAAGACAAAGGTAGATTTTTTAGACTTATTTCTAGCCAAAACCCAAGCTGCCATTGCCGATGTAAAGGTAATGGAAAGCAAGGAGAAGAAGGTTACAATAACCGAAGAGAACAAAGCTCTTGGGTATCCAACATTTTTATTGGTCCAAATATATTTTACGTTTTCCCAAAGCGTTGCCCAGTTTTCCGGAGCTGCTAAGGGATTCGCAGAAATTTCTGCTCCCGTCTTAGCCGCATTAAAGAGTACTAAGATGAGTGGTGATATAAAGAATAAAAACAAAGCTATGGTCATAAATTCTAATATGTATCCTCTATAGCTACGTTTCATTACATTTCCACCTCTCTTTTCTTACTAAAATACACTTGAATCAATGAGAAGAATACCAACACCACAAAGAAAATTACCGCTTTGGATTGTGCTAGTGCGTTGTTTCGCATAATCGTTCCGGTATTCGCGATGTTTTGCGCTAGCAATTCCATCCCTGGGATCGGTTTTCCCATAAATAGTACCGCAGGTCCAGAACCGGTTAAAGAGACATTGACATCAAATTGTTTAAATGAATTGACTAGTGTTAAGAATAAAGTAACGGTAAACGCAGGAGCAACCATCGGTAGTGTAATATTTCTAAAACGTTGCCACCAATTGGCTCCATCCACTTTTGCTGCTTCCAACAAATCCTTTGGAACATTTTGCAATGCAGCTACATAAATCATCATAATGTACCCAGCATATTGCCATGTAGAAACTACTACAAGTGCTACCAAACTTGTCGATGCTTTTGCCAAGATTGGCAAATTTTCTACGAAATAGGTAGAACCTAGTACTGAGAAAATTTCTGGAACAGCATAAGAGAATACAAATTGCCAAATATACCCCAAGATAATTCCACCAATTAAATTAGGAAGAAAAAATCCAGCACGATATAAATTCGTAAGTTTTAATTTAGAGGTAACCAATAACGCCAAACTAAAACTAACAACATTTACTAAGATAATATTAAATGTTGTATAAATAACCGTAATGATCGTTGAATATAGAAACCGCACATCGGATAGCGCTATTTTATAGTTTTCCCATCCAATAAAGGTAATCGTTTTTTGTGCAGCACCTGTCCAATCCGTGAACGAATAGTAAATCCCCATTAAAAACGGAATGACAATTACCATAGTAAACGCAATCAGTGCAGGAGATAAAAACATCCAAAACGTAAGACTTTCTCTATTTTTACGTATAAATTGCTTCATTTTATGCTCTCCTCTAAAATGAGAGGCAGGTTTACACCTGCCTCTTTCGATTTTAATAAGCGTAAGCGATGCTATCTAGTCTCAAATGCGGTTGTCATTAATTCGATAAATTTTTCTGTAGTAATACTTCCAGTAGCCAATTGGTTATAAATTGGACCTAACACTGTTGAACGGAATTCACTTGAGAATTCATATTGATTCCAAGCATAAATTTTTCCAGAGTTGTTCCATTCAATAACGGATTGTGTAAATTTACCAGAAGGTTTTAACGTAATGTTTTTAAATGCAGGTGCCATACCAGCTTTGTTAACGATATAGTCGTTTCCAGCTTCGGTATAAACCATATCACTTAAGAATTGTTTTGCTGCCTCTACATTGGGAGACTCACTGTTGATTACATAGAAAGATGGAGCTCCAACGAAGATTCCATCAGTATCTGCTAACATAGAACCTTGTGGCGCAAATCCACGGTCAAAGTCCGCACCTTGATTTGCTAAGTCACCATCAATCCAGTTCCCTTGGTGAATAAATACTGCTTTTTGATTTGCAAATGCACCAACTTGATCATCATACCCACCAGCAGTTAATACATTTTTGTCAGCATATTCAAACAATAAAGCTACCCAGTTTGCATATTCTGTTAAACGAGTTGCATCAACATTTCCAGCAACCAATGCTTCTACTACTGATTTATCTGTATAAGCTAATCCGTTTGATAATAATGAGTTTAAATTATGATCCGCTGTAACCCATTCCATACCAGGTCCTGCTGCCATAGAAACGACAGAATCAATACCCAATTCATCTTTCATGGCATCCAAAGTTTCAAATGCTGCTTTATATGATTCAAAATTTGTTAATGTCGCAGGATCAATATTCGCTTTATCCAAAAGCTCTTTATTGTATCCTAGTCCCCAACCTTCAACTGTTACAGGGAATCCTACTGGAACTCCATCAACCGTATAGGCAAGTGAAGTATCAGCTAACCAATCGCTACCTTCCAATGACATGATGATTTCTTTCCATTCATTATAATCTTCAATCCCTTGAATTTGGAAGATATCAGGCATGTTTCCAGCAGCATAATCCGCTTTCAACTTATCTCCTAATTTACATGAGTCTCCCCCACAAGAAACAATATTTACCTTTGTTCCTGTAGAACTTTCATAAGCCGCTGCATAATCTTTTAATTGAGAATCAATCTCAGGTTTCCCTTGAGCTAGCGTAATTGTAACTGTATCAGATGATCCAGAGTTATCTCCACATCCGGTTACAGTTAAAACTAACGAAAACACTGCTAAAGCTGCTAATAATTTTCGCATTCTTATGTACCTCCATTGTACTTTATACTTGAATTATATATGTAACCCTTTACAATGTCAAATAAAAAGAGATTTTCGTGTTAATAAAGTGTTATTTTCACGTAAATCTCATATTTTTATCTTTTTTTGTACATTTTGTTTATTTATTGTATATTTTTTAACCACAAAAACTCATATGGATGTAAATAGATGTTGCCTTTTGATAAATCTACTACTTTACCTTGCACTTTATCAACAAATTTACCTTGAACACCATATTGTTTTACCTCAATACTGCTTAAATTCTGCGGATATTCTGAAAAATTGAAGATACCGATGAAGATTTCATTGTTTTTTCTACGGAAAAATGAATAAATCGAGTGATTTGTGGCATTAATTAAATAGCTTTGAACGTTCGTATCAAAGATACTATCTTCTTTTCTTAATCGATTCAATTTTAATACTTGATTTCGATACCCTTCTTGTAACGGATTGGAAAATGGATGATCTAACAGATCCCATTGATATTTATTTTTATGAAGATCACGTTCGTCCTGCTCTGGGCGCAATCTTGCATTAAACGCACAAATTTCATCCCCTGCGTAGAACATTGGAATTCCACGTTCTGTAAGCAACAAAGCATGAATGAGTAACATTCGCTTTACAGCGAGTTCTTCTCCAAATACATCGTGTTCATTTCTTGCTTTTTCCAAACCTATCAACGAAGCAAATGTTCCATTGATTTGAGCATCATGCGTCGTTGGATTCATTTTATATTTCTTACCTAGAGCAAAGCTCCCATCAAACACATCACTATAGAATCGAATTAAAAATTGCTTATGAGCTTGAGGATCCCACTTTAACGCTAACGCTGCTGCTTCATTAAAATTCCAATTCAGCGGTTTCTCATTACGAATATAGTTAAACCAGCCAGCTTGGGACGGTAAAACTACTCGTTGCTTGTCAACATTCATTAATCGAGTATCGCGCGTCGCTAACGCATTCCACGCATTCACACTCAATGCATGATTATTCATATAAGTTATTTCTGGTTGAAATTCTTCCCCGAAATATTTTGAAACCTCATAAGATTCAACATTAGAATCTGAAGCCAAAACAACGGATGGAGCAACAATATTTTTTATCACATGTAGTAGGGCTAATATCTTGTGCACTTCTGGTAAATTTTTTGATGTAGTACCTACTTGTTTCCACATAATATCTAAGTGGTTGAGTTGAATCACATTGACACCAAGATTCGAAATCCATAATAAGGTATCTACCAAATATTCAAATACCAATGGATTTTTATAGTTGAAATCAAATTGTTCCGAACCAAACGAAGTATATACATATTTCAAAAGCGATGACTCAAAAGTAAAGCAGCCCTCTGCTGCATTTGATTGCGAGATCGGAATTGTCCTGTTATAAGATGCCACTACCCCAACATCTTCAACCATAATAAATCGCTTCTGATAGTCTACATCACCTGCCAAAGCAAGTTTTGCCCATTCATGTTCTTTGGAAACTCCATGCACTGGCAAATCTAAACATACAAATATTCCTTCTTTGCGCAATGCATCGCATAGATTTTCAAAGTCTTCCATCGACCCAAAGGCAGTATTACAATGCTTAAAACTAATCACAGCAGTATCTTCTACACTTTGTTGTTCATTACTATCAAAGAATGGTAAAAAATGCACTATAGTAATACCCAAATCTAATAAGTACGGTATCTTTGTTTTGAATTTACTAAAATTCTTCGATACCGTATCAACATAGAGAGTCATACCAATATTATTTGCTGCTAGATTCCATCCTGACTGATGCATATCTATTTTTCTCAATGCACTCTTACGTGTATCATAACCTTTTGCGATAATAGACAAAAGGCGTTTATAATCTTTTTGACCTGCACCATATTGTTGGTATAGATCGAAATATAAGGTTTTTAACTGTTCTTGATTTTCACTTAACCTCTTACTGTACTCTCTTTGACTCATAAAACCTCCATTTTGCCTCTAACTTATTCATTATCTAATGATTTTCGCATTTTTGCAATAAAATGTGATAAAAACGGTTATTTGGTACAGAATATAGCCTCCTCTTATTCGAAAAAGCAAAAAAAAGAACCCAAATGGGTTCGTTTACCTGGCAACGTGCTATTTTCACTGGGGCCAGGCCCAGCTATCGTCGCCGCTAAAGTGCTTAACTTCTGTGTTCGGGATGGGAACAGGTGTGTCCACTTCGCCATCATCA
>JBOFMT010000008.1:0-38039 GCA_051658525.1 Erysipelotrichaceae bacterium | reverse complement strand
ATTGGGCTTGCACGCCATGCTTGTAAACTATTAAAGTAGAGCTCGACACGACCACTGCTAATCTCGTCTGCCAAGGTTAAAATTTCAATCTTATTACTCCATAAGCCACTGCGCATTAAACTTAATATTTGAACGATTTTATCAAATTGGAATCGTCCACCATCTTCAAAAACGGCACCCTGTAATTTAGGAATTAAAAACAATAGTTCCTTGATTAGACTCGATCCAAACAAAAACACCAAACTGATGACAAACATAATCAAAGCTTGACGCCACCATGGATACTTTTTTTGTTTAAACATAAAGTAATAGGTAAATACTAAGAGAATACCTAATACAATCAGTAAGGCACTACGACAATTACTCAATAGAATATAAATAAGTTGTACCGCGATATTCAATAGATAAAACCAACGAACTTTGGTGTGATTACGCAGCGCTATGAGTGAAAATAACACGACGATAATCGCTAAAAAACTCGCAGGATTGCTGTTGAAATAGACACCGAACAAGCGATTTCCAACAAGTCCTAACGTAACTCCATGGGCTGAATAACTAACATTAGCCAAAAACAAGAAAATACTTGCTAAACTAGCAAAAAAAGTGAGTCCACAAACCAAAGCATTGATTAGAAACATCTCTTGCTTGAGTTTTGGGATGCTCATTTTTTTTATACTTGGAAATACAACGAGTAACACCAACGCTTGCAACAACCACAATTGGATCGAACTTGTGGTATGGAAGGGATTATTGAAGGTTGCAAAACCTGTAACCCCAAGATACAGAAGTAACAACCATAAACTATATTGCTTCCAGGCAACTTCTTGTTTCGCAATTTGAATCAAGAAAAGTCCCAAACCCCATACAATAGCAATCCAAGCTAATGGATTGCTTTGAATCCCAAAGACTTGTAGATTTAACGTATTCCAAAAAATCGTAACAATAAAAAATAATTTGAAATAGGTTTGATTTTTTAAATGATGCATCATAGCTCCCCCTAACACGATGCTATTATTTTACCATACATCACTCACTTGGCAAACGACACTCTAACATTAGATGAAATTATATTTTAGTTTGACAAACATCTAACATTTAAGTACACTGTAGTTAGATGAGTGTTTAACTAAATAAAAAACCATCTAATAAGGAGGAGTTATGGATACTCTACAATCAATTAGTTACAAACATGTATTACAAAACAAAAACTATCTTTTGTTTTCTATCGGAAACTGGATTTCAAGATTCGGCGATTCTTTGGATTCGATCGCTTATGCTTGGATGGTTTATGCATTAACAGGCTCGACTGCACTTATGGCACTACTCTTTGGTTTGAATGCCTTACCCAATGTGCTCTTTCAACCGATTGGTGGGGTCGTTGTTAGTTACTTTCGAAAAAAAGATGTATTACTTATTACCAACTTCGGGCGCGCCCTCATCGTAACACTAACGGCAATCCTTTTTGCCAATCAAAGGTTAGAAGTCTGGCACCTTTTTCTCTTTACGATACTTGCTTCTTCTTTGGAAAGTCTACAAGGACCTGCAAGTATGTCTTGTTATCCACTCTTATTAGAACAAGAGGCTTATGGGCATGCGATGGGGTTATCTCGTAGTATGAGTCAAGCTATGGAGTTGTTTGGTTTAGCGGTTGCTGGTATTTTACTAGGTACTATTGGGATTGCTTGGACCTTATGCATCAATGCGCTCACCTTTTATCTTTGTGGGCTGTTGCAATTTCTTACAAAATATAAAAATGAGGTTATAAAAAGACAAACACTATCGTTAGCTACGATAACGTTAGACTTAAAAGAAGGCTTTCATTATTTATTAAAGCAAAAACAAGTTGCTTATTTGGTTGTCTTTGGAAGTCTTTTTGGCATCTTGATTATTCCACTCAATACCTTAGGGGTTGCACTTGTTAGTGATGTCTATCAAAAAGGTCCAGAGGTTTTAAGCTTGATTTCTGGTGGGCTAACACTTGGTATGTTAATTGGCTCTTTGCTTTATCCTATCTTACGAAAACAAATCAATCAGCGTACCATCTTCCTCAGTTGTGGTTTTATCTTTGGACTCGTACATCTCATCATTCCGATTTGGGATCATTTTACCATTGTCGGGCTGATTGGCTTTCCCATGCTGTTAGGAATGGTAGCAGCTGGTATTGTTAGTATGGTAAATGTAACCTTTATGGAACTAGTAGAACCTGTTTATTTACCACGTGTCTCTGGTGTCTTTAATTCACTTGCCATGGCGGCCACACCACTTGGATCGATGATGGTTGCTTCTATATGTATCTTTGTTCCACTTCCCACTCTATTCTTTGGATTTGGACTTGCGATTATTGGCTTATTTAGCGTACAATGTCTAGTAAAGGTACTACATCAACTACCATAAAAAGAATGAAAGAGGTCCATCATGCAATATCAAATTCAATCACATGCTAACCCGATCTTTGAAACCATATCCCTGTTATATTTGTTGGAAAATTCCAGTGCAAAAGAGGCATGGGTTCAATCGTTAGAAACCTTATCAATAAAACAACAAACCACGATGAAACAACTCTTAGCCGACTTGGAAAAACAAATACGGGAAGCAAGTCTAATCGAATCTAAACTTCAATCCTTTTGGTTTTCCACGACGCATTTAAAACATCAAGGAGACTACCCTTGTATGGCCAATCTTTTATTAACACTAAATCCCTCACAGCTAACATCGTTTCAAACGTTTTTTGATAGCATGGAGCAAGACACTGCTGCAAATTATCTTTGTAAGGTCTATAGTGACTTATTTGAGATTGAACCAAGACTTGACACACCGCAACAATTTTTAGCCTTTCTAGAACAAGAAGATACTCTTACGATAGCGAGTAAATGGAACCTGATGTTGTTACTTCATCACCCTCACCATCATCTAACCCAACTCATTTACGCTATTGAAAAAGTAACACTAGTAGTGGAAAAGGCATTGCAAAAACATCATAAAATGATCGCTGATTTTATTAAGACTCTCCATAGCTGGTTTGAAGAAGCCAACTTCTTTGAGACTTTGACCGGTGTAACCTTAGACGATAACAACATTCCCCTTTATCCAGCTATCATTCGACACAACGGGATTAGTTTACAAGTGCAAAGTGAACATCAAGGTTTACAGCAATCCATCAACTTTGGTTTACATATGCGTAGTATTATGGAAGCAAGAGATGCTGATATCAAAGGCAAAGGTCTCTTGCAACAACAACTAAAAACGTTGAGTGATAAAACCAAGTTTGAAATATTATTATTATTAAAGCAAGAACCACACTATGGACAACAACTTGCGGATAAACTTGATGTGACAACCGCTACGATTTCTTATCATATGAACGCCTTATTAACATGTCGTTTGATTCATGTGGAAAAAATTGAACAACGAGTGTATTATTCCTTACATCAAGAACACATTGAAACGATGATCGATACACTTCAACAACAACTCTTAACCCAAAGACCATCCTAGGCTGGTCTTTTATTTACCAAATTTTAATACAACCTTAACGCTACACACAAAAAAACATCACATCATTATGATATCGTTACATAAGTAGAGGGGGCATTCGTTATGAAGGATATTAAAAATTTACAAGACATCATTCAGAAAAAAGCAATTTACACCGTATTTCAACCCATCATCTCGCTGCGGGATGGAAGTATCTTAGGACATGAGGCATTAACAAGAATTGATCATAGTGCAAGTCATCGCAACATTGAACAATGGTTTCAACTAGCAAATGAGTGTGGAATCCTTTGGGAACTTGAAAAATGTTGCCGTAGCAAAACATTTGAGACTGCGTACGAAATCTTAAAACCCCCATATCAAAAACTACTTTTCATCAATGTAAATCCAAATTTAATTCACGATCAAAATTTTATGCAAGGAATGACGCGTGAGTATTTAGAAAAGTTCAACATTCAACCAGAGAACATTGTATTTGAAATTACCGAGCGAAATTCAGTTAACGATTTGCAAGGGTTTATGAGTATGTTGGAACATTACCGCAAACAAAACTATCAAATTGCAATGGACGATGTAGGGAGTGGCTATAGTGGTCTTAATTTAATATGTGATGTTCATCCTAACTTTATTAAGTTAGATATGAAACTGATCCGAGATATCCATGAAGATGCACTAAAATATGCGTTAGTAAAAGGTATGGTTGCCCTATCTCAAACTTCAAACATTAAAATCATCGCCGAAGGGATTGAATGTAAGGCAGAACTCTTAACCTTAATGCAACTTGGTGTACAGTATGGGCAGGGCTATTTTATTCAACGTCCTGAAAAAGAAATTTATGAGATTTCAGATGACCTAATCCAAACGATTCAAAACTTTCATCAATTACAGCATCTTGCCTCTAATAATTCACATACCATTGGTAGCATTGTACGTTCCAATAATACTTGCCAACCAACAACACCAGTGCTTCACCTTCACGAAGAAAGCTTACATAATCCTGATTATATTGGTACAACGATTGTAGAGGACGGTAAACCTTTGGGTATTATTACCAGGGAAAAACTCTCACAAAAACTAAGTGGGCGTTATGGCTATAGTTTATTTCAAAACAAGCAAGCCAATCACTTAATGAGTTTTCAAGCACTCATCGTGCAATCTCATATTCCCATTCGTGATGTAGCCAAAGAGGCAATGCAACGGAATCGTGATCAATTGTACGATTATATTGTCATTACCAATCAGGAGCAACAATACATGGGTATTGTCACCGTAAAAGACCTACTGGAGAAGACGATGGAATTAGAAGTACAAACAGCAAAACACCAAAACCCTTTAACTGGGTTACCTGGAAATCTATGGATCGAGGAAGCAATAAAACAACACATTACACAGCAAGAAAGCTTTGTGATCGCGTACCTCGATATCGACCATTTTAAACCATACAATGATATTTATGGGTTTGAATCAGGTGATTATATTATTCGTTTGGTTGCATCACTCTGTATACAAATTCTACCGAAAGATGCCTTTATTGGACATATCGGAGGAGATGATTTTGTCATTATCTCCAAACATCCCCTTGCGTTAGCGCATTTGGAGCAAATCAAAGTTAAATTTGCGGAAGATGTGAAAACATACTATCGTAACGATCATCTAGAGAGTGGTTATGTCACCTCAAACAACCGTCAAGGAGAAATGCAATCGTTCCCACTTTGTACCTTAACGATAGCATCTCTTGAACATAGTGGAGAACCATACAGTGTTGACGATATTTCGCAAGCCTTAGCAATACGCAAACAAGAAGCAAAAAAACAAGTTCATAAACACTGTAAACGTCCAGCATAAGCTGGACGTTTTTATATGTAAGAAGACAATCAAACTATCAATAAGGTTAGTACAATATTACTATAAATATAAAAAAATACAGCCTAAGCTAGATTAGATTTGATGGTGTAAAACACGCACTAACATATTCATAACTCCGTTATCCTCATTTGAAGTAGTTTGGTAGTTACAAATTTTCTTGATTTCAGGATGCGCATTGTCCATTGCAACTGCATAGCCAACCGCTTGCATCATTTCATAATCATTCATATAATCACCAATGGCCATACAAGAGTCTGTAGACAATGAAAAATGTGCTAAGGTTTTACTTAAGGAAGTTCCCTTATTCACCCCTTTGAGGTGAATATCCATCCAAACGGCAGCACTAACCACAACTTCTAGATGCGTTAATCCTCGATAGTGTGGATAACAGTGGTGTTCACTTCCTTGTAAATCCAAGACAGCCACCTTAATCAAAGGTTCCACAATTTCTTCTAGCGATGATATTGTGGAAATAACTGCATAATATTTACGAATTTCAGTTAAATAACGTTCTTCTTTTGTAAAGACATACGCTCGTTCGCCACCACATAATACCAGTGCTACATCCTCTAATTCACGTGACATGTTGATGATATTAGCCACATCAGTTTTATCTAATGCTGCAATTGATAATACTTCATCTTGGTAAACAACATAGGTGCCATTTTCCGCCAAGAAAAGGACATCTTGTGCAATTGGCTCAAAAAAGGAGCGAATATTCGCATATTGTCGTCCACTCGCAATACCAAACAAGATACCTTGTTGTTTTAATGCTGCAACCATTTCATAAATACCTGCAGGTAGTTCTTTGTTTTCATTTAACATGGTTCCATCCATGTCACATACGATACTTTTGATCATAAGCTCCTATTTCAACAAGATCGCTACGTCCTTTGCAATCTCGTCAGGAGAAGTACTAGGGGCGTAACGCTTGATGACCTTTCCTTCTTTGTTGACTAAAAATTTTGTGAAATTCCATTTGATGCGATCTCCCATGACACCTCTTGTTGTTTTACGCAAATATACAAACAAGGCATCAGCTTCCGGTCCATTGACATCAATTTTTGCCATCATCGGAAACTTCACACCATATTGGGTTTGACAAAATGTTAAGATTTCTTCATTTGTTCCTGGATCTTCATGAGCGAATTGATTGCATGGGAATCCAATTATTTCAAAATCCGCTTCTACATAGCGCTCATACATTGCTTCAAGTTGTTCAAACTGTGGCGTATATCCACACTTGCTCGCAGTATTGACAAGCAACAACACTTTTCCACGATAAATATCAAGTGAAACTTGTTCTCCCTGCATATCCTTTACACTAAAATCATAGACGTTCATCGTATCACCTCAACGGTATGATACTCCTAACACAAGCAATTACAAGTTAGACCCTTTCTCACTTAAATTAGCCAGTGCCGCTTGTATTTTTCTAGTTCGTACACCGACGAGTTTATCCATTTCACTATTCGCTTGTTGCAAGCGATTTTGCAGGGTATCTAACACAATGGCGAAACTATCAAATTCTTTTTGAACCTTTGCTAAGGTTTCATAAATCTCCTTGGCCTGCGTTTCCATGACCAATCGCTTAAATCCAAACGCTAGCGCATTGAGAATTGCCGACAAGGTGGAAGGTCCAGCTAGAATGATTTTGCTCTCCTGATGGAGGATTTCACCCAACTGCAATTGTAAACATTCTAAATATAAACTTTCCACTGGCACAAATAAAATTCCAAAGTCGGTCGTATACGGCGCTTCAATATATTTACTACGGATGTCTTTGGCATTGTTTCGCATTTGCATCACTAAGTTTTTTTGTGCCATACTACGCTCTGCATCACTTGTTGCATCCAAAATACGTTCAAAATGAGCAAGCGGAAATTTCGCATCAATTGGCATCATAACCCCATCTTCTAACAGGATGGCACATTCCACCATATTACGAGATCCAGGTATGGTCGCAACATTTTTTACATACTGTGATGGTGTGAGGATATCTTCTACGAGTTGAAACAATTGAATCTCTCCCAAGATTCCTCTGGTCTTTACATTCATCAGTACATCTTGCAAGCGTTCGACACCACTCGCTACTTTTTGCATTTCTCCCAAGCCTAGATGCACTTTATCTAGAGCCGTTTGTACTTGTTGTGCATTTTGTTGGAGCCTTGTATTTAAGGTTTGTTCCAAGCGTTCATCAACAACGTGTTGGATTTGTTGTAAGCCTTGCATCGTATTTTGTTGTTGGACTTCCAACATTGCCTTTAATTGTGCGAGTTCTTGTATATTTTGCTGTTCTTGTAGCTTCGCTAATTGCTTATGGTTTTGTTGCTGTTTCAGCATGACAATGATTAAGATAACACACAACAAACAACACACACCCAATAGGATAGTTAAAAAAGTATCACTCATCGTTTCACCCAAATCGGATTACTCACTTTAAGGTTGGCCTTTTGTCCTTTGGCCGCCTCAATCAGCACTCCACTTGCTTCATCTTTATTTTCATCATGAATAAATTGAATGCGACGTACACCTAATTTTGCTTCATCCAGTGCTAGCAAGATGTCACTTAAGCGATTGGCACGGTGTACCATAAAAAAGCGTCCATGATCTTTTAATAAGCGTTTGACCACTTGCATCAAATCACTCAGTTCCAAATACTTTTCATGTCTTGCAACTTGCAAGTTCCTGTTTTCATTGAGATTGGAATGTGCATGAACAGGAAAGTAGGGTGGATTACAAACAATCGCATCCACTTGAGGAATCACAAGTTCTTTCACATCGCTGTGGATGATTTCCACCTTTGTTATCTGATTGTAGGATAAATTGTACCTTGCCAAGTCACAAGCAGCTTCTAGTACATCGACACCGTACAGCTTCCCATCCGTTTGCATGCTTGCATATAACAGTAAAGCACCGTTGTTGGTTCCAATATCCAATACACTACTATGTTTTTTTAGCTTCATAAATTCGCCTAAATAGCGAGTATCTGTATTCATCCGAAACATCTCTCGACTTTGAAAAATCGTAATCTCGGTATTGTGTAAATAGTTTTCCATCAAATCCTTCATCAAATCACCTCAGTTATATTATATACGAAAAAAAAGGCCAAATGGCCTTTTCTTTACATTTTTTCGTGCATTGTACGTGCGATTACATCATCTTGTTGTTCTTTTGTAAGTTTTACAAAGTTAACTGCATAACCACTTACACGTACTGTTAATTGTGGATATTTTTCTGGATGATTTTGTGCATCCACTAATGTTTCACGATCAAATACGTTTACGTTCAAATGGTGTCCACCATTTTCTACATAACCATCAATCATGTTTACTAAGTTATCAATTTTGTTGTTCATCTTATTCATCGTCCTTTCCTAGGGATCCTGGAACGATAGAGAATGTATTAGAAATACCATCTTTTGCATAATCGTATGGTAATTTTGCTACTGACTCTAAACTTGCCAAGGCTCCGTTTTCGTCACGTCCATGCATTGGATTTGCACCTGGTGCAAATGGTTCTCCAGCACGACGTCCATCTGGTGTATTTCCTGTTTTCTTACCATATACTACATTTGACGTAATCGTTAAGATACTCATAGAGTGTACTCCATCGCGATACGTTGGTGTTTTCTTCAATTTGTTCATGAATGTTTTAACCAAGTCATGAGCGATTTGATCTACACGGTCATCGTTGTTTCCAAATTTAGGATAGTCTCCACGAACTTGGTAATCTACCGCAATTCCGTTTTCATCACGAATTACAGCTACTTCCGCATATTTGATTGCTGATAAACTATCCGCAACTACACTTAAACCAGCAATACCCGTTGCGAACAAACGACGTACTTCATGATCATGCAATGCCATTTCACTGCGCTCGTAAGAATACTTATCGTGCATGTAGTGAATGATATTTAGTGTGTTGATGTAAAGGTTAGCTAACCAGTCCAACATTTGGTCATATTTTTGCATTACTTCACCGTAGTTTAATACTTCACCACGGATTGGTTCAAAGCGAGGAGAAACTTGAATTTTTAACTTCTCATCCATACCACCATTGATTGCATATAACAATGCTTTCGCAAGGTTGGCACGCGCTCCGAAGAACTGCATGTCTTTCCCAATACGCATAGAACTTACACAGCAAGCGATACCGTAGTCATCACCCATTTCCGCACGCATCATATCATCATTTTCGTATTGAATACTTGAAGTTTTGATAGATGTTTTAGCACAGAAGCGTTTGAATTCTTTTGGTAAGTGTGTCGACCACAACACCGTTAAGTTAGGTTCTGGTGCAGGTCCTAGTGTTTCAAGTGTGTGAAGGATACGGAAGCTACTTTTTGTAACCAAGGTACGACCATCAACACCCATACCACCAATGGATTCTGTTACCCAAGTTGGATCTCCTGAGAATAGATCGTTATAATCTGGTGTACGCATGAATTTAACCAAACGTAATTTCATTACGAAGTTATCCATCAATTCTTGTGCTTGTTCTTCTGTTAACGTACCTGCTGCCAAATCACGTTCGATATAAATATCTAAGAACGTAGATACACGACCAATTGACATCGCTGCACCATTTTGTTCTTTGATTGCTGCTAAGTATCCAAAGTAAGTCCATTGGATTGCTTCTTGTGCAGTAACGGCTGGAACTGTGATATCAAAGCCATAGCTAGCTGCCATTTGTGCAATTTCAGCTAACGCACGAATTTGCTCACTGATTTCTTCACGGTCACGCATTTTTGATTCGGTCATATCACCAACATGGTATGCCAAATAAGCTTTTTTATCTTCGATCAAACGGTTGATACCGTAAAGTGCTACACGACGGTAGTCACCGATGATACGTCCACGTCCATAAGCATCTGGAAGCCCAGTGATAACACCTGACTTACGAGCCAAACGCATTTCTGCTGTATAAGCATCAAATACCCCTTGGTTGTGTGTTTTACGGTATTTTGTAAAGATTTCATCTACTTCTGGATCCATTTCAAATCCATAAGCTTTTAAAGCAGATTCGCTCATACGAATTCCACCAAACGGTTGCAATGAACGTTTGAATGGTTTATCTGTTTGGAATCCAACAATTGTTTCCAACTCTTTGTTTAGATAACCAGGGCCATGAGAAACAATGGTCGAAATCACCGAAGTATCAGCGTCTAGTACCCCACCATTTGCTTTTTCTTGTTTGTTCAATTCTAAAACTTGTTCCCACAGAGCTTTGGTATTTGCAGTCGCGTCTGCTAAAAAAGTATCGTCTCCTTCATAAGGAGTATAGTTTTTCTGGATAAAATCACGAACATCGATTTCCTCTGTCCAATTTCCTCCGACAAATCCGTTCCATTCTTGTCTCATAACATTCCTCTTTTCTATAATCATTTCGTATTATAACGCAAACTTGTGATTTACAAAAGACCTTTTGTTAGAAAATTATCAATCTTGCGAATTTTCAAAAAGGTAAGCGTTTTCTTTCTTGAAAAAAATAAAAATTTCTTATTTTTTCCCTTCCTTAACCAAATCTTCAAAATACAATTCTAAGATTTCATAAGGCAAATTTTGGTCGATGGTTTGGACCATGACCCCATCATGAAATACGAGTAAAACCGGAATGCGTTTTAGATCATATTTCTCAATCATTGTTTCTTGCCAAGGTACTTCGACAATCTCAATTTCTGGAAAATTTGATTTCAAGGTATTGAGTGTTTCGTGCATTTGATAACAACTTGCACATGCATCATTGATGAGGTACTGTATTTGAATCATCAAGTTCTCCTTTTAGTATGGCTTTTGCTCGCTCCACTGCCGCTTTGCTAGGTTCTTCTACCCCTTGCAATCGGTAAGGAAGTTTCATTTGTTCATACTTCGCTTCTCCCATACGATGGTATGGTAATACTTCAACTTTCTCCACGTTGGTCCAGTTCGCGATCTGCTTACGCAACGCAAATAGATGGTGTTCTTCATCAAACCCAGGCACTAGTACATGACGTATCCACATTGGCTTATTGCGCTTAGATAAGTCATTTGCCATTGCTAATACATTGTCGTTGGCCTTGCCTGTTAATTTCAAATGAATGGCTTGATCGATGTGCTTTACATCAAATAACACCAAATCACAAACGGCTAGTAAAGCCTCATAGCGTTGCATCCAAGCAGCATCCTCTGCGTTATAACAAGCTCCAGAGGTATCCAGTGCCGTGTGAATCCCTTGCTTTTTTAAAGCTTGAAACAGGGCTGTTACAAATTCCATTTGCATCATTGCTTCCCCGCCACTCACGGTAACACCACCATTTTTAATGTAATTCTTATATTTTAATATTTGTTTTACGACTTCTTCTACACGATAGCTTTTCCCACCACTTGGATCCCAGGTATCCGGGTTGTGACAGTACAAACAACGTAAGGGGCACCCCTGTAAAAACACGACAAATCGAATTCCAGGACCGTCAACCGTGCCAAAGCTCTCAAACGAATGAATTCTACCTTCCATCTATATCACCCCATGGCCCATATCATATCATAAGGGATGCTTGTTATAAAATTATTTTGCTTCTTTTTTTTATCCGTTCATCGTTAGGTTTTTCCTTCAATTCGTGATATAATAGTCCATTATTGAGGAGTGAATAATATATGGAATTTATGGAAGAAAAAATAGGAAAAATCCTAAAAAAGAAAGCAATAAACCAACGAGCGTTGGATTTATTTCAACATAACGAAGTTGTTAGTTTTGAGGTGGATACCACAACAAATACCGACTTAAACTTAATCTTTGCTATGGTCAAAGACCCATCGTATCGCGAAGTGGGAATTGCCGTCGACAAAGAAAAATGGAAACTCATCAATATGCGCTGTAACTGTCCACAGTTTGAAACAACAAATGCACCATGCGAACACATTGGTGCTGCTTTATATAAATATGCAAACCAGTACTTACCAAAAGTACAACCCGCTCAACCGTTGCAATTACAAGATGAGATGTTGAAGGATTTGATTGATGATTATCGCATGAACACCATTCAACATTTGATTGCGGAACATAAAAATCAAAAAGCAAGCTTAAAACTAAGCTTAACCTTTGTTGATTATCAGTACATTGCACTGAGTATCAAAGTTGGAATCGATAAGTTTTATGTCGTAAAAGATGTTGGTGTCTTTTTAGAAATGGTTGCCAATAAGGAAACCAAAAAATATGGAAAAGATTTAGAACTGTTCCACCATCGTGCAAGCTTTGATGAAGTGAGTCAACCATTACTTGACTTTATGCAAGGGTGTATGAGTGATCATCTTTTATTCAAGCAAAACCCCAACAACAAAACAGTTTACAAAGCAAATTACCTTTACCTAAGCAATCAACGTATCGCTGCCCTATTTCACTTGTTGGAGGAAACAAAAATACCGTACGCTTTACATGGTATGGACGATATGCAACTCATTCAACACAACCCTGATATTACCTTACAAGTAAAAAAACACCAGGATCAAGCCTACGATTTACAGTTGATGAATCCTGACATTAAGCTCATTGCTGCTGGTAAAACAATGTACATAAGTGAAGAAAACCGTTTGTACGTTTGTGATGAAGCTTTTACCTACGCAATGCATCGCTTCTTGGTTTGGTTTCATAAACAAAAACAAGTTACCATCTCTACTTCGATGATGCAAGATTTCTACATCAACGTAATTGATCAAATCAAAGGATTTGTGAAACTGAGTGGTGATAGCCTAGAAGACTTTAAACCAACGCATTTTTCCGCAAAGGTTTTACTCGATTTAGTAAAGGTCAATACGTTATCCGCAAAACTCATCTTTACGTATGGTGATGTTGAACTCAATGCCATCTTAAAGAACCCGTATGATATTGCACGCAATTATGCAGCGGAACTAACGATTGTAATGATCTTAAAAAAATATTTCCGTTATGTAGATGAACAAAACGGTGTGTTTATTTTGGATAATTCAATTGATTTGATTTATGATTTTTTCCGTACTGGTTTTGATGAAGTATCTGCCTATGCCAATATTTATACTTCTGATAAAGTAAAAAATATTAAAATCAAGGAACATATTTCCATGTCGATGGGAGTTAAAATACATCAAGATTTATTACAAATCGATATCGATACCAACGACTTTCCCATTGATGAACTCAGTGGTATTCTAAGTGCGTATCGTGAACATAAAAAATACTTCCGTATGAAAAATGGAAGTTTTATCAACTTAGATGAAACAGGTTTGTCTGAACTATCGATGTTTCTTGACAATCTTAATGTCAAACCAAAAGATATCGATAGTGGAAAAATCACGACAAGTAAATATCGTAGTTTGAGTCTTGATCAAACATTAACACAAGCAAGCAATATCAAAGTCGACCGCGATGCACAATTCAAACAAATTGTCAGTGATGTACGCAATGTAAAAGACAGTATGTTTAAGGTCCCAGCTCCCTTAAAAAACACCTTAAGAAATTACCAAAAAGAAGGATATCGCTGGATGAAAACCATGAGTCACTATGGTTTTGGTGGAATTTTAGCCGATGATATGGGGATTGGGAAAACCATTCAGGTCATCACCTTACTAGAAGATTATCGAATCCAAGGTGGTAGCCTTTGTAACCTCGTTGTTTGTCCAAGTTCCCTTATTTTAAACTGGAGTAATGAACTTTTAAAATTTGCACCGAACATTCGTGTTGGTCTTGTACATGGTAGTTTAGAAGAACGTGCTGCTGTGATTCAACATCCTGAAAACTACGATGTTATGATTACAAGCTACGATTACTTAAAGCGTGATATCGAAGTCTATGAGGGGATTACCTTCCACTATCAAATCATCGATGAGGCACAATATATCAAAAATCAGGCAACAAAAAATGCCACAACGGTAAAACAAATCAAAGCAATGCATCGTTTTGCGCTTACAGGAACACCAATTGAAAACTCACTTGCAGAAATTTGGTCTATTTTTGATTTTTTAATGCCAGATTATTTATTCTCTTACCCTTACTTTAAAAAACAATTTGAAGTTGGGATTGTAAAATACGAAGATGAACAATGCTTGGAAGCATTACGTAAAATGGTAGAACCCTTTATTTTACGTCGTGTGAAAAAAGATGTTTTAAAAGAATTACCAGATAAAATTGAAACAACGCTATTCTTAGAACTTGAAGAAGAAGCGCAAAAACTTTACCAAGCAAATATCTTATCAATGAAACAAGATTTATTGAAGCAACAACAAGCTGGTAATGAAAATAAGATCTTAGTCTTGTCCATGTTAACAAAACTTCGTCAACTATGTTGTGATCCGCGTTTGTTGTATGAAAATGTTACAGAACAATCGATAAAAATGAAAGCCGTAATGGATATTGTGGAAAGTTCAAGAGAATCAGGTAAGAAAGTACTGATTTTCTCACAATTTACGAGTGTCTTTAAACTCTTACGACAAGAATTTTCCAAAGAGAAAATTTCTTACTTTACCCTAACTGGTAAAACAAGTAAGGAAGAGCGTCAACGGATGGTCAATGAATTCAATACCGACGAAACCAATGTCTTTATGATTAGTTTAAAAGCTGGTGGTACCGGGTTAAATCTGACGGGAGCCGAAGTCGTGATTCACTTTGATCCATGGTGGAATTTGAGTGCGCAAAATCAAGCAACGGATCGTGCCTACCGCTTGGGGCAACAAAACAACGTACAAGTGTATAAATTAATTTGTAAAGACACGATTGAAGAAAAAATATTAGAACTACAAAACTTAAAGAAAGATTTAGCAGATTCCATTATCTTTGAAAATGAAAATTTAATCGCAAAAATGTCAATCAATGATATAATGGACTTATTCTAGGAGGCTTGTTATGGAACAAAAGGAAATTCTTGACGCAGCAGCAATGAAGCGTTCCTTGACCCGTATAACGTATGAAATTATTGAACGAAACAAAGGGGTCGAAGATATTATTTTAGTCGGAATTAAAACAAGAGGGGCAGAACTAGCCAAAATTATCCAGGCGAACATCGCTCGTTTGGAAGGAGTAGATGTGCCTTGTATTGCGCTCGATATCAAACACTGGCGCGATGATTTACAAGAAGCTTATCCTTTACCTGATGTGGTATTTGACGCAACGGGTAAAAAAGTAATCTTAATTGATGATGTGTTATTCAAGGGGCGTACCGTTCGTGCTGCCATGGATGGTATCATGCACTTTGGACGTCCAACCGAGATTCAACTAGCAGTACTTGTTGATCGTGGACACCGTGAATTGCCGATTCGAGCAGATTATATTGGAAAGAATATTCCAAGTGCAATTGATGAAAGTATCAAGGTAAAAGTCGCAGCCATTGATGAAATCGATGGTGTCTACTTATGGAGGTAACAATGAAGTTAGATGAGGGATATGTAAAACAGCTAGCAGAATCTTTACTTAATATCGATTCTCCTACTGGATTCACACAGCAAGCCATTGCTTTTTTAGAAGATGAAGCTACGAAACTTGGCTATAAAACACAACGCAACCAAAAAGGAAACTTGATGGTGTTAGTTGAAGGAGCAACACGTAGTTTTGCACGAGGTGTTGGTGCACACGTGGATACCCTAGGTTTAATGGTTCGAAGCATTGATGCAAGTGGAAACTTATTATTAACGACACTTGGTGGACCCATCATACCTACACTGGATAGTGAATATGTAAGAGTACATACAAGAGATGGTAAGGTGTATTCTGGTACGGTTGTATCAAAATCACCAGCAACCCATGTTTATCCAGATGCGAATAGCTTACCACGTACCATTGACAATATGATGGTACGCTTGGATGAAGTTGTTAAGAGCAAAGATGATGTCCTTGCTCTTGGTATTCAACATGGCGATATCGTTGCCATCGATCCAAAGGTAACCATCACAGAATCTGGCTTTATCAAAAGCCGTTTCTTAGATGATAAAATTAGTGTTTGTGCCTTATTTGGTGTACTAGCTGCATTAAAAAAGAACAAGGTAACACTACCATACGATACGTTCTTCATCGTTTCAACGTTTGAAGAAGTAGGACATGGAAGCTCACATATTCCAGCGAGAATCAAAGAATTCTTGGCAGTAGATATGGGCTGTATTGGTCTTGATTTAGCATGTACTGAATTTGATGTATCCATCTGTGCAAAAGATAGTAGTGGACCTTATGATTATGAAATGATCAATCGTTTGATTGGGTTAGCGAAAACCAATCGTGTACCTTACGTACTCGATGTTTATCCAATGTATGGAAGTGATGCAAGTGCTGCCCTGCGTGGTGGAAATGACATCAAAGCAGCACTCATTGGTCCAGGCGTATTTGCAAGCCATGGATTAGAAAGAACCCATATGCAAGCCGTACTTGGTACGATGCAATTGGTATTAGCATATCTTACAAGTGAACAGTAAAGAGGGGACAACAACATGAGAACTTGGGATTTATCGAAATTATATTCAGGATACGAAGATACTGCATTTATTAACGATCTTGCATCGTTACAAACACTTATGACATCATTTGAAGCGATGACACAAGATATTACGAATCAAACACCTGAGGCAGTCATTTCCTTATTGGAAACCCTAGAAGAGTTAGGTCGCAAGGTTGGATGTTACATCCAACTGCGTTTGAGTACCAATACAACGGATGAAACAACGGCACGTCACATGAATACCTTCCAGGTAACCATGTCAAAAGCGAGCAAACCAATGGCGATTGCCAACAAATACTTGGCAGGCGTTGTGGATCCAACAACACTAGCACAAACACATCCAACACTAACAAATTATCAATTTATTTTACAAGAGATGGTCGATCAAGCCAAACACTTGTTAAGTGATGATGTGGAAGAAGTAGTAGCTAAAATGAACTTAAGTGGTGGTAGTGGTTATGAGAGTATGCATGACTATTTAACATCTACCCTTAAAGTACCATTTCATACGGAAACCCTAACATTACCAGGTATTCGCAATCTTGCTTACTCTGCAGATGCAAAGGAAAGAAAAGCAGCGTATGAAGCCGAACTTGCTGCCCTTGAAACAATCAAGGCTCCTGTCGCTTTCTCACTTAATAACATCAAAGCTGAAGTTACAACACTTGCAAACTTACGTGGCTATGATTCCGTTCTCGATATGACATTAGAGCGTTCTCGAATGAGTCGAGAAACATTGGATGCGATGATTTCTGCAATTCAAGCACACTTACCAAAATTTCATGCCTATTTAAAAGCGAAAGCTACTTTACTAGGACATGAAAACGGACTTCCTTGGTATGATATGTTTGCGATGGTTGGTAGTTATAATAAAACCTTTACCATTGATTCATCTCGCGATTTCCTCTTGGAACATTTCAAACCGTTCTCACAAGATCTTCACGATCTTGTAAAGCGCGCTTATGATGAGCATTGGATTGACTTTGATCCCAAAGCTGGAAAAGTGGGTGGAGCTTATTGTATGAATTTAGGTTTCATGAAAGAATCTAGAATCTTAACAAACTTTGATGGGAGCTTCTCTGATGTCGTTACCTTAGCACACGAATTAGGTCACGCTTACCATGGCTTCCACATTGAATCACATGCACCACTCAATCGTGACTATTCAATGCCAATTGCAGAAACAGCATCTACCTTCAATGAAAACATCATAATGAATGCTGTGATTGCAAGTGCAAGCAAGGAAGACAAACTTTCTTTAATTGAATCTCAACTTCAAGATTTAACACAAATTATTTGTGATATTTATTCAAGATTCTTGTTTGAATCTCGTGTTTTTGAAAAACGTGCAGAAAGCTTTATGTTTGATAAAGAACTTAGCGAAATGATGTTGCAAACACAAAAAGAAGCTTATGGAGATGGATTGGATCATAACTTCTTACATCCTTATATGTGGGTTGTAAAAGGACATTACTATTCTTCTCATTTGAGTTTCTATAATTTCCCTTATGCGTTCGGTGGCTTATTTGCCCGTGGATTGTATGCACAATACCGCAAGGAAGGTGAGACTTTCGTAGAAAAATACAAATCAATGTTACATGCTACTACCGTGAATAGTGTAGAAGATGTTGCGGAAATCTGTGGATTAAACTTAAAGGATACTGCATTCTGGAATCAAGCACTCGATAATGTTAGTGAATTGATTGATGAATTCCTAGTATTATCAAACCAATAAAAAAATGAAGCTTGAAAGAACCATTTGGTTCCTTCAAGCTTTTTTTGTAGCTAAAAAAACTGTAGTATAATCCAACAAGCTATGATAGGATAGTAGCATACAAAAAAAAGAAAGGTAAGACCCTCTTGAAAAAAGTAACCATCCTATTAACAAGCTACAACGATATTGTTTCCAATTTCGTTTCTTATATTAGCAACTGGGGGTTTTCCCATGCTTCGATTTCCATTGACCCTGAAGGTGATTATTTCTATAGCTTCAACTACAAAGGTTTTGTCGTTGAGAAACCGCGTTTACGCTCTCCTAAGAGCCGTAAAAAGGAAAGCGTTGCCTATGTACTGTATGTTGATGATGAAACCTACAACAAGCTAGAAGCTGCTCTAGCTGAGTTTTTAAACAATCCGCATTCCTTTAATTATTCACGTATTGGTGTTGCACTCTGTTTTCTTCATATTCCACATAAATTTAATAAGAAATATTTTTGTTCCCAGTTTGTGGCGGAAGTATTACGTCAATCAGGTACTATGGAATTACAGAAGCATGAATCGCTCTATTTACCAAATCAATTTGTGGCGGAACTAGAAGAAGCTCCACACCTTGATGAAATCATTCCCGACTATTTCTAAAACAACGCCCACAGGATTACCTATGGGCGTTTTCTTATAATCTTAATTTTCTAATATCGTCTTTGAGACGTTCGATATCGCGAATCCAAGATTCAATATCTTCTTCATGTTCAATTTCTTCAGCTAAAATTGTGATTGCCATTTGATAGGTCGTTAAATCTTTTCCATTGGTCATTTCTGCTAAGCCTTGATAGCGTGAAATCGCACAACGTTCTCCACTTAAGTTTTGATTTAAGATTTCCTCAATATAAGGATCATTTGGAGCATCATAAGCACACTCAGCTTTTTCAAACCATTCTCTAGGATCTAACAATGGCGTTCCTCCTAATTGGATGATACGTGTTACCACCATAACGGCATGGTTTAATTCTTGCGTAGCGTGAACTAGCAACTCTGGTTCTACTTCAGAACGCATTGGACCTTCCATTAGACGAGCCCCAACCCAATATTGATAAAATGCTAACCATTCCTCAGCTAATGCACGATTCAAGGTTTCCAATAAAACTTCAACATCCAAATTCGCGATTTGTACTGCTTTTTTTCCCATACTGTTTACTACCTCCTTAGTTAGCTTTATTATAAAAAATCATTAGTAAAAAGCAATTCTAACGTATTGAATATAACACATAAAAGTTTGAATATATTTTAGATATGATATAGTGTAATTATAAAAGAGGTGATTCAAATGAGTGAATTGTTCCTAAACCCTTGGTTTCGTATTTTATTATTTTCCTTTGGTGGAGGACTCGTGTTAGCGGTAGCAATGATTCTAGTTTATCGTTTTACTCACAAACCTTCATTATCCTATGGTATTGGTATTACCCCTATTCTTATTGGTTTATTGATGATGTTAGCATCTCGTTTCGTGGATGCCACTAGTTTTTTAGATCTTGCATTACTTGTAAGTGGTATGTTATTTACAGGCATCGGAATTTGCACCTGGGGATTTTATCTACTTTGGCGTCATTTTTTCAAGATTAAAAAAAATAAAACCAAATAATATACGAGTAGTATTCTCTTCATCTTCCCTCTATATCAATCTGATAATATCCAATGAATATCGTAATTACTTGAATAAAAAAAACCAATGATTTCTAGCGACTCTAGATTCATTGGTTTTTTTCTTTTATTCTTTTTACAGTTCTTCTTTTTTACGGACTTTAATTAATGCGAATAAGAATCCAGACATTAACAACATTAATCCACTATAGAATACAAACATCGATTGAGATCCAGTTCCTGGTGGAAGCTCGCTGTCCTCTTTCGGTGTTTCTGGTGTCACTGGTGGAACTTCTGGCTCTACTGGTGGCTCTTCTGGTGTCACTGGTGGAACTTCTGGTTCTACTGGTGGCTCTTCTGGTGTCACTGGTGGAAGCTCTGGTTCTACTGGTGGTTCTTCTGGTGTCACCGGTGGAAGCTCTGGTTCTACTGGTGGTTCTTCTGGTGTCACCGGCGGAAGCTCTGGTTCTACTGGTGGTTCTTCTGGTGTCACTGGCGGAAGCTCCGGTTCTACTGGTGGTTCTTCTGGTGTCACTGGCGGAATCTCTGGTTCTACTGGTGGTTCTTCTGGTTGTGTATAAGTATTGATAAATAAGGCTACCCCTTGGTATGTTACCATTTCTCGTAGCACGTTTCCATCTAATGTAATTTCTACGATAATTTCTAAGATATTTTCATCGTAGGTAATATCTGAATCATCGCCCTTTTCCTCAAATACATGGAATACATACGTTCCTTCTGTAGTAAATTCCATTTCTCCAAAGACAAAAGACCCTCTTTCATCATCTTTTAATCCGCTAATACTTGCTCTATCATTTGATAGTATAATATCTCCTGAAGCAATAGCATCTTGTGTAATTGCATCACCTGCTTGAAGCAAGAAATTGAAACTTTCTTCATCAAACATATCTCGTCCTGTAAATAGTTTATCTGCCCCTAAGAAGATGCGTGCAGATTCTATCTCTGGCTCAACATAGGTATTGGTAAATACTACACCACCTTCTGGATAAGTAATAGTTTCAATAAGTTGACCTTGTTCATTTTGTGATACTTCCACTGTAACGATATGGGTTGATTGGTCAAAGGTAAGACCATTTCCGCCCCCTTGCGTTTCTGTAATCTTAAATGAATAGGTTCCTACTTGATTAAATTGCAATCCTTCAAAGACAAATCGATTCGCTACGCCATCCATGTTATTTGTTACACTTGCGATCGAGTTGGGTAGACGAATCATCCCGAATGAAATTGCTGCTGCAGTTGTTTCATCGTTCGCAATTAAATTAAAGGTAAACTCTTCTCCCTCTAACATATCGCGACCATTTAATATTTTTGATCCTTCTAGATCAATAATCAAAGTCGGAGCAACTGGGTTGCTCGTTGTATTTGTTGTTTGTTGATTTTCTCCAACCACTACTTGTGCAGTATTTTCTACAGTCTGATTTACTGCATCATCGTTAACGACTACTTGGAAGGAAACCGTTCCTGTTGCTCCAGGCTCTTGAGTTCCTAAATCCCAAGTCACAACTCCGTTATCATAAGATCCATTAGCACTAACAGAATCACTTACATAAGTCGTATATTGAGGAATCGTATCAGTAATCGATACTCTCCCACCTGCTGGTGCAGACCAAGCGATTTCGTACGTTAGTATTTGTCCTAGTTGAACATAATCTCCATCAATCGAAATATTGGTTTCTGCATGTAATACATCTTTCACCGGCACACCGTCTGCTAGAAGATCAACTAAGTAGCCATTGTTACCTAGTGGAGTCTTTACAATACCGTTTTGAATAAAATTTGCACTTACCAAATTTGCGGTATTCGTAAGGTTATCTTCTTTTTCATACTGCGTAAACGCTCGTGCACGGTAAAAACCATTGCCTTCGTGTGGAGTAAAATAATTATACGTATTACCTATCATCTGATTGTTTACTTCAACACCTGAAAAGTAATTTGTATAAAATTTAATTTCACCAGTTTCTTCGGTATTCATTTTTAAATAATCATTGTCGATTTTTGAATGATCGACAAACCCTTTGTTATCTAAGATAGCTTCATTCAAACCTACAATATATCCTACTTGCAGTGGAGCCATTGCATGGCTTGCAAGCAATTCTTTTGTACCGTCTTCCTTGATTGTTATATCATCTACAATAACTGGAATTAAACTAGCTGGTGTTTTAATCACAACTGTTTCTCTTCCTGTGTCTATGTCATAGTGTACTTCAATAATAAGTTTACTTAAGTCTGAATCTTTGTAAATACCACTATCTACCGTTCCAGTAAATACATACGTTGTTTTATTCTCAGCTTTCAATACTGTTTTTCCTGTAAATTCTTGATTGTTATAGTTCACATATGCAATATCTTTTACATACATATAATCCCCAATAATATCTTCATAAGTAAGATAACCACTCGTATCAATATCACCTTCTACCTGTGTTGGAACAGTAGCATTGGTCTTGTTTGTAATTAAATCGGTGATATGTTGGAATACATTTAGACAGTCATCATAATTATTTACGGCATAGTAATCATCAATCGAGTCTAGGATATTTAACGATTCGTCTCTTTTATTTACGGTTGAACGTAGTTCTTTATCTGATAATGGATCTTTCCATACCAATTCACTAATACCGGCATTATAACGCTCCCATAAATTCTTCACTGCGTTCACCATAGCGTTATCATGTGTCCAGGTCTCTTTTGGATTAAGTGATAATCCTGCTGCTTCAAATTCTAAATGTTCAACTTGCTCTTCTAATCCCATTCCGATGGTATATATTTCCAAATCGGTTCCGTAAGTTTGTTCTACTTGTTGCTTCATATAGGCACTAGTTAGCATTGCTCTTAATACATGGACCGCCATATATTCTGAACCTATTTGTTTTTGTGTATCATTCCATGGATCCTCTGGTTCCCACCAATTTCCACCATCAAATGAGGAATAAGGAGCGCCATCTCCTAAAAATACTGCAATGGGTTTTTTCCCATCTGTATTTTCTTCATCGTTCAATATACTTAACCCATCAAACATCCCCTGTTGAATATTTGTAGAGGTTGCGATATTATTTCTGGTGCTATTTTGTACTACATTTAAATTAAGTTTTTTATTTGTTGTTGTTGTTAATACTAAATTCGTATTTGAATAGTAAGTTATTTCTTCACTACTTAACGATAGATACTTTCCATTCACATCCTTTTGATACCGATCTAATTCAAGTATTGTTTGAGCCCATTTACCAAAACCAACTACTGAAACACGGTTCTCTGAGTGGTCATTTAATACCGCTTCAATTGATGCATTTAGTGCTTCAATTGTAGCTGATAATCTGGATCTAGTGTCCTTTTTCTCTGGATCCAAATATCCCCCATAAGGGGCACAAAACATAGAACCAGATAAATCAATAACAAAAACCACATCGATTGGTTCGTCTTGTAGGTCAATGATACTAGAAGATTTTGCTAGAGCAGAATAAGTAACCATGAAATCTTGCTTAGATTGCTTATTTAAACGTTCCACTTGCGCTGCAATTGATGAAACACTTTTATCTACCCAAACTTTTCCATCCTTCGAGTTTAGTGCACCTTGCATTTCCATACGTTCTAGAAATGTATGGTGTGTTGTTGGATCACTAATCCCCTGATTGTTGTTTGCTGATACCGTGATCATATTAGGTATCATAACCGTTTGTGCAATTAGAATAAAAATTAAGATACTTTTTAAAATCATTAACATAAAATTATGTATAGTTTTATTCATATAATCCTCCATATTAGTTCATTTACACCTATACTAACAACACAATTACAACAAAACTCCAACATTTTTTCACATTTTTATACAATTAGACCACATTGTATACAAGTGTACGATGAATAAAACACATATTTTGGTTTTTCTAGTATCAAACAGCGAATATATGGTCCTTATTCGGTATCCTTAGTGCACGATGCATAAAAAGTGTACTTTTTTTCGTTTTAGGAGCTGAAGTTGTATATTACAAAAAAAAATAGTAATCATAGATCACTATTTTTTTTATTTATTAATTATGACTTACTTTACAATCAAACCATAGGTTTCAAAGAATGCATCAGATTGTGACTTAGGAATCCCATAAGTTGCATCTGTTGTAGCTGGTGTCCATTCCAATCGTTCTACTTCTACACCATTTTCATATGCAACAATTGTTGGTCCATATGTTACATTGAAGCGTTCAATCATCTCAGTGCGAAGGCTTTTATCACTTGGAGAACCAACTTCCACATCTAAGTCTACCACTTCCATATTACTAATATTTGGTTGACTTTCCATCATGGGACGCAAGTAGTTTTCTTGAAAATTTACAGTATCTCCACAGCCTACTAACCATCCAAAAAATACAATCATTGTTTCTTCTGCTTGTATTTTCTCTTCTAGCTCATCAAACGTCAAAGTTGATGTTAAAACAGGTGTATCTTTCTTAGAACAGCCGACAAGCAGTAGTAGGCAACATGCGATCATCATTATTTTTTTCATATCCGTATCTCCCTTTTTCTATACAATACCAAAGACTTCTTAAGAAAGTATGAAGAAAATAGGATTTATCGTAACGAAGTACTAATGGTACATTCTGCCCAAGAATATTGTGACATATATTCTTCGTAAACTTTATTTACATAATTCGGATTGTGATTTAAATACTCATAATAGTCACATGCCAATAAATGATTGTTGATTGATATGGCATTGCGACTACGGATGATTAAATCTTTATGACCAATTTCTTCGAATTTTTTGGTTAAGACATAGATGAACACCAAAAGCTGATTATTTCTTGATTTATCAAAGATTCCATCTTCCCATAATATAGACGCCATTTCCGCCATAGTAACTCTAGCACCACGTCGATCAACCAAATAAGCTAACATCTCTTTTGCTTTTTGTCGTTCAAAATGAAGTGGAGTACTATTGTAGAAAACCTCAAATGTTCCAAAACATTGTACCCATAAACCTTTTCCTCTACACACATCAGCATTATGGCGTAAATTCAAAAGTGTTTTTCGTACTTTTTCTCCAGTAATCGGTTTTAAAATATAATCACTTGCATAAACTCCAAACGCATCAAGCGCATATGAATCATGTCCTGTTACAAAAACAATGTTCATGTTTGGTTGCAATGCTTTTAATCGTTTAGCCAATTCAATCCCTGTCATATCTCTAAGTTCTATATCTAAAAATGCCACGTCATAAGAATTGGATTCCGCATCAACAAGCGCATCTTTTCCAGACACATGTTTTGAAATACCTACATTTTTTAATTCATCTGTTATCGCATCTTCCAATGCTGAAAGAGCAATAAATTCATCATCAACTAGTAATAATTTCATTTTTCTTTTCCCCCTTTTGGTAATTTAATCATTACATTTGTTCCCACACCTAGTTCACTTTTAATTTGTATCTCCCCATTGCACAAAAGATTTAGTCGTTTTTGAATGTTACGTAAACCGATACTTTTACTATCTTGATACGCTTCCAAATCAAAGCCAACTCCTGTGTCTTCAATACAAATCATAACTTCATCCACTTCTTCCCAAGTGCTTATTCTTATTTCTCCACCATCTCTAGATTTTGCCAATCCATGCTTTACAGCATTTTCTACGATTGGTTGAATACAAAGAGGTGGTAAATAAAACGTTTGACAATTTAAATCATATTCAATTCGCATCATATCTTGATATCGTAGCTTTTCAATCTCTAGGTATTGTTTTACATATTCTATTTCTTTTGTTACATGAATCAAGTTCTCATTTTCAACCATATGAAGGTTAGCTCTCAAAAAAGAACAAAATGAGTCAATCGCATAAACCGCATCTTCTGTATTATGTTTTGCTAAGTAACGAATCGTATTCAGCGTATTATAAAGGAAATGGGGCTTGATTTGCAACCTCGCCATTCGTTCTTTTGAATCCTCCAACATATCAAGTGAGCGATGATAACTCGATGCATATTCATTTTGAATATTGATGTACAACAATGCAATCGCTACAATCAAACCTAAATATTGTACTCCCCAACTTGGAAATACCGCTTGAATAACAATACCAACTGCTGGTATTGCGATATAACTAAGAAAAGAGTTTAATTCATGTTTTGAAAGTTGATTGCTTGCCTTATATAAAATCATTGAAGTTACTCCAAAATATACTATAGAAAGCAGGTACAATATGATAAATAGTTGTCCTCGGTGATATAGATTATTTCCATCAAATAGATAGATAATTGGATGAAATTGGTTGTAGATAATTAACCCAATCATTATTGAACAAACAATGTTGATTACGACCATATATTGATTGGATAGTTGTATTCGTTCACTCATATAGGTATAAACGTAATTGGCACTTGCCCAAAAACATAAGAATCCACCTATGAGAGAAATGCTCATTCCAATTTTATGTAACAAAAATCCAATCGCAGTTGTATTTCCCACTGCAAGGAAAATGATCACTTCACCAATAAATAAGACTATAGCAGTATATATGATACGCTGAAAACTTTTCTCAACAGAAGTGCTTAATCGATGTATCCGTAGTACTTTATTCATAAATATTAAGAATAAAGTACTACAAATTGAGAATGCGATTGTTGCAAATTGAAACGGTTCCATAATCTCCCCCTAATCTATGCTAGACTCGTGCATCTTACAAACGCACAAAATTATTGTGTAGGATTTTAACCCACACAATAATTTGTTGAAATACTATTTTTCTTTTCCAACCACAAACAATGATATCACAAAGCCACTAGATAACAAGAACAGCATAAACCAAAATACAAGATTTAACTCTACTCCAGTACCTGGAGTTTCTGTTTCAGGTGTTTCAGGTGTTTCAGGTGTTTCAGGTGTTTGTGGTACTTCCGGTGCTTCTGGTACTTCTGGTACTTCTGGTACTTCTGGTACTTCTGGTACTTCTGGTACTTCTGGTACTTCCGGTACTTCCGGTACTTCTGGTTGTGTATACGTATTCACAAATAGAGCAGCTTGCACATCATAAGATACAGTTGCAACAAGTGCAAGATCTACCGTTTGTTTCACATCAACAGTAACAGTAATAACCTTATTGTCATATGTAATATTTGTGTCATCGCCTTTTACTTCACGAATTTCAAATTGGTAAACTCCTGCTTTATGGAATACAAGTCCATCAAAACTAAAGTTTGTAACTTCTCCATTTTTCGCATTTCTTACAAATGTCTTATCTAGAGGGACAACTACACTCCCTTTAGTCAATGCAGATTGTGTAATTAAATCTTTCGGAGTAAGCGTGAACTCAAAATATTCTTCACCTTTCATATCACGTCCGTTAAATTGTTTGTTTGCATCAACATTTAAAGATACTGGTGGAATTACGACTTCCTTTTCCGGTTCTTTTACTGTATTAACAAAAGTGACTTGAGTTTGAGGGT
This sequence comes from Erysipelotrichaceae bacterium, assembly GCA_051658525.1. Taxonomy (GTDB): domain Bacteria; phylum Bacillota_I; class Bacilli_A; order Erysipelotrichales; family Erysipelotrichaceae; genus JBOFMT01. The sequence continues at coordinate 10,440 of JBOFMT010000008.1, read as the reverse complement.
AAGTTACTTCCCCAACAAATTGTTGATTGTCATTTAACGTAACATCCACTTGAACTTGATGGATTGTTTTATCGTAAACAATGGTACTATCGTCTCCAGCAACTTCTTTGATATCAAATAGGTAGGTACCAACTGCATCAAATTTCAACCCTTTGAAAGAGAATGGAACAACCTGCCCATCCATAGCACCAGTTACGAATGCAGTTGCATTTGGAACTTGTACAAAGCCATCATTGATTGCTTTTTGTGTTACTGCATCGCTTACTTGTAGAACAAATTGGAAATAATCACCTTCTAGCATATCTTTTCCAATCAATACTTTGTTTGCTACCAAGTCTAATGTAAGACTTGTTTTTACTGGATTTACAGTCGTGTTGGTTGTTGCTAGATTTTCACCAATATATACGGATGCTGTATTCTCAATCACTTCACCCGCTGCGTTCATATCGACCACAACTTGGAAACTAACTGTCCCTGATGATCCAGCTGCTTGCTCACCAAGTGACCAAGAAATAAGACCATCATTGAATACGCCATCATTAGAGGCGGAACCTTCAACATAGGAAACAAAATTTGGAAGTTGATCTTCTACAGAAACAACTCCACCAACAGGAGCATACCAATCAATTACATAAGTTAGAGTATCTTTCAAGAATACTTCTTGAGTGTCAATTGAGATTGTTGGCTCATCTGGATACACAACATCTTTAACTGGAGGTATCGGTGCAACCGTTGCAACGGTTTTCCCATTATTACCAAGTGCAGTAACAACTTCTGATTCGTTTTTGTATTGTGTACTACTTGTTTCCGCTGTACCTGTAGCATTTTCTACTTTCGCATCTGTTGTTACACTGTCACTTGTATAATAAGTGTTCGTATCGGATGGAGTAAAGGTTTGTACAGTATCTCCTACACTACTCTCACCAACAACACCACCGGTAAATAAGTTGGTATAGAAGGCAATTTCTCCAGAAGGACTAGAGTGTGCTTGTAAATATGCAGTACTAAGTTTTGTACTATCTACTAACCCTTCCGTATTTAGAACCTCAGATTGTAAGCCAACTGTGTAGTTAACACGTAATGGTAACATTGTATTTGTTTCAGTCAATGCTGCAGAACCATCAGGTTGTACTAGCACATTATCGACGCTAACTGGAATTAAGCTTGCTGGGGTTTGAATGGTGATTGTTTCATCCCCGGTTGTCGCATCTTTTGTAACATCGATAATTAAATAAGTTAAACTTGATCCAGTATAAATACCTGAATCAACATTACCTTCAAAGCGATATTGCGTTGTGTTACCACTTGTAGTTACCGTCTTGTTTGTGTATTCTACTCCATTATAAATAACGGAAAGCACATCTTTTACTTCCATATATGATCCAATATGATCCACATAAGTTAGATATCCGCTTGTATTTGGATCTGTTGAAAGCTGTGTTGGAGCACTTGCTTTGGAACGAGATGTTATCGTATCAGAAATGGTGTCGAAAGCATCAATTGCTTCTTGATAATCATTTGCTGGGAAATACTCATTTACATACGTTGTAACACTCGATAATTCTTTCAATGCTTTTAAGAAGTTAATAACTTTATCTTCTTGGAAAACTGGGTCTGTATACGGAACATTTTCGATTCCAGCCACAAAAGCATCCCAGAGCGCTTTAACTGTTGTAGTCATAGTATCGCTGTTTGACCAACCAACTGCTGGATTTAGTGATAACGTAGCACTTTCATATTCTAAATTTCTTGATAATGCATCAATTCCCATACCAATCGAATAAAGTTGCATTTCACGTCCATAATGGCTACTAACTTCCCCCTTCATATATGCACTTGTCATCATTGCACGTAGCGTATGCGAGGCCATATAATCTTCACCTAAATCTTTTTGAGAATTGTCAGTAACATTAACTGGTTGCCACCAATCATCCCCATTATAAGATGCATAAGGTGCACCGTCACCTAATAATACAGCAAACGGTACTCGACCAGCTGTATTCGTTGTATTGGCTAAGATATTTAACCCTGTATACATCCCTTGTTGGATATTTGTGGATTGGGAAATATATAGATTTGTAGTACTTTGAATCGCAGTTAAATTTAAGCTAGTCCCACTAACAGTAGACAAGTTGATTACTGTTTTTCGGTTCGTTGTTACATTTTCATTTGTTAACGAAACATACTTACCATTGCTCGCTTTATCATAGCGTCCCAACGGCATCAGTTCTTGACTCCATTTCCCAAAACCTACTACAGCAACCTGGCTCGCCGGATTACTTGTTAAAACCTTTTCTATAGATGCATTTAAAGCCTCTACCGTTGCAGATAATCTCGATTGTGGATCTACCTTTGTTGGGTCCATATAGCCACCAAAGTCAACATTAAACATGGATCCAGACAAGTCAATCACGAAGACAACATCGACTGGAAGCTGGGATTCATCCGAGATATTAGACGATTTTGCTAAATTCGAATAGGTTACTAAAAAATCTTCCCCCGGATCTACCAAGATACCATCTATACTCGTTTGAAGTTTTGATACGGTTTTATCAGCCCAAACTGCACCGTCTTTTGAATTTAAAACACCCAACGTGTCCAGTGCTGATTGGTAAGTATCTATGGTTGGATTGTCAGTAACATCCGTTCCCACAGCCCGTACCTGAACTGCAGCTTGCGCAAAAATTAATTGCAAAGCTAATAAACAAACAAACATTTTGGAATAAACATCATAAACTTTTCTAAGCTTTTTAAATTTTCCTTTTTTTGGATTCATTTGATAGGTTCTCCCTTTATTTCTCCCCATCTATCAAACAATTCCCCATCATATACACTTCTAATCAAGAAGAATATAACAATATTAATCCAACAAAAGTCCAACACATAAATGTAAATTTAGTGAAAAACACTCTTTTTTTTATAAAAAAACACAAAATAAAAACGTATTTTTGTGCGTTGTGTTTAAATATCTTACAAATAAATACTAAAGTCCAACAAATGTGTTGAAAACAAAAAAAATTATCCCTAAATTATTCGTCATTTTGATAAAAATATGTAAAATTTTGTAAAAAAAAGATAGTTTATCAATTTCAAGCCACTGGGTGGTTGAAAAGATTCTATCTTTTTTCACTTTAGTATCTAAATGTAAATTATTTTTTTGGTTCCCATTTGCAACGAATTGGAGAAACGATTGCTTCATCCTTTTTTAGTTTAGCAAATACTTTATCCACAATTTTACGATCCAATCCAGTCAAGGTTGCTACCTCTCCTGCTGTTACTGGTTTACCAGCTTCTTCCATTGCTTTTAAAACGATTTCAATATGTTCCATAATTAATTCCCCTTCTCTAAGATAGTGATATTTTAACAAAGTTAGTCTAGTCTTACAAATACTTTGCTCACTTTTTTAGCCACTTTACTTCGTAAGCTTCTAGCTTGTGATCTAAACAGATGACTGGATGGACATTGTGATTCATTATCACATAGTAATCGCCACGCTCTACCACTTCAACAAACTCCTCACTCTCAATCCATTTGATTTGTTGTTCTTCTAGAATACTGGTAACGAGTTTATCCATAGTTTGCGCATCGAGCCCTCCACCAATATAATACACGTTTGCATGATGATATTTGTTCTTTGTTACACACGCATATTCCGAAAATTCATCTGTATAGTGATACAGAGTCTTTGCAGTTGTTGGAGTGATCATATCCCGCCACACATCGACAAAAGCACCATCGTTTAACAACTGTGTTTGTCCTTCTTGTAGGGCCTCTACTTCTTCTATTTCAATGCCACACAAACCATGTAATAAACCTGGATTTGCAACATTGAAATAGACGTTATTATCACGATCTTTTAAACCACTACGGAAGGAAAAGACAATCGTCCCTTTTTGCTCTGTGAACTTTAATAACCGCTTCGCCAAAGGTTTATCCACAATTTGCATCACAGGTAAGACAATCACATCATAGCTTGAAAAATCTTTTGACGCTTCAATAACATCTACTAAGACATTTTTCGCATGAAATGGTCGATACAATCGATGTATTTCACTCGTGACATCAAACGTTGTCGACTGTGGTTGAATCCGCCAAGAACAAATAGCATCATAATCATAGAGAATAGCTACTTTAGATTTGATTGGTGTTTCAATCTCTTTTTCATACGCTTCAATATCATGAAAAAATTGTTTTGCTTCTCGCGTTCTTCTATTTTCACGATTTTCATGTCCGTAAAGACCATAGCAAAATTGTTCTTGCCCTTTATGAAAGCTTCGCTCTCTAAAGTAATATAAATGCTCACAACCATGGGCCATTGCTTGCATGCTCCATAAATACCCTTGCATTTTTCTTGGTAAATAACCAATATACTGATGTCCTTGTGCACCCATAAGTTGTTCTGTTATCGTAAAGTTTTTTCCAAGAAGTCCACGCATGAAATCAAGTTGTAAGGCATTTTCACTCGGTAATATTGGAGCTTTTAATCCTCCCCAAACCGGATAATTATTGTAACTTACAAAATCTAAATGCTGTGCAACTTCATTGTGGTTGTACCATTTTGCAAATACACCACCTGGAAAATCGTGCGTCACACTTTGATGTGCTCCTTTAAAAGCTCGAATGGTTTGTGCTTGCAGCCCAATAAAGTTTGATGCAGTACTGGAGCGAAAACGATAAAAATCCAAAAGTTGGGTGGGATTAAAAAAAGTAATTGTTGTTTTTGGTAATGCTATTTCATCGAAACTGTTGTAAGTATGACCCCAAAAGATACTTCCCCACACTTCATTTAACTGTCCAATGGTATGATACTTTGCTTCTAAATACTGTTGGAACGCTAATTCACATTTTCCACAAGTACAATAGTCACTTCCTTCATGACCTATCTCGTTATCAATTTGCCAGGCAACAATCGCTGTTTCATTAGCATAATGCGCAACCAGTTTACTCACAATCGCTGTAGTTAAGCGCTGGTAAACCTTTGAGTTATAACAATATTCTCTACGTCCCCCATATTGCATGGTTTGATCATGTTTTAAAAATACCGTAGGATACTTTTTTCCAATCCAAGCAGGAAACGTTGCGGTTGGCGTACCAAACATAATCTTAAATCCCTTTGCTTTTGCGCGTGCAATTACCATATCAAAAAAAGAAAAGTCATAAGTCCCCTCGATTGGTTCCATCTTATGCCATGCAAATTCCCCTATTCTGATTAAATTAACTCCTAAGCTGGAAAACCGTTCTAAATCCGTTTCTATCATGTCATGATTCCAGTGTTCTGGGTAATAGTCAATCCCTCGATACATTGTCATTCTCCTATCTCTAATTATCTATCTTAATTATACTCATATTACCAAGGTGTGCCAACCTTTTTTGAAAGGGTTTACAATAACAAAAAAAGAACAAGCTCGCGCTTGTTGTTTTTCATGGTGATTCGGCAGGGGTTCGAACCCTGGACCCATTGATTAAGAGTCAATTGCTCTGCCAACTGAGCTACCGAACCATATCCTCTTTCATCCTACCTCGCTTCCACCTAAATTGCAACTCACACACACATAAACACGCTTTTTCGTGTGAATGATGGTTCTACTGGATTTTTCACTCGCTTGTTTTATTATATTCTTAGGAGGCTAACACATGCAACTTGTACTCTATGTTTACAACCCATTCGCCGCGAGTGGAAAACACCCTTACCCCCTCGATAAAGTAATGAAAGCCTATCAAGAGCATAAGATTCTGCTTATGCCACTCTCGATACAAGCCATTTCACAGTTATCGGATTTATGTAATACACATGAATTTCTACATATTTGTATTGCTGGAGGAGATGGTACGATTCATATGGTGATCAATACGATGTTAGAACATGACATCCATCTTCCCATTGCTCTACTGCCTGCAGGAACAAGTAATGATGTAGCCTGCAGTTTACATATTCATAAAAATTTAAATAAGAACTTGAAACGAATTCTAGACACTCCAGCAAAGCCGATTGATTTGGGTTATGTTAACGGTCGTTACTTTGTTAATATCGCAACCCTCGGCACCTTTACCAGTGTGTCTCAAAAAGTAAATCGCTCTTTAAAAAAAGCATTGGGTCGTTTTGCTTACGTTATCAAAGCACTCGATGCGTGGCAACACCCAGAGCATTTCCAGGCTAAAATCGTAGCGGATAATTTTTATTATGAAGGACCTATTTATACTTTATTTATCTTAAATGGAAAAACAACAGGGAATTTTGATTTACCGATTAAAAGCCGAATGGATGATGGCTTACTTGATGTTTTACTCGTGAAAAATATCGATTTACTTCCGGTTCTCTATAATGTTGGTAAGTTCTTCCTTGGAGATTATGCTTCAAAAGATATTCATTACTTCCAGTGTAAACAAATATCAATATCCAGTGACAGCAATCTAATCAGCGATTTAGATGGAGAGGCGGGTTCTGCGATTCCCCTGTGTATAGAATGTATTACAAATGCGATTGAGGTCCTAGGAGCAAAATAAAAGCCCATTATTATTGGGCTTTTATTTCGTAATATCGATGTTGTTCACTTGTTGATTCCAACATACTCTGTACATAGTAATACGCCATTTCATCAAACGGTTCTTGCCATAATTGATAACTCAACGCTGTTTCATCAATTTCAAATATCGTTCCTGAAAAATAAGCTCGATTGAGTGTTTGAAAGAAACTTAGCATCACATCGCGGTTATCTTTGCTTTGCCTTGTATACAACAGTTGCTCCTCTAATCCACTGCTTGCAGCAAGGTCAAAAAAAGTTTGACCAAACTGATTAAAGTCTAAAAGATGAGGTTCGCTGTAGCCTTGTGTTTGCACCCAAGACTCGATATCTAAGGCATTTGCTTGATAAGAAAGTGTAGAGCCATCATAATCGATTACACCATAGGTATGATGAAACAATCCCATTGATTGGGTTAATATTTCAACAATTTCACCTTCTTCGATATGCTGTGGGTGAAGATGTCCAGCAAGATTTACTAAGAATTCATGCGATGTATACAAATCAATGATTGCTTGTGCATTGGAAATTACAAATCCTCCTTTAAAGAGTGATGAGTGTTGTAGTAAATTTTGATGACTTACACCAATCAACTTTGCATTCGCAGCGCTAGCCATATCACAAACTTTTTCCATCCAGGCAAGTGTCTCATCACTCACCTTATTTCGATTGGCTAACGTATTGGTATCCACAAGCAATACCCATACATCAGAGCGCAACGGTACAATATAGCTAAAGGTTTCTTTATCTTTACTTAGGGCTAGATCAATCCCAAATTCTCGATATGCTTTTTGAAAACCTGCATGTGTCATCGCCTCGATATAATCATAGCTATTGCCTTTATAAGCTGCCGCAAATGGGGTATCGACATCATGATTACCAGGTAATACTAAAACAGCTATCCCAGCTTGTTCTAATACCGTGTATGCTTGCATTAAATCCTCATGACTTTCGATTTCACCGTCTAACGTCATATCACCACTTAATATGACTACATCCGGTTGTAGTTCCAACATTTCCGTAACAAAGCTAGCTAGAATAAGATCACCATAATGTGATAACTTTCCATCTCCCGCTTCCATCATAGCGCTAATTGCAGCTCCATGATCATGAATGCGAGGTGATAAATAGTGTAAATCACTTGCTACTACAATACGCAAAGGTTGCTCGCTAACACGTACTTCCGGTAGTTTATTAGGACTACAACCTACCAGTACTATACATAATACCATACAAATAAACTTCATCATTAAACTCCTTTTTTTATGATTGCTTGTGCTGCTTTTTTACCAGCTTCCATCGCTTTTATGACTGTCGCAGCACCACTTACGGCATCACCACCTGCATAAACACCATCAATACTCGTAGCACCATGTTCATCCACTACAATACCACCCCATGCATGCGTCTTTAAATCATGAATGTGTTTGCCTAATAATGGGTTTGGTCTTGTCCCAATGGCTACAATCACACTATCACATGGCACTGTAACGATGGTATCGGTAGGAATCGGTTTTGCTCGACCACTTGCATCCACTTCACCTAAGCGTTGTACTTGTAGTTGTGCTGCAACGACATGGTGGTCTTCACCCACATAGGCAATTGGTGTATGTAATGTTAAAAATTGGATTCCTTCCTGTTGGGCATGTAATACCTCTTCTTTGCGTGCTGGTAATTCCTCTAAGGTTCGTCGATAAACAAGATACACCTGACACCCAGAGCGACGTGCTACACGCGCCGCATCTATAGCGACATTACCACCACCAATAACCAAGCAAACCTTCCCCAAACGCAGCGGCGTATGAGTATTTGTTAGATTTGCTTGCATTAAATTAACTCTTGTTAAAATTTCATTTGCACTAAAGATTCCACACAACCCTTCATTTAGGATTCCCATGAAAGTAGGCAAACCAGCTCCACTTCCTAAAAAGATTCCATCTGGATGACGTTGTTGTAATTGTGGAAGTGCTAGGGTTTGTGATACCACGGTATTGGCTTTCATCACAACCCCCATGTGTGTTAAGCTTGCAAGTTCTTGCGCTACAAGCTGTTTTGGTAACCGAAATTCCGGAATTCCATAAGCCAAAACACCACCAAACTCGTGCAATGCCTCATAGATTGTTACATGATATCCCGCTTTGCATAAATCGTATGCACATGCTAAGCCTGCAGGCCCACTACCTACAATACCAACACTTTTATTAAGTTTTTCTACCTCTATAGGTTGATTCCATCCTTCTAGTTTAGCTCGATCTCCTAAAAACCGTTCAATTGCTCCAATTGAAATTGGTTTTCCTTGGTATTTACGAACACACATCCCTTCACACTGTGACTCTTGTGGACAAACACGTCCACAAATACTTGGAAAACTATGTGCTTGTAGTAAAGTGTCGTAGGCTTGTTCTAACTCTTGCATCGCTACTTGTTCAAGTACCTTTTTGATGGGAACCTTGATGGGGCAACCTTGTTCACAAAGTGGATTATGACATTGTAAACAGCGTTGTGCTTCCTGTACCGCTTGTGTGAAATCGATTGTGGCTACTACTTCACTAAAATCAAGAACCTCTACGTGTTTATCTTTTAGCTTCTTCATAAAACTCCCCTTCAGCTCGTAAGCGACACGTATGTTCCATGGTTTTGTAATAAGCATTACGGTGCATAAGTTCCTCAAAATCGATGCCATGGGCATCAAAATCTGGTCCCTCGACACAAGCAAAGCGCATTTCTCCATAAACACTACAACGACAACCGCCACACATGCCCGTTCCATCAATCATAATTGGATTAAGGCTAGCCAGTGTTTTAATACCATACGCTCGAGTTAGACGAGCAACAGCTTGCATCATCGCAAGTGGACCAATACAGACAACCAAGTCAACCTGTTGGTGAACAAGCACCTGTTGAAGTCCATCCACTACATTTCCTTGCAATCCACATGAGCCATCCTGGGTATAGAGGAAAGTGGATTGACTCAGTCCACTTAATTCAGGGTATAAAATAATATGTTGTTCGCTTTGAAAACCAAGTACTAACGTTGTATTTCTTTTTTCGTTTTGACATTGCTTTAATAAGAGGTGACCAACTGCACACCCAACACCACCCAAAACAAAAACAATGTCGCTAGCATCCTCTAGCTGTGTTGGTTCCCCCAAAGGTCCCGCAACATCCAAAATATACTGACCAACACTCATTTCACAAAGTTGCATCGTACTAGCACCGACTGCTTGGATCACCAAAGCAATGGTTCCATTTTCCACATCTACATCAAAAATGGTGAGTGGAATACGTTCTGCACCTTCCTGCGCTCGTACCATAACAAATTGTCCAGGTCTTGCTGCAAAGGCAATATCGTCTGCTCGTAATTCTAATTTTATGATATGTTGTTGCAAAGCTTCTTTTCCACAAATCTCAAACATTTCCATCCCCCTCTCATATGACTATCTATTCTAAGCATACGTGTGAGGGATTGTATTTGTCAAATCGTAAGGGTATAAAAAAAACTTCCCTAAGGAAGTTACTGTTTCATAATGGCGGTCTGGACGGGGGTCGAACCCGCGATCTCCTCCGTGACAGGGAGGCATGTTAACCACTACACCACCAAACCACTATGTTTTAAAAATGGCGCGCCCAGCAAGAATCGAACTCACAACCTTCTGATCCGTAGTCAGACGCTCTATCCAATTGAGCTATGGGCGCATATAATATGGAGCGGATGATGGGAATCGAACCCACGTAGTCAGCTTGGAAGGCTGAAGTTCTACCATTGAACTACATCCGCAAAGAATGGTGACCCGTTGGCGACTCGAACGCCAGACCCTCTGATTAAAAGTCAGATGCTCTACCAACTGAGCTAACGGGTCATCAAATAAATGGCTGGGCTATCTGGATTCGAACCAGAGAAATGCCAGAGTCAAAGTC
>JBOFMT010000007.1:0-8851 GCA_051658525.1 Erysipelotrichaceae bacterium | reverse complement strand
GATTAAAAGTCAGATGCTCTACCAACTGAGCTAACGGGTCATCAAATAAATGGCTGGGCTATCTGGATTCGAACCAGAGAAATGCCAGAGTCAAAGTCTGGTGCCTTACCGCTTGGCTATAGCCCAATATTTGATGAAAATAAGATGGTGGGAGGGGACGGATTCGAACCGCCGAACCGTAAGGAACTGAGTTACAGTCAGTCGCGTTTAGCCTCTTCGCTACCCGCCCACGTTTGTAAATGGTGCCGGCTAAAGGACTTGAACCCTCAACCTACTGATTACAAGTCAGTTGCTCTACCAATTGAGCTAAGCCGGCAAATTTCGAAAAAAAAAGAATCATGGTGGGGGTTAACGGGCTCGAACCGCTGACCCTCTGCTTGTAAGGCAGATGCTCTCCCAACTGAGCTAAACCCCCGTATCAATTGTACTTCTATGCTGTGTTATCGGTTGACAACGATAAGAGTATATCGTATTTCGAATGTTACGTCAATAGCTTTTATCATCTTTTTTTATTTTTATTTCAGTTGTTATTTTATCCGTATTTTTGTATAGGCTTTCAAGCAAATTTAGAAGGATGTTAACTCCTAACATCCTTTTTACTTGATTCTAAATAAACGATTAAAATATCAACAGCATTGCTTGCTGCTCCTTTTCGAAGTTGATCTCCACAACACCAAAATTGAAATTGTGTCCCATCCTCATCCAGTCTACTTTTCCTTAGTCTTCCCACCAATACATCATCTTGATGACTTGCTTGTAACGGTGTAGGAACTTGATACTTCCAATACTGTACACCTGTAGTTTCTTGAAGGGTTTGTTCCAATTCGACAAGAGAAACAGGGTGTTGGATGTGAATCGTTAGAGCAATACTATGACTTCGTTCAACGGGAACACGGACGCATGTAGTTGCTACTTTTAAATCAGCTACGGCAAAGATTTTTCTAGCCTCTGCCTCCATCTTTGCTTCTTCACTCGTATATCCATCCGCTAGCACATCCCCAATCTTCGCTATCACATTGTACGCAATCGGTGCTGAAAAGATGGAATTTCTCATGCTCTCACCTTGTAATTCGCACTTCAAAGTGTCTAGTCCCGCAATTCCAGCACCACTCACCGCTTGGTATGTAGTTGCTTCGATTGCCTTTATTCCAAATTGTTTTTGAATCATAGCAATACTAGAACAGGCAATAATCGTTGAACAGTTGGGATTTGCAACGAGCTTTGTATGTTTGGTTATCTGGTGGGCATTGATGCTAGGAATCACCAGTGGAATGTCCTCCTCTAAGCGAAAAGCTGAGCTATTGTCAATAAACAAAGCTCCACTCTTTTCAATACGAGCGATACACTGTTTTGTAAGCTCATTGCTGAGTGCTCCAAATACAATATCCACACCTGTTAAATTCAAATCTTCCAAAGATTGTACCGTCCAAGTTTGTCCAAACGCTGTGACTAGTTTCCCCTTTGATTTTGGACTTGCATAAAGGGAAAGCTGATGAATGGCAATGTTTCGTTCTGCCAACACCTCAAGTAAGGTCTCACCAATGATTCCTGTTGCCCCTAATATGGCAATATGTAATGATGCTAACATGGTTGTCTCTCCTCGTTATCTTCTACAAATCCACGATAGATTGCTTGAATGGTATGATCATGATCACAGTTATCTACTCCAATAATCATATTAATTTCTGCACGATCCAATGCAATGAGTTGTAGTTTAATTTCATTTTTCGCTAAAATTTCAAACAGTTTACTTGATATCCCCCCACGCTCAATCATATTTCTACCTACGGTAGCAATCAAAGAAATCCCATCTTGTAATTCAATATCATCTACACGACCTGTAACCATAATCTCATTGCGAATTTTATATTGAAATGGTTTAAAATCGGCAGTTGCTACCATTACGGAGAAGCTATCGATCGATGTAGTAACATGTTCAATGCGAATTTCATATTGTTCAAAGATTTCTAGGGTTCTTCTAATAATTCCAATCTCATTACTAAGCTGAGTCTTATACATCGTAATACTTGTGAAATCACGTTTTCCAGCAATCCCTGTGATTGCTAATTCATGTGGTTCGTATTCACATTCTTCTACGATCAAGGTACCCGGTTGTTTGGGATCGTTGGTATTTAGGATATGGATTGGAATGTGCATGTTCGCTATCGGATATAAGGTTTCATCATGAAGGATATTTGCACCCATATAAGATAGTTCTCGTAATTCCATATGGGTTATTTTATTGATTTGAATCGGCTCCCTAACAATACGAGGATCCGCCATTAGAATACCTGTAACATCTGTCCAATTTTCATAGGCACAAGCTTGTGTTAAGCGAGCTAAAATCGATCCAGTGATATCGCTGCCTCCGCGTGACATCAGTGCAATTTCTCCATTTTCATGGGCACCATAAAATCCTGGAACAACGATGTTTTGATCTAGCTTCACTAGCTCATCCATTCGCTTTTGACTCTTGTCGTAATCAATACTACTATCGTATTGAAACACAATAATATTAGCAGCATCAACAAAGGTATAGCCTAAATAACTTGCTAATAGCTTTGCGCATAAGTATTCTCCACGACTTACCAAATAGTCAACGTTCATATGTTTGTGAAGCCGTTGTTCTATGGTTCTAAATTCGCTTTCCAAATCCAAATCTAGTTGCAATTCATTTTGGATGGTACGAAAACGATCAAAAATAATATTGAGTAAGGTATCATAGGCCACACCATATTTAACATGTTCATAGCACAAGTAGAATAAATCGGTAATCTTATTATCTTGTGCAAAGCGTTTCCCAGGTGCGGAGACAACGATGGTCGAACGCAATGGATCACTTGTAATAATTGTTTTTACTTTTTCAAATTGACGGGCATCCGCTAGGGATGATCCCCCAAACTTAGCTACTTTGTGCATGAATAACCTCCTTATGATAGTCGTGAACGAAACTCTTCAAAACCAAACTTTTTTACTAATTCTACGGTTTTATCTTCACGCAACCAAACAATACTTGGCAACCCAATTCCATTAAAGGTATTATTTTTCACCATCGAATAGATTGCCATATCACAAAACACCAAGCGATCACCAGTGCGCAATGGCTTTTCAAACGTATATTCACCAATAACATCACCAGCAAGGCAAGTATTCCCACCAAAACAATACGAATATGGTTTTTCTTTAGGCAGTCCTGAGCCGATGATATGGGGACGATATGGCATTTCTAACACATCCGGCATATGACAAGCAGCACTTACATCTAGAATGACATTGTTACTATGTTCCTGAACCTCCAACACTTCACTTACCAAATACCCTGCATCTAGAGCAATGGCTTCTCCTGGTTCCAAATAGACTTGAACTTGATATTTTGCTTGAAATGCTTGGATACAAGCAATCAACCCTTCAACATCATATCCCGCTCGCGTAATATGGTGGCCTCCACCAAAATTCACCCAGGAAAGCTGAGGCAAAATATGACCAAACTTCGCTTCCACTACTGCTAACGTTCGCTCTAATGGAGCAAAATCTTGTTCACAAAGGGTATGAAAATGCAATCCATCAATCCCATCCCAGTCACTTGCTTCCAAATGTTTGGCCTTGATCCCCATTCTAGAATTTTCTGCACAAGGGTCATACATAGGAGTCAATCCTTCTTGATGCTCTGGATGAATGCGCAAGCCAATGGAAATAGTTCGTTTACTCGAGCGAATCATCGTTTTATGTTGATGATATTGTTGTAAGGAATTAAATACAATGTGATCCACCATATGTACAAGTTCTTTCATATCCTCTTGCTTAAAAGCGGGTGCATACACATGCGTTTCTTTTCCAAAATATTGATACCCTAGTTTTGCTTCATACAAGCCACTTGCTGTTGTACCAGCAAGATATTGTGAACAAAGGGAATAGCTTCGAAACATAGAAAAAGCTTTTTGTGCCAATAAAATCTTACAACCACTTCGCGCTTGCACATCTGCCAAACATTCTAAATTCTTACGTAATTTTGCTTCTGATACTACATAACATGGGGTAGGAAGCTTTGAAACATCGAATTCCATTAATCTACCATAACAGGCGCATCGTCTTCATTCCAAGGTAGTCCCCAGGTATTGAGTGCGTCCATGAATGGATCTGGATTGCATTGTTCTACGTTATATACTCCTGGCTGATTCCAATGTCCCTGTACAATCATCATCGCCCCAATCATTGCAGGAACTCCAGTTGTATAAGAAATAGCTTGTGAACCAACTTCTTGATAACATTTTTGGTGATCACACACATTATAGAGATAGTACGTTTTTTCTTCTCCATCTTTTAGTCCTTTGAAAATACAACCTATGTTCGTTTTTCCTACGGTACGTTCTCCCAACGATGCAGGGTCTGGTAATAACGCTTTTAAAAATTGCAATGGTACGATTGACTCTCCTTGATATTCCATTGGTGCAATGCTAGTTAAACCTACATTTTCTAATACTTTTAGGTGTGTTAGATAAGACTGTGAGAAGGTCATAAAAAAGCGGATACGTTGCAAGGTAGGAATATGTTTTGCTAGGCTTTCTAATTCTTCATGGTACAACAAATACATGTCCTTCTCTCCAATTTGTGGAAAATCATAACTACGTTTGATCTCTAGAGGTTTGGTTTCCACAAATTGTCCATCTTGGTAATAACGTCCATTGGCCGTAATTTCACGAATATTGATTTCTGGATTGAAGTTTGTTGCAAACGGATATCCATGATCTCCCGCATTTGCATCTAAAATATCCATTTCGTGCAGTTCATCAAAATGATGTTTTAGCGCATAGGCAGCAAACACCCCCGTCACACCTGGATCAAACCCACTTCCTAAGATTGCAGGAATCCCAGCTGCTTGAAAGCGTTCGTGGTATGCCCATTGCCATCCATATTCAAACTTAGCACAATCAAGTGGTTCATAATTGGCTGTATCAACATATGGCGTTCCTGTTTGTAGACATGCTTCCATAATCGTTAAGTCTTGATAAGGCAGAGCAACATGAATCAAAACATCGGCTTGCTCCTCACGTAGCAAGCGAACCAAAGCATCCACATCATCGGCATCAACTTGTCGTGTGGTAATTGCTACTTTGTCACTAACAATACTCGCCTTGATTGCATCACACTTTGATTGGGTTCTAGATGCAATACATATTTCTTTAAAAACTTCGTGATTTTGTGCACACTTATGTGCAACTACACGTGCAACTCCACCTGCACCAATAATGACTACTTTACTCATACTGTCCTCCTATCGTTACTGCTAATAGTAACTCTCTTAATATCTTACAAGCCAATGCACTAGAACTCCCAGAAGGATCTAGTCCTGGAGCCAATTCCATAAGATCCATTCCAACTACGTTGTACTGACCGATCTGTCGAATCGCTGCATGTAATTCCATAAAACTCACACCACCTGCCTCAGGTGTTCCCGTGCCTGGAAAACAACTCGGGTCTAGCACATCCAAATCAATGGATAAATAAATCGGCTTGTCTTTGATTGCAGCCAAACAAGCTGTTAATCCGGTAAAATCGAAACGTTGCATCTTGGTATGCGATTTTGCAAAGTCAAATTCTTCCCTTGTTCCACTTCGAATTCCAAACTGATGAATTTTTTCATTCCCTACTAGCTCATGAATTCGCCTCATCACACAAGCATGTGATAAGGGTTCATCCAAATACGTATCTCGTAAATCTGCATGAGCATCAAAATGGATGATGTGCAGTTGTGGATATTTCGCAAGCATCGCTTGTACACTAGCAAGTGTTAACAGATGCTCTCCCCCTAATAAGCAAGGAATTTTCTCATCCATTACAATCTGCTTTGTCATAGCTTCTATCCTTGTTAATACCCGCTTGGTATTACCAAAAGGTAAGTCTAAATCTTGGGCATCAAACACTAAGGCATCCTCTAAATCAACATTTAAATATGGGCTATAGGTCTCAATGCCATAACTCTCTTGTCGCATTGCCATTGGTCCAAATCTTGTCCCCGGCCGATAGGATGTCGTCCCATCAAAACCTGCTCCAAACACGACGATTTTCGCTTGTTCGTAAGGGGTATCACACCCGATAAATACAGTAGGTTGTTGGTTCATAATTGAAACTCCTTTCGGATATAATTAGGTAAGGCAAAGGCTGCAACATGCACCTCTGGATTGTAGTAATGTGTGGATATTTCTAAGCGACTCCACCACTCCCAATCACAAGATACAGGAGATTTTTTTTGCTTACTAGCACACCCAAACATCCAAGAACCAGCCGGGAATGTTGGTATTGTTGCTTGATATAGCGATGTATTTGCAAACACGGCAGAAAGCTTAGAAAAAGCTGCTTTCGCTAAGGTTGCATGCTCACTGTAGTAACTTGTTTCATGTTGGTTGATGAGCATTCCTGCTTCACTCAATCTACGACTTGCCATACCATAAAATTCTTTGGTATATAAAATTTCATTCGCTCCTTGGGCATTTACGGCATCTACGATAATTAGATCGTACGTTTGTTCTGTATTACGTAAAAACTTCAAGGCATCGCAGTGATGTAACACGACACGCTCATCCATAAATGCACAAGCAAAGCTTGGGAAAAACTGTTGCGCTACCTCACGTAAACAAGCATCAAGTTCTACAACATCTACAAGGCATACACCCGGATACTTGATGACTTCTTTCACAACACCACCGTGCCCGCTTCCAATCACTAAGATTCTTTTGGCTGTTGGAACCATAGCAAAACCTACATGAGTCAGCATTTCATTGTAGATAAATTCATCTTTTTCGCAAACCACGAGCTTTCCATCCAATACGAGTAACGTTCCAAATTCAAAGCTAGAAAAGACGTCGATTTTTTGATATTCGCTTTGATTGGAATACAAATGTTGAGAGATTTGAACGCTAAATTTTGTATGTTTACTCTGCGTTTCATTAAACCATAAATCCATTATTCTACCTCCAATACTTGAATCGTCTCCAAGTGCATATCCTTTGGCCCGGTTAACGAGCAACCCATTTTCTTCGCATATAAAATGTAGTCAATTAGAGTAGTACTAATACGCTCACCTGGAGCTAAAATCGGAATCCCTGGTGGATAAGCCATGACAAATTCCGCACAAATTCGACCAACGCTTGCTGCTAGAGGAACCGCTGTTTTCCTGGAATAAAAAGCAATTTGTGGGGTAGTTACCACATCTGGGTGAATATAATCATGATCAAAGAGTCCTTGGCGAGAACCTGCATAGCGATGTTTAATTTCACTTAAAGCTGATAACAAACGCTCAATATCCTTCTTCTTATCCCCAGCAGAGATAATAGCTAAGATATTTCCTAAGTCACCAAATTCAATTTGAATGTTGTATTCATCACGCAATATGTCATAAACCCGTATTCCAGGTAATCCTAGCTCTAAGGTGTGAAGTGACAATTTTGTTGGATCAAAATCATAAATACTCGTTCCATTGATAAGGGATCGATCAAATAAGACATAACCGCCAATTTGTTGTAATTCACTACGACAATACGTTGCTAGCGCTTGGGTTCTTGCAAAGATTTCCTTTCCTTGTAAAGCCAAGTACTTTCTAGCAATATCAAGACTTGCCATCAACAAATAGCTACCAGAAGTAGTCTGGGTCAAATTGATGATTTGACGTAAATACCCCGCATCTACTTCTTTATTTGCGAGCAAAAATGAACTTTGTGTTAAGGAACCTCCTGTTTTATGCATCGAAACAGCCGCCATATCCGCACCTGCTGCCATACCAGATATTGGTAAGCCTTCCCCAAAGTAAAAGTGGGTACCATGAGCTTCATCAACTAGCACTTTCATTCCAAACTGGTGAGCGAGCACAACAATGGAGCTAAGATCACTACAAATACCATAGTATGTAGGGTTATTAACCAAAATAGCCTTAGCGTCTGGATGTTCTTGCATTGCACGTTCGATATCGCTACATTCCATACCAAGTGCAATGCCTAGTGTTTCATGAATGCAAGGGTTGACATAAACCGGGATCGCACCACAAACCACAAGCGCATTGATAGCACTACGATGAACATTTCGAGGTAAAATGATCTTCTCGCCCGGTTTACAAACGGCCATAATCATCGCTTGCACTGCAGCCGTCGTTCCATTGACCATCAAAAAAGCATGTTGCGCACCAAAAGCTTGGGCAGCTAAGTCTTCCGCATCCTTGATCACACCAATGGGATGACATAAGTTATCCAAAGGTTTCATTGAGTTGACGTCGAGTTGCATCACATGTTCCCCAAGTAAACTCGAAAGTTCAGGATTCCCTTTACCACCTTTGTGACCTGGGACATCAAAGCGGACAACACGTTGTTTAACATGTTGTTGAAGCGCATCAAAAATAGGCGCTTGTTCTTGGCTCAATCGGTTCATATCGTCTCCTTTTTCGTATTTTACAACTAAAAAATGTGTAAAACTTATATTTTATTTATTTTTCATCACGTTTAACGAGGGTAATAATATAATAATTTAAAAATATTGTAAAGGGCCATTTTTTTAAAAATATTTAAAAACGCAATATTTTAGTTGATAAAAATACGCTTATTTTAAAGGATATAATTAAAAAATAATGAATTTGTTTAGTAATATTAAACAAATAATCGTTGTTAATCGAACTTCACATTATACAAAAAGTTTTATATTATTAAACTTTTGTTCGATTAAGGAAACTTTTTGTATTGTATAAGTAAACTTTTATCACATTTTGTCTGTTTTTTTTGTTATTGGTTTTTAAACCACTTTTTTTTGTTTTTTTTACTATTTTTTTACGTTTTTTTTCGATTAAAAATATTTCCATTTTTTTCTAAAA
>JBOFMT010000006.1:0-8549 GCA_051658525.1 Erysipelotrichaceae bacterium | reverse complement strand
AATCCGATTGCATTTTCATTACCAGCAACAGATTGAACAACTCCACCAGGTGATTTTTGGATTTCAGCAGTAGCGATCAATTCATTACTTTCGTAAGCTACGATTTCTTCGAATGCTCCACGAGTTCCTGAACCTTCCTCACGGCTAACTACAGCGATTTCTTTATCTTCTCCACCAACTTCGTTCCAGTTTGTGATTTCCCCTGTAAAGATTTGTTTTACTTGTTCCATTGTTAAGTCAGAAACAGGATTGTTTGGATGTAATACAACAGCAATTCCATCCATAGCGATTACAGTACGGTTTAAACCAGTTTCAGAATCTTTTAATTCACGAGATACCATACCGATATCGAATGTTCCTTCTAATACACCTTGTACACCAACAGAGCTTCCTCCACCTTGTACTGCAACATCAGCGTCTGTATAAGTTTCAGACATAGCTTCCATTAAGCCTTGAACTGAAGTAGATCCACCTACTGTTAATTCTGGTGTTTCACTTCCCCCGTTTGAACATCCAACTAGAGTGAACGCCAATAATAATGCAACGAATTTTTTCATTTTCATTTTCTCCTTGTGATTACACGTCTCTTTTGACATAACTATCATATGATAAATTTGTTAATCCAAAATGAAGGGTTGGTTAAGAAAATGTTAATAAATTATGTGTTTTCAACTTTCTTGTTTGTTTTTGACTTTTAAACGAAAAAAAAGCGCTTCTCAAATGAGAATAGTGCGCTTTATAACTTTAATTGAATTGAGAACGTTGAGCCTTCCCCAAATTTTGAATTGACCCAAATCGTTCCATTGTGTGCTTCAACAATACTTTTGGTAATCGCAAGCCCTAAGCCGCTACCACCCGATTCGCGGGCACGAGAGCTATCCACTCGAAACAAACGTTCAAACACTTGTTCCAAATGTTCCTCTTCAATACCACAGCCTGAATCACTAATTTGTAAGAGACAACCCCCATTGTGTTCCTTGGTCGATATTTTTAAATACCCTGTGTCCGTATAGGCATGAGCATTTTGAAACAGGTTCGTAAACACTTGGATAAATTTATCACGATCGACAAAACAGCGCTCATGATACTGATAGTCTTTGATAATTTGAATGTGCTTATTAGCAAACAATCCCAAAAATGGTTGTAGTGCTTTATCGATGATTTCATGGATATCATATAGCTCTCGTTGTAATAATAAATGATCACTACTCATCTTACTCAACAACAACATATCCTTTACGATAACTTCCAAACGTTCATTTTCCGTTTTGATTTGTTGCAGGAAGTCAACTCTAGTAGCTTCATCATCAAATCCTTCTCGTGTTAAAATTTCAATCATCCCTTTGATGATACTAATTGGTGTTTTCAACTCATGACTCGCATCTGCAATAAAGCGTTTTTGTTGTTTTTCCCCTTTTAAGGTTTCACTAATATCTTGGAGTAGAATCAAACAACCATTGAATTTTCCTTTGTTTTCCAAAGGAACACTGACTACATTGTATTCTACCCCTTGAATACTCATCACTTTATTCAAGGCTTTTTCTAGAATATACGCTTCCTTGAAAAATTCAGTAAGCTCATCAATAAAGCCGTTGCTTAAATAGGTTTCTTCCTTTTTCATTTCACGCTTTCTAAATTGATCGCAATGCGAATTGACTAACGTAATCGTTCCATATAAATCTAGTAAGAAAATCGGAAACGGGATTGCTGCCATCATATGTTGCATTTGTTTATTTTTTAAGGATGAATCCTTATCCGAACGACGCAGTCTTGATTTTAACTCATCACTCATTCTAATCTTATCTTTTTGTGCGCGTAGAAAGAAGCCAATGTTACTAATCATTTGAATAATCATCATCAATACAATGATAATAAACGGATGGATTTCAAATACAATCACCCCTACCAAACCCAAACAACCAGTTAAAAGAACCGTTAATAAGCTATCCTTGAGTCGGAAAATACTATCCTTCAACATGGAGTTCCTCAATCAAATATCCAACCCCACGATTGGATTTGATATGAATATCACTATCGCTTAACTTATTACGTAATTTAAAAATATGAACATCAACAATGCGTGTATCATTATCGTAGTCAAAGCCCCAAATTTCATTTAGAATCGCATCACGTGATAACACGATGTTTTTATTGCGTACCAAATACGCTAACAAATCAAATTCTTTCTTTGTAAGTTCTAGTACTCGTTCTCCCAATTTCGCTTCACGACGTTTAACTTGAAGTGTTAAACTTCCTAAGGTACTCGTATGCGTATCTTCTACTTTATTACGCTTTAAATGTACCTTAATACGCGCTAAGAGTTCTCTTGGTGAGAATGGCTTAGAAATATAATCATCAACCCCAAGTTCAAAAGCGTGTAAGATATCACTCTCATCATCGCGAGCTGTTACCATAAAGATAATTGCCGGCACCCCATCTTCTCGCAATCGTTTCACGATATCGATTCCGCTCACCTTTGGCAACATCCAATCGATTAGGATCAAGTCATAAGGGTTTTTCAGTGCTAAATCAAGTCCAGTTGCACCATCCTCACACTCATCACAAGCATACCCCGCCTGTTTGATATCATAAGACATTATCTTTCTAAGATTTGCCTCATCTTCAATAATCAATATCTTCTCCATTGCTTTTAACCTCCAATACAATATTGCCTATACTATATCATTATTTTACACAATATTGGGAAAAGTAACATAAAATTAACAAAAAAAAAGAAGCTATGCTTCTTTTCTCTATTTACCACGACGCGCTTTACGAGCAGCTTCTGATTTCAATTTACGACGAACGCCTGGTTTTACATAAAACTCTCTTTTGCGAGCTTCGGCAAGGGTTCCATTTCTAGAAACTTGACGTTTGAAACGACGTAAAGCATCATCAAGAACTTCGTTTTCTTTTAATACAACTTTTGGCATGTGTCAACCCTCCCTTCTCAATGCAAGCATTAACATTATACAAAAAAAACCAGGTTAATGCAAGACTAAAAATGATTTATCTTTGTTTTTTTGTGTTTTTTTAGTATCCAGACGTAGACGTTTCAGCATTCATCAAAGCAACTCCAGCACTCGTTCCAATGCGGCTTGCTCCAGCGTTTACCATTGCTTCTAAGTCAGCAAAACTACGTACGCCTCCAGCTGCTTTAACAAGTGCTTTGTCTTGTACGCAAGCTTTCATTAAGGCAACATCTTCAACGGTTGCTCCTCTTGTTGAGAACCCTGTTGATGTCTTTACGAAATGTGCTTTGGCTTCTACACAAAGGTTACAAGCTGTTTTAATTTCTTCTTGACTCAACAAACAAGTTTCTAAAATAACCTTAACAACACGACCTTGTGCTGCTGCTACTACCGCAGCGACATCGTCGCGAACCAAATCCAAGCGACCATCTTTTAATGCAGAGATGTTCATTACCATATCGATTTCACTAGCCCCGTTTGCAATCGCTTCTTGTGTTTCAAACGCTTTGGTTGCACTTGTTGCTTGTCCTAATGGGAAACCAACAACAGTACACACTAATACATCGCTCCCAGCGAGTTGTTGTGCACAATGAGATACCCAACTACCATTTACACAAACACTTGCGAAATCGTATGTTTTAGCCTCTTCACACAATACATTGATTTGTTCCATTGTGCAGTCTGCTTTTAATAAAGTATGATCGATTAGTTTATTGATTTTCATTCGTTTTCTCCCTCAATATGTAAAATATATTTTTCAATGACTTCTTTTGCAATGATATGATCTCCTAAGTAAGGTTCTTTTCCATCTTCACGGTACATAAAGACTTCATTTCCCTTTCCAAGAATTACCACCGTATCATTGGAATCCGCGGTTTCAATTGCCAAACGAATCGCAGCATAGCGATCTTCAATATATAAATTGCTCGTTTCAACAATTCCACTGCGAATTTCCATTGCGATTTCCTTTGGATCTTCATCTCTTGGATCATCTTCGGTTAAGATAATTTTATCGCAATAGCGATCTGCTAATTCCCCAAACGTTTTACGTTTGTTTTTATCACGACGTCCTGCAGAACCGAAAACAGCAATGACCTTATCGTTTTCTGGAGTGATATCACGTGCATATTGGAAGATTTTTTCCAACCCATCCGGCGTATGTGCAAAATCGACTACCACATTAAAGTCTTGACCACATTCAATGCGCTCCAATCGACCTTCCACCTGTTTTACATGTGTTACACGTGCAATGATATCGTTGAGTTCATAACCTAACTGATGCAAGGTAGCAATCACACCTAAAAGATTATAAATATTATAGGTCGCTACTAGATTGGTCGTTACTGGATAGGTACGTCCATCCACAACAAGATTGAATTCACTTTGTGAACTAGACAACACAACATCTTTCGCATAATAGTCAGCTTGTGCATCCATACCATAAGTAATCACACGTCCGTTGGCAATATTTCTAAATCGCTCAAAGTAATTACTATCGTGATTTAAGATGGCTAAACCTTCCGGTTTTAAGTTACGGAATAGTTTTGCTTTAGCTTCAAAGTAATTTTCAACCGTACCATGGAAATCCAAATGATCATGGGTTAAATTGGTAAACAAAGCAATATCAAAATCCAAACCAGCGACACGTTTTAACTCCAATCCATGAGAACTGACTTCAAGGGCAACGTAATTTACATTCGATTTGACCATTTCAGCCATATGATAGTTGAGTGTAATCGGATCTGGTGTGGTTAAGGTTGGTGGATAGACATGATCGCCATAAGAAATATGTAAGGTACCAATATACCCACAAGCATCACTCTGGTTGATGATATCTTGAATGATACTCGCCGTAGTTGTTTTACCATTCGTTCCGGTAATTCCAATTACTTTCATTTTCTTAGAAGGAGCATCGTAAAATTTACTTGCAACCAGTGCTAATACATCCGCTACATTTTCAACTTTAATATACACTGCTTGTGCATGTTTTTCTTCAATTTCCTTCGCATGCACAATGCAAACAGCCCCCTTTGCAATCGCATCGCCAATATAGGCATGACCATCGCTTGTCAAGCCTTCCAAACAGAAAAACATTCCGTTTTTTGTTTCTTGTCTAGAATCGATACTCAGTGTTGCTATTTCAATTTCTGGAGCCCCTGCAAAGATGTTTGATAATAACATACTAATCCTCCTTTATGATTGTTCCAATCAAATTAAGACCATCAATTGTCTCAATTTTAACCTTTACTAACGTGTGTAACAAGGCTTGATTGCCCGTTACTAACACCGGTAAGTACTGTGAAGAATGCCCAAAGAGCTTTCCTTCTTTGCTACTTTCTAAAATCACATCCAATGTCGTTCCAATAAACGTTTGTTTAAACTGGTGATACATACGATTGGACAAGCCTGAAATCTCATTGGCACGCATTTTTTTCACATCGTTGTTATGGTGATTAGGCATATTCGCAGCAACGGTATTATCTCGTTTTGAGTATGGGAATACATGGATGAAACTAAACGCTAGTCGCTCTAATGCAAGTACGCCATCCTTGTGCTGTGCTTCGCTTTCATTTGGAAAACCAGCGATCAAATCACTAGAAATACTAATATCGCTAAAGCGTTCACGAATCGCTGCAACACGCTTTTCAAACGTTGCCATATCATAGCGACGATTCATTGCTTGCAAAGTAACATCATTTGCAGCTTGCAATGGAATATGTAGGTGACGGGCAACACGTGAATCACGTTCCATCAAATCCAATAATCCATCGGTTATTTCACCAATTTCAATCGAAGAAATACGAATACGTTTGAGTCCTGTAACTTCTTTTAAAAGCGTTTCAATTAAGACAACCAAGTCGATGCCTAAGTCATGACCATAGCGTCCTGTATGAATGCCTGCTAATACAAGTTCTAGATGGCCATTGGCCACTAAGGTTTTAGCTTGTGCAACCACATCCGCTAAAGGTAAAGAACGTTCGACACCTCGTGCATAAGGAATAATACAATAACTACAGAATTGGTTACATCCATCTTGAATCTTCAAGTACGCACGTGTTTGCTTTTGGTATTTTTGTAGCGATAACGCTTCAAATACATTGTGAGAACGTGATGTCTCTACAAGACTGGTACGCTCTTTACGATCACGTGAGGCTAAGCCTTCTTTGATTTTAGCTGCTAAACTTGCTTTTCCATTCGTTCCAACAATCAAGTCAACGTTTTCCATTTTTAAGACATCTGCTTCACTTGTTTGGGCATAACACCCAACAACACATACAAATGCATCTGGATTTTGTTTGATTGCTTGATTGATTTTTTGTCTTGATTTTGAACTTGCAGTATTTGTGACTGCACACGTATTGATAATATAAATATCAGCAACGTCTTTAAAGTCTACTTGCTCATATCCATAATCCAATAATCCTTGCACATAGCCTTCCGACTCATACGCATTTACTTTACAACCAAGGGTTGCAATACTAAACTTTACCATGCTTTACCTCATTTTTTCTTCTTTAAATAGCGTTTCAGTTTCCGGATGGTTTTTCGTTTGAGTAAGCGTTCGCTTTGTAATTGGGCAAACAGCTCATCTGGCTGCCCACTACTAATCGCATCGCGTAAACCTTGAAAAACCGTTTCGGATGGTGCTTGTTTCAACGGGATTGTAATTGCATCTTCAAAAGAAGACAAAATAACAATCGTTGTTGAAAGTGGGTGGTAAAAAACCTCCCCTAATTGTGTTTCCCCCTGATACTCTAGACTAGAAAAGCCATGAAACAAAGGCTTGAGTCCATAGGCATTAGCATGTACGCATTGTGCTTGAAAGTCTGTGAATAAGCGTTGGTATTGTTTTAGCTCAAACAAAGCACTTTCTTCAACGTATAAGCGATTCATTCGCTCATCTAGAATTGGAATATAAATGTTTGTTCCTTCGTGCTCAAAACAAGCTAGTTCATGCAGTTGTGCCTGTATCGCAATACGCATCAAACGTGCACGTTCCTGGTATTCTAACCCTTTCCAATAGTCTTGCATCAAGCAATATTGTTCTCGGTACCATTGTTCTAGTGTTGTTTTTTGCTCGATTGCATGTTCGACAACGTCCAAATAAATCCAATCCAATAACGTAGCACAATCTAGTTGCATCGTTTTTGCCAATGCTTTTCTACTAGGATAACCTTTTCGTAAGCGTTTATCCTTCGCAATCGCTTTCCCCTGGAAACGTTGTATCAACGCAAAAAAATCCCTCATAGTTACTCCTTATTTTCAAAATACCAACCGATGGTGTTCACCATCGCGATGCTCGCTGTTTCTGCACGCAATATGCGTTTCCCTAAAGAAACTTGAAGAAATCCCATCGCTTCTAACTCACTAATTTCACTCGCATCAAAACCACCTTCGGGTCCAACCACAATCGTAATTTCATTTACGTGGTGAGCATCCAAACGTTTTTTTAATGGTAACGCCTTAAAATCCGTATCTTCATAGGCAACCAAATTTAGTTGACCTAAATAATGTTTCACACCTTTTAAGGAAATTGGCTCACAAACTTCAACCAACGCATTACGTTTGCTTTGTTCGCAAGCTTCCAAGGTAATTTTATTCCAACGCGTAATTTTTTTATCGTTTTTTTCACCGAGTAATTTCACAACGCTGCGTTTACTTTGTAATGGTACAATACGCACTACCCCTAGTTCACTTGTTTTTTGTAAAATCCAATCCCACTTATCCCCTTTTACCAAACCTTGTATTAGGGTGATTTGAACCGGTAGCTCGCGCTCTTGTGTAATGTTACTTTCAATATGACCCGTAACTTCTTCATCTAAGTGCGTTAGGGCAACCAAATACGTTTGTTGATTCGCATCTACAACATGTACGTAAGAACCAACTTTCATTCGCAACACCACACGTAAGTGATGCGACTGTTCCCGATCAAATACCATCGTGGATTGTGATGTTAACACATCACGTACAAAGTATTGTTGCATGTTATTTTGGATCTACCTTTCCTTCTGTTGCCAATTTTTTCATTTGTTTGACTTCAAATGGTTTTAAGATACGATATTGTCCTTGACTCATATCACTTACTTTTAAGAATCCAAGTTGTGTACGGTGCAAACGTGTTACCGTATACCCAATCGCTTCTATCATACGTTTTACTTGACGGTTTCTTCCCTCGTAAATCACAAGTTCCAAATCGGTCTGTTTTTTCTCTTTGTCTTTGTTACGTACCCAAACTTTTGCTGGTGAAGTTGTAAAACCATCATCTAGCGTTACTCCACGCTCCAATTGTTTGATTTGTTCTGTTGTAATAATACCATTGATTGTTAAGTCGTAGGTTTTCGCAATTGCAAAACGAGGGTGAATAATACTATTGGCAAATTCGCCATCGTTAGTAAGAATCAATACTCCACTTGTATCGTAGTCCAAACGACCTACGGTAAACAAGCGCTCTTTGCTTGGAATCATACCAATCACGGTTGGACGTTCAAACTCATCGCTTGCCGTACACAAGGTTTTCTTTGGTTTGTTCATAACATAATACACTTTATTTTCTTTGGTAATCGCTTTGCCATCCAC
>JBOFMT010000005.1:0-1755 GCA_051658525.1 Erysipelotrichaceae bacterium | reverse complement strand
ACCTATCAAAGCAATAAGAATAGGGATAAGGCCTGCAACCCAATACAGTAAACCACTCAATATAAAACCACGTTTCGCTGTTTTCGCATCCTTTGCGACAAATGCCCTTTGGGCAAGATCTGGACTAGGGATGTTTCCTAACCCCATACCCACCCACATTGAAAGGTAGACTAACCAACTTGTGGTATTTTGTTCTTGCGGTAAGAAATTCCAAAAATTTTCTGGAGTGTACGTTACTAAAGTTTTAATACCTCCAACATAATTTACACCAAAGACTAAAATCAAACAGAGTCCAATTAAAATGATGATCATTTGAACACTGTCCGTCCAAATCACTGCTAGCATGCCTCCTAGATAGGTAAAAAGGATAACAATGAGGGCTGCAACGATCGTAACAACAGCGGTTGGAATTCCAAATAATACATTGATTACTTTTGAAATGGCTAAGAGTTGTACTGCGGTCCAAATCAAATAGGTTGGAATCATCAAACCACTCGCTAAATATGAGACACTTGCCCCATAGCGTCTTCGGTAGAGTTCTCCCAAAGACTTAAATTTAGAATTCCGTAAGATAGTTACAAAGAAGATGCCAATCAGAATCAGTGATAAGCCTGCTGCAAATGGGTCTGCGATCACACCATAGACACCTTCGTTATAAGCAGCACCACTTCCACCAATCACAGCTCCTCCACCCCAAAAACTAGCAAAGAGCGTACCCACCAGTAAGAAAAGTGGTGTAGATCGATTGGCAACCACATAATCATCACTATTCTTAACCTTACGTTGTGCCAATTTTCCAATGATGATCATCCCAAACAACATACAAGCAATAATACTTAAGGGAATCCAGGCCTCCATCTAACAAACAATGCGGGTTCCACTTTGTAGTGCTATTGCCGCTTTTGCCTGCTCTAAGGAAGCAATGATCGCCATACGCTCTGGATGTCCATCGACAAAATCAACGGTTGCCTCAATTTTTGGTAGCATCGACCCTTCTCCAAATTCTTTTGCTTCGATAAATGCTTTTGCTTGTGCTACTGTAATGGTGTCTAGTGCCCTCTGTTGAGGCGTATTGTACTGCAACATCACTTGTTCTACAGCGGTTAAAATGAGCAAACAATCAGCATCAATAAGCTGTGCAAGTTTGGCTGCTGCAAAGTCCTTATCGATCACTGCAGCTATCCCATTTAGCTCACCGTTTTCCTCAATCACGGGGATGCCACCTCCACCGCAACTGATTACAATACTGCCATCCTGAATCAAAGCTTGAATGCTATGCTTTTCCACGACATCCAGCGGTTTGGGACTGGCAATTACCCTTCGATACCCTCTTCCACTGTCTTCTTTCATTTGATAACCATGTGTTTTGGCTAATATGGTTGCTTCTTCTAAACTTACAAAGCTACCAATTGGTTTGGTAGGATGTAAGAATGCTGGATCGTTTGAATCAACAATAACTTGCGTAATGAGACATACCACTTCTTGTGGCAGATGGCGTAACAATAATTCGGATTTAATTGCATTTTGTAAGTGATATCCAATATAACCTTCACTCATCGCTCCACACTCAGCAAACGGCATTTCAAACCCTAAGTGTGCTTCTCCAAACGCAGCATTGATCATCCCAACTTGAGGTCCATTGCCATGTACTACAACAACGGTATGTCCTTCTTCAATCAAATCAACCAAGGAAATCGCAGTATGTTTTACCAAGCGACTTTGTTCTTCTGGATTATTTCCTAAGGCGTTTCCACC
>JBOFMT010000004.1:0-1479 GCA_051658525.1 Erysipelotrichaceae bacterium | reverse complement strand
AACAACTATGGTCCTTACCACTTCCCAGAAAAATTAATTCCACTCATGATTTCACGTGCTTTAAACAATGAAACATTACCAGTATATGGTAAAGGAGAAAACGTACGTGACTGGTTACACGTATATGATCACTGTACCGCAATTGACCTTATCATTCATAAAGGTAAAGTAGGGGAAGTATATAACGTAGGTGGACATAACGAAAGAACAAACTTAGAAGTTGTGAAAGTTATACTGGATGAACTTAATAAATCTCATGATTTGATTACTTATGTAACTGATCGTGCAGGACATGACTTGCGTTATGCAATCGATCCTAAAAAATTAGAAACGGAATTAGGATGGGCACCAAAATATAACTTTGAAACAGGAATCAAACAAACGATACAATGGTACTTAGATAACAAACAATGGTGGGAAACAATCTTAAGTGGAGAATACCAAGCGTATTATGAGAAACACTATGGAGCGAAAGAGTAGCCTGTACTTTGCTACATGTGAAATCAGCCTGTAGATAAAGGTTGGAATACTAGGGTTGGTTTCCCCCCCTTTTTTGTTATAATATAAACTGGCGTTTAATTGAGGAGATAAATATGAGAGTATTGGTACTGATGTCGAGCTATAATGGAGAACGATATTTGAGAGAACAAATAGATAGTATCTTGCAACAAGAAGGTGATTTTGAACTCTATCTACACATACGCGATGATGGTTCAAAAGATGATACAGTTGCAATTTTACAAGCCTATGCAAATGCAAACCAAAGGGTAAGTTTTGAACAAGGTGAAAACATGGGATATGCGAAAAGTTTCATGACGTTATTACAAGAAGCATCGGGTTATGACTACTATGCGTTTTCAGATCAAGATGATACGTGGTTGCCAAACAAAATACAGATTGCCCTTTCTAAACTTAATATGGTAAAATCCCCAGCATTATACGCGTCTTGTTCATATCTAACAGATAATAACCATCAAATACTGGGAACCACGCAAAAAAAAGTGCGTGATATTACACCATATAATGGTTTCATCGAATGCTTTATGCCTGGACACACCCAAGTCCTAAACCATTCGCTTTTGGTTGCGTTAAAAGGAGATTATGATGTGGCAAGAATTTTTGCTCATGATTTTTGGATAACAACTTTTGCTATAAATTTTGCAACAGTCGTATTTGATAACGATGCACATACGTACTATCGACAACACAATGAAAATGTGACTGGGTATTCTAGTGGTAAATTTGGTTGGTATAAGCAACGATTCCAACGTGTAATAAAGAAAGAGGCAAACCGTAGAGCAGGCCAAATATATTATTTCTATTTGTATTATCAAAAGGAATTGAATCAAGATGTACGCATAGAAATGCAACATTTTTTCCAAACTTCATCACTTTGGCAACGTCTTGCTTATATCATGAAAACTAAGTTGTACTATCAGAGTATAAAAAAAACTATATTATATAAAGTGCTTTACATTT
>JBOFMT010000003.1:0-10988 GCA_051658525.1 Erysipelotrichaceae bacterium | reverse complement strand
CAAGACTCACTTCACTTTGTTTATTCGTCGTTCTAGTTAGCATAAGGTCCTCATTTCTGATACCTATATTTTACCATTTATACTACTTTGACTTCCAGATAAAATAAAAACTGCCGATAATTTGTTTATCGACAGTCTGGGAAGATCAAGTTTGATCTTCTTTTTGCTGTTGGTGCATCCAAGCTTCTAAGATTTGAATTGCATTGGTTGCAGCTCCTTTTCTGACTTGATCACCACTAATAAATAAACTCAATTGTTTGGGGTTGTTTGAAGCTTGACGAATACGACCTACAAAGACCAAATCTTGATTACTCGTATACAAAGGCATTGGGTAAGGTGGTTCTTGACTTGTCTGCGTAAGCAAGACTCCTGGTGCACGAAGCAGTACATCTTTCGCAAGTTGCACGGAACACTCCTTGTCAAAGGTACAATGTAGCGATAGGGCATGACTGCGCTCAACCGGAACACGTACACAGGTACAATGTACTTGTAATTGTGGTGCAGCTAATATTTTTTGCGATTCTTGCACCATTTTTAGCTCCTCTGAGCTCGTTAACTCATAGTCTCCTTCACCAATCCAAGGAATTACATTTCGTGCAATTGGGTAAGGAAAAACGCTATTTGGTGTAGTTTTGTGTTGTTCTTCTTGGTATAGGGCACTAAGACCCTGGACTCCAGCACCACTCACAGCCTGGAAGGTTGTGACAATTAGGTTATCTAAGTTTGCTACTGCATGCAATGGTGCTAAGGCAACCATTGCTAGGATGGTGGAACAGTTTGGATTGGAGATGATTCCTTGGTGTAAAGGTATCACATGTGCATTGACTTCAGGTACGACCAAAGGCACGTTAGGATCTTGACGAAACGCACTCGAATTATCAATAAATAGTGCTCCACTGCTTTGAATAGCTGGAGCAAATAGCCGGGCAATATCCGCCTCGACAGCGCCAAATACCACATCCAAACCAACGAAGCTCTGTGGAGTTGCTTCGATAATCGTGTAAAGGGTATCACCAATACAGAGTGTTTGACCTGCACTACGGGCAGATCCCAAAAGGCGCAAAGATGCCATCGGGATGTCTCGTTCCAAAAGAATGTTGACTAGTTCTTGGCCTACAGCGCCACTTGCTCCTAAGATTCCAATATGAAGTTTACGCATGTGCTTCCTCCATTTCTAAAAAATGTTCATACAACAAGGCGATGGTTTTTTTATAATCACAATCACTAACACCGAGTAAGATATCAAGTTCATCGCTTCCTTGATTGATCATTTTAATATTGATTTTATGCTGTCCTAACAATCCGAATACTTGACCACTAATCCCAGGTTGATTGGCCATATTGCGACCGACAATCGCAATCAATGAAATGTGATCGATCATGCGGATTTTTCTTGGACTGCATGTGGTTTGTAGTGCATCTAACAGCGCAACTTCAACTTTGCGTAACGCTTTGGTTTCACAAACAAAGGAGAAGCTATCGATCGAACTTGGGATATGTTCAACATTGACTTGATATTGTTGGAATAGGGATAAAGCACGTAACAACATATCGTTACGTTCATGTTCTGGATGTTTATAGATATTAACACTCGTATATCCTTGTTTTCCTGCAATACCCGTAATACTAGAAGTATCAGGATCATGTACGAGTCGATTTACGATCCGCGTTCCCGGATCCAAAGGGGCATTTGTATTCTTTATTTGAATCGGAATATTCACATCTGTAAGTGGGAAGAGGGCTTCTTCATGTAACACATTCGCTCCCATATAGCTCAACTCTCGTAACTCTGAAAAAAGAATCGTTGAGATTTTTTGAGGGTTGGGAACAATGCGTGGATCTACACGGTAGATTCCACTGACATCGGTCCAGTTTTCATAGAGATCAGCTTGTACGAGTCGGGCAAGGATAGAACCGGTAATGTCACTACCACCACGAGAAAATATTTTAATCCCATTGCCATAACGTCCATAAAAACCAGGAATGACAGCACGTGGAAGCGGCAGTAATACTGCTTCTATTTCACGTTTTGTTTGTGCATAATCAATACTGCCATCCGGGGCAAAACACAATAGTGTTTGCGCATCAACAAAGGGGATATGTAGCGCTTGTGCTAAAATTTTCCCACACCAATACTCTCCACGAGAAACGATAAAATCCCGTGATGCTCCTTGTTGTAAGGAACTAGCAAAGTCATCAAATACGAATTGTAAATCAAAGTTGAGCTCTAACTCAGCTATGATATTTGTGAATCGTACTTTGATTTCATCCAATAAAGCCTCATAAGATACCCCATATTTCATGTGGGAGTACAGTACATATAATAAATCGGTAACTTTACTTTCACTCGGTTGTAAACTGCCGGGAGCAGAAACAACAATATAACGAATACTAGGGTCCGCTTTGACAATCGAAATCACCTTTTGCATTTGTTCACCACTAGCAAGACTAGATCCACCAAATTTAGCTACTTTGATCATCTTGTTACCTTCGCTTTCTCATCAAATACAACGACAGTAGTAGCACTTGCAAGTGCCTCTACTTGGGCTATACTAACATGTTCTGCTAGATACCAATGCTCGCTAATGTTTGGTAAGTCTATCGCTTGTTCACTCCGAAGTAAAAAGTTACCGCTCCAACTACTACTAGGTTCTAATAGCTCTTGGTTCAAGGAGATTTTTTGAGGTGTATCCAATTGGAAGATATCGTGTAGAATTGCACTTGCTGTCGGTAAAGAGCCAGCACCTAATCCGTAAAATCCAAGTTGTTGTGCACCAAGGGTATGGGCCCATGCATAGTTTTGATTGTTTTCTACATTTGCATAAACCTCACTTGGATCACAAAGTGTTAAACAAACAAAGTTTTGAATACCATCCATTTGACGATAACTATGTGCCATGTATTTTACTCGTAGTTTAAGCGAGTCAAAGAAAGTAAGATCTTCCTTTGTTATGTGTCGCATGGAGAAACAAGGGCATGTTTGAGGGAGGAAACAACGATAGGCGATGCTACTCGAAATATGGTTTTTGCGCATCAAATCCAATCCATCTAAGTCAGCGCTAGGATCGGCTTCCGCAAATCCTTGTGCTTGTGCACTGGCAAGAGCACTATCGAAAGATGCACCTTTTTGCATACTGGACAAGATGAAATTACTCGTCCCATTTAAGATTCCATGCAGTGATACGATCTCATCGTAGTTTGCAATACGAGCGAGATTATCAAGCCATAATACACCGCCTCCACAACTGGCTTCAAAGCGAAAACTCGTTTGGTGTTGTTTGGCTAAATCCAAAAAGCTGTCTAGATGTTTACTGACAACTTCTTTGTTGGAGGTAATACAAGCGATACCGGATGCTAGTGCTAGACGAAGATAGCTGGTAGCTGGTTGTTCACCTCCCATACACTCAATGATGACATCTGGTTTGGATTCAAGTATCGTTGTGAAGCTCGTAGTAAAAGGAGCTTCGTTGTTTGTTCTTGTTAAGATGTGGGTTACATGAAGGTCTGGGTGATTGTTCATTAGTGTCGCGACACCGCGACCGACAACACCATAACCGCAAAGGGCAATGTTCATAAAGAGTCTCCCATCTGTGTCTTTAATATGAAAACACTTGTCTTTAAATTTAAAACATTGTATCATTGTTACAAGAACAATGCAAGAGAGGTATGCAGATGATCGTACAATCAACAAGAAGCGAACTAGAAGTAACAATGAAAGAAGCTTTACGCCATGGATTGGCTAAAGATTCCGGTTTATATGTACCAAAATCGATTCCAAGCTTTGAGCTAGACAGCTTGGTTGGCTTAACGTATCAAGAACTATGTTGCAAACTTATGGGTTATTTTTTTGATGAACTAGAACCCAATCAACTTGCGACCTTGATCGCTCAAGCTTATGCGAGCTTTGACCATCCGGACTGTGTACCACTTACAACGTGTGGTGATGCGGCAATACTAGAGTTATTTCACGGTCCAACCTTAGCATTCAAAGATGTGGCTTTGCAACTCTTACCACGCCTATGCAGTGTTTATTTAGAGTCACAACCACTGCATGTGATTTGTGCAACGAGTGGAGATACCGGAAAAGCAGCGCTTGAGGGGTTTGCTGATGTTAACAATATTAGTTTGGATGTGTTGTATCCCAAAGGCAATGTATCGCAAATGCAGGAAGTGATGATGTTGTCTCAAAGTGGAAATAATGTGCAAGTGTATGGAGTAGAAGGAACGTTTGACGATTGCCAAGCAATTGTAAAAGAAGCGCTTCATACGTTGCCACAGTTACCACTTAGTAGTGCAAACTCAATTAATATTGGAAGGTTATTACCGCAAATTGTGTATTACGTACATGGCTATTTGCAAATGGTAGCGCAAGGACATATCGTGCTTCATGATGAAATTGAAGTAGTTGTCCCAAGTGGAAACTTTGGAAATCTGATGGCAGGGTATTATGCCAAAACTATGGGGTTGCCGATTCGTAAATTTATTTGTGCAAGCAATTGTAATCGTGTGTTGAGTGATTTCTTTGCTACAGGAACTTACGATATTAGAAGACCCTTTGTAGTCAGCAATGCTCCAAGTATGGATATCTTGATCTCAAGTAATATCGAGCGATTCCTTTATGAAGTGAGTGGACGTAATGTAAAAGAAATCTCAGGATATATGCGCGCCTTGGCAGAAACAGGGCACTTCACGGTATCCAAGCAACTTTTAGAACGCTTGCAAGCACTCGTTGATGCACAAAGTGCTAGTGAGCAAGAGGTACTAGCTACCATTGCCAATACCTATCAAAAATATCAGGTTCTCGTTGATCCACATACTGCCGTTGCACTTGCAGTCAACGATAAAATTCCAGGAACACAGCGCATGATTTGTGCGACTGCTTCGCCATATAAATTTAGTCAAACAGTACTAACTGCACTAGAGATAGAACCTAAAGACGATGTTTGGGAGCAACTACTACAAATTCATAATCGTACGAAACTAGAGATTCCAGCAAGGTTGTGGGAACAAAAAAATAAAACCCAACGCTTTTTTGATACGATGGATCGCGAACGCTATTTACAACGATTGGAGAACTTGTTATGATAACCATCCGTGTACCAGCAACAAGTGCCAACCTTGGTGTAGGATTTGATAGTTTAGGACTAGCACTTGAAAAGTATAATACCTTTCATGTTAGCTATGGGCCTAGTTTATTAGCGGTTACAGGTAACGATTGGCAAGGAAGCGCGATGGAACATTTATGTGTGACAAGTTATGACCATGCAAGAAAACAATTGGGACTAGACTTTGCGCTTGCTCGGCTGGACGTTGCGAGTGAAATACCAATGGCTAGAGGGTTAGGCTCAAGTGCAACTTGTGTTGTTGCAGGAGTAGCAATTGCCTTATGGCAAAGAAATCAAAATGTTGATTTGACTGAATTATTAACTCTGTGTCTTGAGATCGAAGCGCATCCAGATAATCTAGCAGCAGCTATATTTGGTGGGTTTACCAATGCGGTGTCTCACAAAGACGGTGTTTTGGTGCAAGCTTTACCTTATCATCCAGCACTAGTATTTACGCTGTGTATTCCAAAGATACAATCAAAAACAGAACAAGCAAGAGCACTACTACCAAAAACATGTGACTATCCAACAATGGTTCATAATCTAAGTCGCATCCCTTTATTATTATCAGGAATACAACATAATCAAAACGATTGGATTGCCTTGGCCCTCGATGATCGTTTACATGAACCGTATCGGGTTCCTCTAATACCTGGATTTCAAGCGCTCAAAGCAGCTGCTTTGCAACATGGCTATTATGGAGTATATTTGAGTGGTGCAGGTCCAACGATGATGTGTATTGGAGATGGAAAAGAAACAGCAATGGATCCAACACAGTTTCCCGATTGGGCGTTTGAACCGATTGCTATTGCAGATAAAGGAGTTGAAATTGATGTACAGTAAGTATTTTATTGTGCCACAGGATATGCTTCCTGAGGCAGTGGAAAAAGTATTAGAAGCAAAGGAACTATTGCAAGAAGGTGTGGTATCACAGGTGAGTGAAGCTTGTGAACAAGTAGGGATTTCTCGTAGTAGCTACTATAAATATAAAGATGTGGTACATCGCTTTCAAGAACAAAAAACACAACGTAAAGCAAATATCTCGGTTGTCTTACGAGATGAAAAAGGGATGTTATCAAGCGTGTTAGCAACGCTGTCACAATTTGATGCGAATATCTTAACCATCAATCAAAGTTTGCCGATTAATAACATTGCAAGTGTCCATGTGGTTATGGATGTATCATTAGCCAATATTGATTCAATCCTAGAACAACTAAGAGCAATCGATGGGGTACATAAGGTATCCTTATTAGCAATGGAATAAAAAAATCTACCGCTTGGTAGATTTTTTACATTCCATCCTCTAAGATGTGTTTTTTTCTAAGGTATTCTTCTTCGTCAATTTCACCTTTGGCATACCGTAATTTTAAAGCATCCAATGAAGTTGAAGAAATCCGATTTGGAGTCTGTTTGTGTTGTAATAATAGAACAATTGCCACAACGAGTAGAATAATCAAAGCGACAAACAACAACCAACCAAACACCATCCAGCCACCCATCATATGAGGCGTGTAAGTATTCCAGTACATCATAATATTCACCTCGAGCCTGCTTATTAGCATTTGTCTCTAGTATAGAACCATGTTAGCATTTGTACAGCGGTTTGCTTCTATGATTCAATAAATACAACACCATTTGAACAACCTAAAACAAGATGGATTATTGCGGTTGAATTGGTAAACTGAGTGTAATGGTGGTACCGACACCTAAGATGCTATTAACCTCAAAAGCTCCTTTTGATAATTCGATAATTCTTCTTACTAAGGGTAGGCCGAGTCCATTTCCTGCGTGACTTCTGGAAGGGTCTGCTTGGTAGAACTGTTCAAACATGTGAGCCTGGGTTTCCTCACTCATCCCAATACCAAAATCTTGAATCGCAACGACGGCATTGTTTTTGCGAACAAAAGAGACAATGCGAATGGTGCTATTTGGATTGGAATATTTAATGGCATTGTCTAGTAGATTTAACCAAACTTGAAACAACAATTCTTGGTTAGCAAAGATCTTGATTTCATCTATTTGAAGGTCGATTTCAAGTGATTTTGCTTCCCATTGTTGTTGTAGTAGCACGAGGACATGCCGTAATTGTTCATCCAAGGAAAACCACGTACAATCCGGTACAATCACTTGGTTTTCTAGTTTGGATAAGAGTAAAACATTACTTGCTAATTGAGAAAGTCGTTTTGCTTCTTTTTGAATGATATCTGCATATTCTTGTTGTTGTGGAGTTAGTGGTGTTTGTTGTAAGAGATTAGCAAAACCATGGATACTTGCGATTGGAGTCTTAAATTCATGGGAAACATTCTGGATAAAATCTTGATGTAATCCATTTGTTTTATTTAACTCTTGTGCCATCTGATTGAAGTTGTGGGTCAGTAGTGTCAATTCGTCTTCAAAGCGTTCATCGCATGGGATAACCACAGAAAAGTCTCCTTGTGAAACTTTTTTTGTGGCAGCGTTGAGCGTGCGAATTGGACGTAAAATTCTTCTAGCTACAATGGTGACAAAAACCGTAGCAATGAGTACGGCAAACAACATACTTAAGGCATTGTACAGGTGGAAGGTACCCTTGGTTTGAGAGAGTAAAATTTCATTGATGTTTTGTAACACAGTAAGATCGATAGGTAGGAGCCATAGGGTTACAATGAAGGCTAAAATACTGGATGAGGCAACAACGAAAAAGAAGAAAGCGATAAACTTTAATTGTAGAGAATGCATAACGATTTTTGACTTTTTCATTGTTTCACCGCTTTATATCCCAAGCCACGAATGGTAATAATCTGAAAATCATGATGGTCTTTAAAGCGTTCACGTAAGCGTTTGATATGAACATCAACGGTGCGATAATCCGCATCGCTGTCCATACCCCAAAGTTCATCCATGAGTTGGTTTCTTGTAAAGATGATATTGGGATATGATAATAGTTTATATAACAAATAGAACTCCTTCTTTGGTAACGTAAGAATTTCTTCTTTGTTTTGAATGGTTAACGTATCATAATTTAAGATAAAATCACCGACATTTATTTTATGTTCGCTATTGATTTTCGCTCGTCGCAACAAGGCTACAACGCGCAATAACATCTCTTGAACTTCAATGGGTTTGACCATATAATCATCAGCCCCCAATGAAAATAAGCGTTGTTTATCCTGGAATTGATCTTTTGCTGATACCACTAAAATTGGTAGTGTTTGATTGATGGAACGAATCTGTTCTACTAATGTAAAACCATCCATTTGTGGCATCATCAAATCACAAATTAACAAATCGATATGATGTGAGTCAAGCAGTGCCATTGCTTGTTCGCCATCGCGTGCAGCTAGTGGTTCATAGCCTGCTTGTTGTAAAACTTCGATCATCAAGGTTCTAATATGATGATCGTCTTCTGCAATTAATATTTGAAACATATGCGTACCTCACTGCTTTTTATCATAGCATATTTTGTTTGTTGCTTGCGAATTAAAAAAACATTTCAATTATTCATATTCAATTCATATAGATGAAGTAGACTAAACAACATGAAGTAGAAAAAGTGAGGTATGGAAATGTTAGAGTTAAAAAAGATAAAGAAAACCTATCATGTACACGATGTGGAAACCAAAGCGTTGGATGGCATCAGTGTTGCATTTCGTGATCAAGAATTTGTATCAATTTTAGGGTCAAGTGGATCTGGTAAGACGACCTGTTTGAATATAATTGGTGGCTTGGATCGTTATGATGCAGGAGAATTGGTCATAAAAGGAAAAACAACCAAGGATTTCACAGATAAAGATTGGGATGCTTATCGTAACAATTCAATCGGGTTTGTATTCCAAAGTTACAATTTAATTACACATTTAAGTATTGTTGCCAATGTCGAAATGGGGATGACCCTAAGTGGAGTTAGTAAAAAAGAAAAACGACAACGAGCTCTAGAAGTACTAGAGCGTGTTGGGTTGCAAGACCACTTACATAAAAAACCAAATCAGTTATCCGGTGGACAAATGCAACGAGTTGCGATTGCACGTGCACTAGCAAATGATCCTGAAATTTTATTATGTGATGAACCAACAGGAGCACTTGATACCCATACGGGTGAAACGATTATGGATCTAATCAAAGAGGTTGCTGCGGATAAACTCGTTATTATGGTAACCCATAACCCGGAAATCGCAGAACGCTATAGTAATCGTATTGTTCGTTTTCAAGATGGACTGATCATAAGTGATTCCAATCCGTATTTAGCGACACCAAGACCAGACCGTTTCTCTTTAAAGAAAACAAGTATGGGATTCCAAACTGCTCTTGGCTTGAGTTTTAGAAACATTCAAACCAAAAAGGGAAGAACGTTCTTAACGGCATTTGCAAGCAGTATTGGTATCATTGGAATTGCTGTTATTTTGAGTTTATCGACAGGATTCCAAACCCAAATTGATAGCTTTCAAAGAGAGGCATTATCTGAATTTCCGATTACCATCACGCAACAAACGATGTTGGTGGATGAAACGACCCTTTCGGATATGCAAGAACAGTTTGGTAATTTAGCCGATAAAGAATATGCGGATACG
Organism: Erysipelotrichaceae bacterium; assembly: GCA_051658525.1. Taxonomy (GTDB): domain Bacteria; phylum Bacillota_I; class Bacilli_A; order Erysipelotrichales; family Erysipelotrichaceae; genus JBOFMT01. The sequence continues at coordinate 1,336 of JBOFMT010000003.1, read as the reverse complement.
GACCGCGTTACGTTATATGATCCAGCGGATACTAGCTTTGTACACTACAACCAAATCAGTGAAGACTTTATTAATTATATTGAACAATTGGATCCAAGTGTTGCCAGTAGCATTGGATATTCACGATTGGTGAATATGAATGTATTGCGCAAAGTTGGCGATAGTATTGTTCCAATTTCCTTTGGAAGTAATGGGATGATGACCGTTACGGCAGGTAGTATGCCAATGACAAGTTCAAGCAGTATGTTGTTATCTAGTTACCCAACGGTTTTAGATACGACACAACCAAGTTATGTAGAACAAAACTATGATTTAATGGAAGGCGCTTATCCATCTGCTGCAACGGATTTGGTTATTGTAGTCGATAGCATGAACCGTATTGAAGTTACAACCGCAGCAGCGCTAGGGTTTGATACGGATGCAATCGATGAAATTGCATTCACAGATCTTATTGGAATGGAATTTCAACTTGTAGGCAATGATGATTATTATATGGAAACACCTTTTGGAACCTTTGCTCCAAATCCAAATACGAGTGAAGTATACGAAGCTGAAAATAATGTAACCCTTCGCGTTAGTGGGGTCGTACGTGAAAAAGCCGAAGTATCGATGGGAATCTTGGCTCCAGGTATTGCGTATAGTGATGCTCTAAGTCAACTAGTAATCGAACGTGCAGATACATCAAAGATTGTAGAAGCACAACGTGGTAGCAATACGAATGTGATGACACTTGACACATTAACAACAGAACAAAAAGATGGAATCTTACAATATTTGGGTGGAGATGCATCTCCGATGATGGTTATGATATATCCAAATAACTTTGAAGAAAAAGGAGAATTATTAGCTTACTTAGATGCATACAATGAATCACTTCCAAGAGAAGAAAAAGTAATCTATACAGACTTAGCAGATACGATTTCTAGTATGACTGGTGGTATTATGGATGGTATTACGATCGTACTTGTAGCTTTTGCAGCAATTTCTTTGATTGTTAGTTTGATTATGATTGGTATTATTACCTATATTTCGGTATTGGAACGTACCAAAGAAATTGGGATTCTAAAAGCATTGGGAGCACGTAAAAAAGATATTTCACGTGTATTTGATGCGGAAACTTTCTTGTTAGGAATTTTCTCAGGGGTATTGGGGATTACGATTGCCTATGCCTTAACAATTCCAATTAATAGTGTGATTTACAGTATGACAGAACTACAAAACGTAGCAACCTTACAACCAGTTCATGCATTGACTCTTGTTACGGTATCGACACTTCTTACGATGTTAGGTGGGCATATTCCAGCTCGCATGGCAGCGAAAAAAGATGCGGTAGAAG
>JBOFMT010000002.1:0-1878 GCA_051658525.1 Erysipelotrichaceae bacterium | reverse complement strand
CAGGTACGTCCTGTAGGAGGAGTTAAAGTAGTCTAATGGCATATCAAACAAACAATCAATTAGAAATTCACGTGAAATTTCCACAACTAAGAGATGCATTGTATCAAATTTTACATGTTAACAACGTAAGCTTTAGTGAGGAAGGAAGAATGTTATCCTTTCAAGCAACAACGGATACAACATATGCATTTGTGGAAGCTTTAAGTGAAATGCAATATCGTGGAACGGTAGAATACGTTTACACCATCGATGATGGTGAAGTAGTAACCCAAGTAAAACAAACGTTCCAAGATGGTGAACTCATCGAAGAAGCATACGAATATGACATCTAACCGCTTAGGCGGTTTTTTTTATCCAAACGTAAAACGTACGAGAAGTATGGAGTTGTGATAAAATGTGAAAAAGGGGGATTTTCTTATGAATTTTAGTCATATTAAAAAACGTTATACGCTTACCTTATTTTTCCTTGCACCGTTTGTAATTGATGTTGTACTGACTGCGATCGTATTGAGTGTTGATGAAGCATTGTATGAACGTTTAGCCCCATTCTTACTTGCTGTTACACAGCTTTGTTTACTTTTGTTTGTTTTACGTAAAGCCAAGATGCCTTGGGATCGGATAAAAGCAGAGTTTCAAATTTATAAGTCAAAAGCGATGTGGATGGATTTAGGAGTTGTGGGAATGGGACAGTTGTTATTCTCAATCGCAACCACAAGTATCGTAACGGCTATCATATTTGCTATCAGTCCTAGTTTTGTAACTACGTTGTATGAATTTGTAGGACAAATGAGCAATGATTGGACTGTTGTCATTTGGAATTTTATCGCGATGGCATTGCTCATTCCTGTGATTGAAGAAATTGTATTTCGTGGTTTTTTATTCGACCGTGTCAAACTTCGTCATGGGTTATGGTATACGATTCTAGCTACTTCGATCTTCTTTGGTTTGTTACATGGTATTAGTGCAATTGGTGGTATTGTATTCGGTATTGTTAGTTGCTTGCTTTGCATCAAGTATCAAACCCTGTGGGTACCGATATTCCTGCACATCATCAACAATGCCATAGCAGTGCTCTCAGGCTTGTTTGTGACGAGTGAAGAACTAAGTCAAAGCTTAGTGCTGACACAAGCAAGTGTTACTGCTGATTTGCAATTAGGACTTATATTGCTTCCAATTTCTTGCATCTTACTCTATTTTGCTGTCAAGCGTTTATGGCCTAAAAAAGTGATGGATACAGAAGAAGCGTTTGAATTACAAGTAGAAGATATTGCTCCAATATCTTGACAAATGGACGTATTTCTAGTAATTTATACATCATTCATGGAGGAGAAACGATGAACTATCAACGAATTGGAGAACATCAAGATATGGTGTGGTTACGAGCTGGCGATGTTAAAGTGGTGGATGAGCAATCCATGTTAGAACTATTGATGGAAGTACAATATGTTACGAACAGTATGCAGGTTGTCCTTGATCAAGCATGTTTGCCAGCAACGTTTTTTCAACTTTCTAATCAGCTAGCAGGGAGTATCTTACAAAAGGTAGTGAGTTATGGTTTTCAACTTGCGATTATTTGTGATGTATCACAGTTTAACAGCAAGGCGCTAAATGATTTTATTCGAGAAAGTAACCGTGGTCGACATATTTATTTTGTATCTGATATCGAGCACGCAATTACCATGTTAGAACAAAAATAAAACAGCTCAATGGTGAGCTGTTTTTGTTAGATTAGACTGAAATTTGTTCGATATACTTGGTAATATTGCGATAGAATACAACATATAAAACAATGGATACAAGGATCGTGATACCATAAATCAAAGCACAATTTAGCACTTGTGACTCTAGTGGGTTCATGAAGATTAAGACGCCTAGCAA
>JBOFMT010000001.1:0-24849 GCA_051658525.1 Erysipelotrichaceae bacterium | reverse complement strand
ATCTTCATTTTTCGGTTTGCTACCGTCAATACAACGATCGCTTTTACTACGTAATGGATACAATTTAGGAACAATGAGAGCTGCAATCAAACTAGCAAAACTTACGGTGAAATAGAATGGTAAGAACATATGTTCTAAGTTAACTGTTTGAATGACAACAAGGGAGAAGGTAATACTAACAAGGGAGAAGGTGGTACCAATGACCGCGGCTTCGCGTTTGGTATAAAACCCGGTTTCATATTGCTTGCTTGTTAAAAGAACACCAATGGTACCATCACCAAGCCATGAAGTAATACAGTCGATTGCTGAGCGTCCTGGTAAATTAAAGACAGGGCGCATTACACGAATAAGGAGTGCTCCTACAAGTTCTAACAAACCAAAGTTTAAAAGTAAAGGAAGGAAGAGTCCAGCAAAGAAGAAAATCGTAAATAAGATTTCCAACAAGTCATAGAAGACCAGTCCACCCGTATCCATACTGTAAATAAATTCGAATCCTTGTTGGGTGTAAACCATAATGGCAAAGAGTGCAGCTAGGAGTCGAATGACAAGCCATAGTGGTGAGACTAGAAAAAGTTTTCTTACCATGTGATGTTCTAAGAGACGTTTTGGTTTTGCTACACTAACAATAAGAGCACCAAGTGCTGATAGGACAATCAATCCTAAAATGAGGGTAGGAATGATGGTGATCAAACTTTGACGCATTACGTTGGCAGCAATTGCTACTAGGATTGTGATACCCGGTTCGATGGTAACACCTAGAATGTTCCATGGTTCGTTGATTACGATAGGGAACATAAATAGGGCAATACCGAGTAAACTTGGGAAAATAAAATTCAACAAACTACGCGTTCGTTGTTGTTCTGGATTATGTTGTTTCATGCAAATACCTCTCTTTTATGGATGTTTTTAGCTTACTTATTATATAGGAAAAGCAAAGATAAATAAATATATATTTGCTTAAACCTTTAAATATTGTAAAATATGGGCAAGAGGTGAGTAGATATGTTGAAAATAGCGTTGGGACAAATTGAAGTTGTACCTGGGAAACCAGCAAAAAACTTCGCAATGATGGCGGATTTCATTGCACAAGCAAAAGCACAGAAAGTCGATCTAATCGTGTTTTCAGAGCTTTGTATTTCTGGATATTTATTATCTGATTTGTACTACAATGAAGCCTTTCTTCAAGAAGTAGTAAGCTATAACGATAAAATCAAAGCGTTGAGTGATGGTATTGGAATTATTTGGGGTAATATCAACCTAGATGCCATTGCTTGTGTAGAGCGAGGGCGTGATGGTCGTCCACTACGTACGAATTGTGCGTTCTTTGCGTATGATAATGCTTGGGTAACAAGAAGTGATAGCGACCGCTTTGCTGGGGTCTATGTCAAACACTTATATCCGGACTATCGCTTTTTTGATGACTCTCGATATTTTATGAGCATTAGCGAATTGGCATTGCATGATGCTGATTTGTTAGCAGATATGGGTCGTGCATTTGAGTTTAAAGGCAAACGCATTGGACTTGAGGTATGTGAAGATTTATTTAGTGATGATTATGCGCTCAATTTAACCCGTCACTACCAAAGTGATTGTGACTATATCATTAACTTAAGTTGTTCTCCTTATACGATTGGGAAAGAAAGTGTACGTAGCCAACAAATTAAAAAACATTTTGCTCATACCAACCAAGCACATTTTATTTATGTAAATAATGTTGGGGTTCAAAACAATGGAAAAAACGTGTTAACGTTTGATGGAAACTCCGGTTACTATGATCAAGATGGAACTTTGATCAGTGGATGTAACGATCACTTTCAACCAGAACTTAAAATCGTGGATGGGTTTGCACCACCGCATTTAGTGGAAGATAAACTCTTGCGTGCTTTGGTGTATGGAATTAAACAATTTGATGAACAAATGTTTGGTGGTAAGGTTACTTGGAACATTGGGTTAAGCGGAGGACTGGATTCTAGTGTATCGGCAGCCCTACTTGTAATGGCACTAGGGCCAGAGCGACTTCGTGGCTACAATATGGCAACAAGTTATAACTCGATGAAAACCAAAGACAATGCAACCATCTTAGCAAATGCGTTAAATATTTCACTACGAAATGGGTTTATTGAACCACTTGTTGCTTCAGCTTATCAAACCTTACATGAAACCTATGGTTATGAAGCTGAAAAAATAACACCATTCGTGATGGAAAATGTGCAAGCAAGAACACGTGGGCATCTATTGTCGAGTTTTGCTGCGATTGAAGGTGGTGTTGTTGTTAATAACGGGAATAAAATTGAAGTTGCGCTTGGCTATTGTACCTTGTATGGTGATAGTATTGGGGCATTATCGGTATTAGCTGACCTTACCAAAGTACAACTCTTTGATTTGTCACATCAAATCAATGCCATCTATGGCAAAGAAGTCATACCAACACGGTTACTACCGGTGGTAAGTGAAGATGAAGTCACTTGGGAAATGCCACCGAGTGCGGAACTAAAAGACAACCAAAGTGATCCAATGAAGTGGTTTTACCATGATGCGCTCATTGAACGCTTTCTTGACTATCCAAACTTTCAACTCGTAAGCTTAATGGAGAGCTATTTGGATGATAGTATTTATGAAACAAGTCTTGGTCGCTGGATTCGTTACTATGGACTTGATGATCCTAGTGCCTTTATTAGCGATTTGGAATGGGTGTTACGCCAAATTAAAATCAGTGTGTTCAAACGTATTCAAATGCCACCAATTCTAACCGTTAGCAGTGGAGCGTTTGGGTTTGATTATCGTGAAAGTCAAATTGATTATGATATGGGTGGCGCTTACCAAGCGTTACGCGAACAAATCTTAGCAAAAAAATAATATTTGTACTCTTTTGTAGAGGGTGATATAATAGGTTAGCTCTAAATGAGCAGTCAGTCGCAACATCCTGACTATAAACCAACTACGAAAGGAAATTTTTTACTATGAAAAACCGTAATTTAGTGCGCCGTATTGCTTTTGGTGCCATGATTGGGGCTTTGTATGCAGCCGTTTCGATTGCATTAGCACCACTCTCGTTCGGTAATGTTCAAATTCGCATCGCGGAAGCTTTAACATTATTGGCGATCTTTTTCCCTGAGGCCATTATGGGTCTTACCCTAGGATGTTTCTTAACCAACTTGGTCGGAAACTTTATGGGAGTTAACATTGCTGGACCGATTGATATTTTCGTCGGAACGTTCGCAACCTTCTTAGCTGCTGTCTTAAGCTATCGTTTACGTCACATTCGTTACAAAAACATACCTTGGGCTGCTGCCATCCCACCGATTTTAATCAATGCGATCTTTATTGGATTGGAATTGGCGATTGTTATTGGAAATGGCATGGACTGGACTCTATTTGGGATTTTTGCCCTAGAAGTAGGTCTTGGACAATTGGTTGCTGTTTGTGTACTTGGGATTCCCCTTGTCATGCAATTGGAAAAAACAGCCTTTATGAATCGTTATATAACAAAGTAACTACAGCCTTCGGGCTGTTTTTTTATGGAATTTACGAAAAAAAGACTTGTATGTTGTCTACTTTGCAAGGGTGGTTTTGTATGCTATAATGATGCAGTTATGAAAAAAGATGCGATTCGATTAGAAATTAAACATATTTGCAAGCAAAGTGGGGCACGTTATGGCGTGTTACATACACCACATGGTAGCGTAGAAACTCCTATGTTCATGCCAGTGGGAACCCTTGCAACGGTGAAATACGTTTCACCAGAAGAGTTGAAAGCCATCAACTCCGGAGTCGTTTTGTCCAATACATACCATTTGTGGTTAAGACCTGGGGAGGATATTGTTGCTAGAGCAGGTGGACTTCACAAATTTATGAATTACGACGGACCGATGCTCACCGATAGCGGTGGGTTTCAAGTATTTTCTTTGAGTGACAATCGTAAGATTGAAGAAGAAGGTGTTCACTTTAAAAACCATTTGAATGGAGATCGTTTGTTCCTATCACCGGAAAAATCCATTCAAGTACAAAATAAACTAGGTGCTGACATCATTATGAGTTTTGATGAGTGTCCACCATTCCCAGCGACGTATGAATACATGCGTAAAAGTGTTGAAAGAACCCTGCGTTGGGCAGAACGAGGAAAAGCTGCACATACACGTGAAAGTGATCAAGCCTTGTTTGGAATTGTGCAAGGTGGAGATTTTGAAGACTTGCGTAAAATGAGTGCAGAGGCTACCGTTGCGATGGACTTTCCTGGTTACTCCATTGGAGGAACTTCGGTTGGTGAGAGCAAGGAAGTTATGTACCGTATGATTGATTATTCCATCAAATATTTGCCTGAAAACAAACCACGTTACCTCATGGGTGTTGGTAGTACCGATGCCATTTTAGAAGGAGTATTACGTGGAGTGGATATGTTTGACTGTGTATTACCAACACGTATTGCACGTCATGGTACGCTAATGACGTCTACTGGACGTATTAATATCAAACGTGCAGAGTTCAAAGATGACTTTACACCACTGGATGCTGAGTGTGATTGTTATACTTGTAAAAACTATACGCGTGCGTATTTAAATCATTTACATAAATGTAACGAAGGATTGGGTGCAAGACTTTGCTCGATTCACAACTTACGTTTCTTAATTAAGTTGAGTGAAGATATTCGTGAAGCAATCAAAGCGGACCGATTCTTGGATTTCAAAGAAGAGTTCTTTAAAAAACACAATTTAAATTCTGTGGACTCAAGAGGTTTTTAATATGAAAGTTAAAGATTTTGATTTTGAGTTACCGGCTGAACTCATTGCGCAAACACCATTACAACAACGCAATGAGAGTAAACTTATGGTCATTGATACCAAAGCGGGTACGATCAGCGATCGCCATTTTTATGATATCGTCGACTATTTACAACCAGGAGATGTGTTAGTACGTAACAATACCCGCGTGATTCCAGCTCGTTTGTTTGGAACCAAAGAAGAAACGGGAGCCCATGTTGAGTTATTGTTATTGAAACAAGATGGTGATAACTGGGAATGTTTGGTCGGTAATGCTAGAGTTGTGAAACTTGATACCGTTGTAAGTTTTGGAGACGGTGAACTCAAAGCCCGTTGTATTGGGATTGGTGAAGCTGGTATTCGCATCTTTACGATGATCTATGAAGGGATTTTCTTTGAAGTCCTTGATCATTTGGGAAATGTACCACTTCCTCCTTATATTCATGAAACCCTAGAAGATAAAGAACGCTACCAAACCGTATATGCGAAAGTCAAAGGAAGTGCAGCTGCACCAACTGCTGGCTTACATTTTACGGATGCGTTGTTTGAAACATTAGAAGCTATGGGTGTTAGTGTATTGGATGTAACCTTGCATATTGGTTTGGGTACCTTCCGTCCCATTGGAGTGGATGATATTTTAGACCACGATATGCACAGTGAATACTATATTCTAGAAGCGGATGTAGCTGAAAAGCTCAATGCAGCGAAAGCGGCTGGGCGTCGGATCATTGCGGTGGGAACGACATCAGCACGCGTACTAGAAGCCAACCAACAAAAACATGGAAGCTTTCAAGCGGAAGCTGCAGCAACCAATATCTTTATTTATCCAGGTTACAAGTTTTTAGGAATTGATGGACTTATTACCAATTTCCATCTACCAAAATCGACCTTGATTATGCTAGTATCTGCGTTTGCAGGAAAAGACTTAACGATGCGTGCTTATGCACATGCAATTAGTGAGCGCTATCGTTTCTTCTCCTTTGGAGATAGTAGTTTCTTCTTTTAAGATGAAATTTCAAAACGATCACCAAGAAGAACTCGATACACTAGCAAAAATCAAGCAACAAAATACAAAACCTAGTTTGTTGTTGCATTCGTGTTGTGGGCCTTGCAATGCTTGGCCATTGTTGTATTTATCAGAATACTTCAACATCACACTCTTCTTCAACAACAATAATATTTATCCAAGTCTTGAGTATGAAACCAGGTTGCAAGAACTACTAGCTTATGTCAAAGGGTTCAATGAACAGTATGGAACAACGATGGAAGTCATTGTTGTTCCATATGACTACGATACCTACGAAGCAATACTTGCGCCCCTTCAAGAGGAGCGTGAAGGTGGAGCACGCTGTCGTCTTTGTTACGCAACCCGGATCAAACAGGCATTTGCGTATGCTGACGCACACCGTTTTGATTACACGACAACGGTAATGAGTATTTCAAGACAAAAAAAATCGGCAACGATGAATGAAATTGGGCGAAGCTTACAACCACTCTTTCCCCATACCAAATACTTTGTTTGCGATTTAAAAAAAGGTGCAGGGCATGCCAAAAGCAGTGCCATTGCCAAAGAAGTAGGAATGTATCGACAAACCTATTGTGGTTGTCGCTTTTCCCTTCCCAAAACACAAGACGAGACCAGGTGAATATCATCTGGTTTTTTCTATCTTTATCACATGTTACGTGCAAAAATGTGAAAAAAGGTTTGATTATCAATCGATTTTTTTCTATAATAGAATTTGATGATTTTATCCTAAGCATCTTGGGGGAGTAATATGTCGATAAAGAAAACCTTAAAACTGATCATTGTAATCAATTCCATTGCGCTTGTACTTGTTACAAGCTTTTTATGGGTTGGTGTTTTTTCGACGAAATCAGCACAACAACAAGAAGAAAATATTGGTCGTGTTGTCGATATTGTCGTAAATAACTTAAATGAATATTTTGATGAACAATTATCGATGTTGGATCGTTTAGCGCAAGCTGCTCCTGTTTTTGATATTTTAAAAAATCCTCAAGATGTAGAAACAAACACACGGTTGCAATTGTATCTTGATAATACGGTAATGAATAACGATTGTATTTATAATTTTGGAATCTTTAATATGAAAAATGAGCGTCTATATTCCAAACGCTTGGACTCAACGTTTTATTTAACTGATTTTTCTCGCTTATTACAAGGAAATCACATTCGCAGTCTTGGTTCTCAACGATTGTTACGTGTGGTTGATATCGCCTACCCTATTTATCTGGATGGCAGTTTACAGGGTTATATATTAATGGAACTTACCAATGCAGAGCTATTGAAGTTTATGAAAGATGCGCATGTGTTTACGAGTGGAAGTTTGGTGATAGCGGATGAAGATGGTGTGGTATATGCAAGTAATTCCAAAGTACTGAAAAGTAACCTGTATGAGTCTGTTCCTTCTAGTAATTTTAGCCAGGTGTTAGCAAGTATTGATTTCAAACAAGATCCGAGTGGCGAATTGCGCTATCGCAATGGTAATCGAGAACGTATGGGATATTATGTATACAATAATACCTATGGATATATCTTGGTCTACGGTACGGACTATATGGAGTTCCTTGCGCCCGTTATGGAAGCGCTAGCTCCGTTTTTGTTGTTTATTTTAGGAATTACAACTTTTTTAGTCTTGTTGTACATCTATATTTATAAACGGGTGAGCCTACCATTTGAACACTTTGTTGAATCGATTAAATCGATTCGAAATGGGGATTTAGATGAACGGTATAGCTATGATCAAGGGAATGAATTTGGTGTGATTGTATCTACAGTTAATACGTTACTCGATCAATTACTAACAACAAACAAACAATTAGAAATCAAACAAATGACACTTGATATGGTGCATAATAATTTACCAGGTGGTCTCTATGTTTCATTGTTGTCAAAACATGATGAAAGTGCACGCTTCCGCATTGAATATATGAGTGAGAGCTTATTACAGCTTACAGGCTACAGTAGAGAAGAAATTCATACGATTTTCGATGATTCGATGTTGGGCTTGATGAGTGAAGAAGATGCCAATCGCATTGTCTTTGGTGTCAAAGCAGACTTTATGACGAATGGAGATGTATGTAAGAGCGAGTATCGTATCCGTTGCAAAGATGGGTGTATCGTTTGGGTTCATGACTTTTTCCGTATCGTAGAAGAAGAAGGACATCTCTATGCTTATGGCATGGTAAGTGATGTTACCGAGAGCATTGAGCGCAAAGATGAACTAAGTATAAGTGAAGAGCGTTATCGTATCATCTTAGAACATGTAGGGGATTTAATTTTTGAGTGGGATCATCGTAGCAACAGCTTCGCATTTCCCAATGCCAAAAACAATGCCTTTGGTCTTGTTGATGAAGTTGCTTTATTAAAAAGTATCGTGTATGAAGATCTTCCGATTTATGAAGCTTGGTTAAAATCGCTCCCTAGAGCACGTGAAAAAGACAGTTTTGTAATGCAAATAGCTACACCTTTATTGGGTGGGCATTATGTTGAATTGCAAAGTTATCCGATGTTTGATCATGCAATGAAGTTGATTAAAACAATTTGTGTGTTACGTGATGTTGATCATCAAATGCAGGAAAAATTGCATTTGATTGAACTCACACATCGTGATCAGTATACGATGTTGTTGAATAAGAAGAGTTTTGAGTCTTATGTTAAGGAAGCAAGTGATGTCAAAGGATATCTGGTGGTAATTGATATTGATGACTTCAAGCAGGTCAACGATGTGTATGGCCATCAATATGGAGATTTTGTTATCCAAACGTTAGCGCATTGTATGCATGAGTATTTTGGTGATAGTGTCTTGGGCCGTATTGGAGGCGATGAGTTTGGTATGTTTGTGATGTTGGATCATGAGAGTTTGCATCATCAACTTCAAAAGTTCCAATCTAAGTTTCAAGCCTTACAGGAGCAAGAAGAAAACCATATTCCAGCTACATTGAGTATTGGGATATCTTCAAATCTTACTGATACGAGCTTTTCAGAGCGTTATCAACAGGCGGATGAAGCATTGTATGAGGCGAAAGAAAAGGGGAAAAATCAATTTGCATTTCATGGATAGAAGAAATTCTATCCTTTTTGTTTTTCATGTGTTAGAATTTTGTAAAAAGGAGAAGAAACAATGGAAAATTTACAACTCTTAAAACTAATTGAAACCAATGCTCGTTATGAGACCAAAGACTTAGCAACGATGTTGGAACTCGATGAAATCGAAGTACAGGAAGAACTAGAATCCCTACAACAAAAAAAGATTGTTGTAGGCTATCATACGTTAATTAACTGGGATAAAACCCATGCAGCAGCTGTGGTTGCTTTTATCTTTGTTTCTGCCATGCCAGAGCGTAATATTGGTTACGATGGGGTAGCGAATAAAATCATTCAATTCAAAGAGGTGGATAGCCTCTACTTGATGAGTGGTGGAAATGAATTTGTCGTTATTGTCAAAGAGGCTACCATGCAAAAAATTGCACACTTTGTCGGAAGTAAGCTAGCTCCACTCGATGGGGTAAAAGGAACAACAACGCACTTTGTACTCAAACAATACAAAGCAAGTGGGCATATTTTTGAGAAAGAGGAAGATCGTCAAGAACGATTGTTGTTTAAATTATGATTCATGAACTCATCCTATCCGATGTTGTAAAAAAAGTACAACCGAGCGGAATCCGTAAGTATTTTGATCTAGCAAGTTCGATGGATAATGTACTATCACTAGGTGTTGGAGAGCCTGATTTCGATACCCCTTGGCATATTCGTGAGGAGGCAATCTACTCTCTAGAAAAAGGGAAAACTTTCTATACAGGTAATGCAGGACTGTTAGAACTTAGAGAAAGTATTGCAGCGTATTTACATCGTCGTTTTGAACTTTCCTACAATCCGCAAACCCAAATGATTGTAACCGTAGGGGGAAGTGAAGCGATTGATATTTCTTTACGTGCAATCATCAATCCCGGCGATGAAGTTATTGTCTTAACTCCTGCCTATGTTGCGTATGAACCATGTGTGTATTTAGCTTATGGTGTGGTTAAGACAATTGAACTGCAAGCAAGTGATGCTTTTAAATTAACACCACAAGCACTTCACGCAGCAATCACACCAAAAACCAAAGCAATTATTTTGAATTATCCTAGTAATCCAACCGGTGGGATTATGTCACGGGAGGATTATCTAGCCCTACTTCCCATCATTAAGCAACATCAACTTGTTGTGATTAGTGATGAAATCTATGCGGAATTAACGTATGGAGCACAACATGTTAGTATTGCTAGCTTCCCTGAAATTGCAGACCAAGTCATTCTAATTTCTGGTTTTAGTAAAGCCTACTCAATGACAGGTTGGCGTTTGGGATATGTGTGTGCTCATCCAACCTTAATTGCTGCGATGCTAAAAATTCATCAATATGCGATTATGTGTCCTCCAACGATGTCACAATATGCAGCCATCGCTGCTATGCGTCAAGGGGACGAAGATGTAGCGCAGATGCGGGAGAGTTTCCAACAACGACGCAATTACATCGTAACCTCATTACGTGAATTGGGTTTTGATATTCACAGTCCACAAGGAGCCTTTTATGCGTTTCCAAGCATTCAATCCTTTGGCTTAACCTCAGCAGAGTTTTGTGAACGTTTGTTAGAAGAAGAACGTGTTGCTTTGGTTCCTGGAAGTGCGTTTGGTAGTGCAGGGGAAGGGTTTGTACGTATTTCCTATGCTTATAGCATGGAAGAAATTAAACAAGCCTTAGAGCGTATTTCACGCTTTGTAGCCCGTTGGGAGAAGTTGAAATGAAACATTTGATTTTTGATTTGGATGGTACCTTACTCAATAGCTTACCTTTGTTTTATATGACACTCAAGCAAGTATGTGAGGAGTGGAACATGCCAGAACTCTCGCAAGCTGACTTTGATGCGATTGCAGCCTTGCCTGCGCTAAATGCATTAGAAGCGTTAAACTTTCAAGATCTTGATGGTGCACTCTCACGTTGGTTAGAACTTTGTTACGAAGAAGAAAGTGTAGATTTGTTTGATGGGGTGGAAAGCGTACTAGCAACGCTTTCTAGTCGTCAAAAGCTTGCGGTGTTTTCTTCCAAGCGTCGTGAGCAATATGATCGTACGGTTAAAACACATCCTATCGCTGGATATTTTTCAAGTGTCGTGCTATTTGAAGATACCACTCGACATAAACCATATCCAGATGGTTTGCTTTTAGTGTGCAAACAGATGGACTGGAAACCGGAAGATTGTATTTATATTGGGGATACCCATCATGATGAAGAAGCAGCACGCGCTGCTGGGATGGATTTTGTGCTAGCTTTATGGGGAGCACAAAAAGGACTTACAAGTAACAAAATGATTGATACTCCAAGTCAACTCTTATCAATATAGATAAGAGTTTTTTTTATTGATAGGGTACAAAAAAAACAGGAATTAGTTTCCTGTTTGAATGAGAATTTCAAGGATAAAATAATGCTCGCTATGGGAGTAAGAAAAATCACCTTGGTATTTATTGACAATGGTACGCATACTGCTCATCCCAATGCCATGCCCTTGTTCACTTTTGGTTGTTAAGAGTTCGTCTTGTTCCACGATAAGTTCTCCATTGAACGTATTGGTTACCCGTATTGCTAAGAAGTTTTCATTCATATTAGCTAATACATCGATTTCTCGTGCCCCTTGTTCAATGTTTAAGCAAGCTTCTAGTGCATTGGATAACGCATTGTTTAATAGGATGGATAAATCAATATTTTTAATGGAAATATCTTGGATATCAAGTTTGGTATGAAAGTTAACATTGTGTTCTAAACACTGCGAATAAAAACTAGAGAAGATTGCATTGGCATAGAGATTACTACAAAACTTCGTAGCATACAAGGCGTTGATCGAATCGTTTAATTCGGCAATATAGTCTAATGTTTCTGTTTTCGCATCGGCTTCAATGAGTGCCTGAATGGTTGTTAAGTGATGGCGGAAGTCATGTTTCATCTTACGAAATTCTTCGTTTTTCTCCATAAAAAAGTTAGCATAGCCTTTTTGAATATTCATTTGGCGTTGCATTTGTTCGTTGATATGCGATTTCTGCATGGCACTTCCATAACCATAAAGGATAAATAAGAAGTATAAGAAGATCACAAATTGAAAGATAACGAGCAGTGCCGTAGGGCGTGTTGGCATAAAGGAGCGAATAAAGAGTAAGAATAACATATTTGCCAGTAAGAAAAAGGAGAAGTAATTCCAATCTCTAGGTAGTAGGGTTTTCTTTAAATCCAAAAAGGCAATCTTTAAACGATAACTCATGACAAGGTTCATCAGTAAAAACATCGCAGATAGGATGAAAATACTAGCGAAGATAATCCACATCGGCCATAGCTGTGGAATCATGACATCAATAATCGTATCGATGGCTAACATCGAATACATTCCATACAACAATAAGTAGAGTTTGATGGATATATGATCGCGGAACGCGATGATAATCGTAAACACATATACGGATATCACAAGCAGTGGAAAGCGCTGTATTGCAGAGGCATCCAAGTAGAGTCGTGACATGATTTCAAGTACACAATGTAGGGATAATGGGAAAATATACAATAGGATTTGGTCGCTTGTTTTAAAGCGATGAACCAAAATATTACTAGCCAAAGAGATGATGGAGATGATATATAGAAATATCAAAATTTGATCAAAGCTCATCAAAGTACCTCCTTTTATGTTATTATATAAGAAAATAGACTGTTTTAAAAGCTATTTTGATTGTAAGGGAGAAACGTTTATGCGTATTGAACAAGAAGTTCTTGCAGGATTACCGGTGTTGCAACCAAAGGAATTGCAACGTCCGATCTGCTTTGTCATTGATATGGTGGAAGGTTTTGTCCTTCACGGTCCACTCAGTGACTCACACATTTCCAATTTGGATCAAGGAATTATCGCCTTGTTGTCACACATAGAGCGAGCAGTATTTGCTTGCGATCATCACATCCCGGGTGCACGGGAGTTTTCTAGCTTTCCAGAGCACTGTTTGGATGCGACGGATGAAAGTCAAATTATGGAATCGTTACGTCCCTATGCAAAGGAAACGATTCAAAAAAATTCAACCAATACGTTTTTAGCGCCTGCATTTCAAGCGCAGTTAGCAGAATATATTGCACAACACGATGATTTTGTGTTGGTTGGTTGTTGCACAGATATTTGTGTGATGCAATTTGCACTCACCCTTAACACCTATTTCAATCAAGAAGACTTGAGAGAGAAACGTGTGATTGTGGTAGCAGACTTGGTAGAAACCTATGATGCACCATGGCATGCTGCAAGTGAGTACAATAAAATTGCACTCGCTTTGTTACAACAAAGTGGAGTCAGTGTCGTAAGTCGTATTGAGGAGTAAGTATGAACGAGAAACAACGAAATTTAAGTATGGTAATGGATTTTTATGAACTTACCATGTCACAAGTATATTTTAATCACGATATGAATTTAGAACACGAAGCAGTGTTTGATCTGTTCTATCGTAAAAACCCAGATGATGGAGGCTATGCAATTTTTGCTGGTTTGCAACAAGTTGTTGACTATATCCAAAATCTACATTTTTCAGCGGATGATATTGCTTACTTACGCTCTCTTGGAACGTTTAGTGAACCATATTTAACCTACCTAGCACAATTTCGCTTTACTGGTGATCTCTATGCGCAAAAAGAGGGAAGTGTCGTATTTCCAAATGAACCACTATTACGCATCAAAGCGAAGATGATCGAAGCACAACTCATTGAAACTGCCTTGTTACTAGCAATCAACCATCAAACACTCATTGCAACCAAAGCCAATCGTATTGTAAGTGCTGCGAGTGGTGCCCAAGTCATTGAACTAGGAGCACGTCGTGCCCATAACTTTGATGCGGCGAACTACGGTGCCCGTGCTGCTTATATTGGTGGAGTGCATGCGAGTGCTACCACGTTTGCAGGAGAGCATTTTAACTTGCCAATCGTTGGGACAATGGCACACTCTTATGTACAAAGTTTTCCAAGTGAATACGAAGCGTTTGTAGCCTATGCGGCAACATTCCCTGATAATACCGTGTTGTTACTTGATACGTACAATACGATTGAAAGTGGTCTTGTCAATGCGATTCGTATTGCGAAAGAATATCTAGAACCACAAGGAAAACGCCTCAAAGGGGTCAGAATTGATAGTGGAGATATTGCTTATCTTTCGAAGAAAATTAGAAAAATCTTAAATGAAAACAACATGGAAGATTGTAATATCGTTGCTAGTAATGCCTTTGATGAATACATCATTCAATCCTTAATCAAACAAGGAGCACAAATTGATGTGTATGGTGTTGGTGAAAATCTAGTAACAAGTAAAAGTTCTCCTGTATTTGGTGGGGTGTATAAACTTGCAGCTCTCGTTCATTCAGATGGGATTCTACCTAAAATTAAAATTTCTGAAAATATCGTGAAGTTAACCAATCCAGGATATAAAAATTTATGGCGTATTTACGATAATGATAATCGTGCGATTGCCGATTTGATGAGTGGGGTGGAAGAAACCATTGATGCATGTCAAGATTTAAAAATTTGTCATCCGGTCAATGTATGGAAACATAAAACACTCAAAGCGGGGGAATACCGATTAGAACCTTTGTTACAACCTGTATTTACACGTGGAACCCTAGTGTATGAAGCGCCAAGCTTAGAAGCGATTCGCGCACACCGTGAAGCAAGTCTAGCGAGCATGTGGGATGAAATCAAACGGTTTGAATATCCACAAGTTTACTTTGTAGATTTAAGTGAATCCCTGTTAGAGCTTAAGATGAAACTCATCAACGATCACAAGCAAGGATAGCCTCGTATTTGCTTTTCTACCTTGTTTTAGTGTAAACTATACAATTGTTTCAAAAAAGGACAAGTAAAAGGAGGCTGTATGCGACAATTTTTTAATCAAAATAAATTATTTGCGAGTATTGCTGCCCTCGTTTTATGTTTGAACTTCTTACTCGGGGGAATCTTAATTTTACAAAAAACCAACGCAGCACTTCCACCCATTGTGGAAGAACCAAGTACACCTGATCCAAGTGAACCCAATGTTCCAGAAGTGCCAACCACACCAAACGATCCACTCTCACCAGAGAAAACGATTGAGGTGGTAAATTTTGTTGGTAGTTTTACCGATGAATTAAACGTTCGCTTAACATGGGTGTTGGAAACGAATGATCTACCAATTGAAAGTATTGGGATCTATCAAAACAATGTGTTGTTAGCAGATGTAACCAATACGAATAGCTACCAATTACCACTCTATGCCTATGGCTTTGCGACAGGAAGTAATGCATTTGAATTACGTGTCACACCAGTGGAGGGGGAAGTTATTTCACAAACGATTAGTGTGCTCATTGACTATGTCTTTGATGTTGTCAGCAGTTATGAATTAACGGATACGGGTGCCAATATCATCATTGAATACGTGTATGGGGAAACCACACCGGTGCAAGCACCTTCAATTTATATTTCTGATATTACCGGAACTAATGTAGCAATTGAAAACGGGACAAGTGAGATTTTAGAATCGGGAACGTATGTGCGTGCACGTACGGTATATCCAATGCGTTTTGATCCGTTACCAACTGGAATTTATAACTACAATGTTACTTGGACGTTTGCTAACATCAACAAAGAAATCAAATACCCAATGAGTATTGTGATAGGAGATGTCAGTGGTTTGCGGTAAGTATCGCCACTTTAAAGGTGGTCTTTACGAAGTGCTAGGAACTTGTATGCATTCGGAAACCTTAGAAACGATGGTCTTGTATCGGCCACTCTACAATGCGAGTGGTCTATGGGTAAGACCTGTTGCTATGTTTGAAGAACTGGTGGAGCATGAGGGTGTGATGCAACCACGCTTTGCACTTATAGAAGCAGTAAGTACTTCGATAAAATAAGAAACGGAGAATGTTATGGATATCAAACACATCGTCTTGCATACACTGCAGACAGATCAAAATAAACTCATCTTCAGTGATGCGACTTTAGAAATCACAGCTGAAAAACCATTCAAACAAATGGAACGAAAATTAGCAGCTTGTTTTAAAAGCAACAATGCCAAACCTTCTACTTTTGCTAGTACTTCCGAAGTAAAAGCCTTGTTGGATGGTTATGTGCCTAGTGAACCTGCTTTTCTAGAATTGAGTCAAAATCTAGCACAACGCTTGTTTGATATCAAACATACCAATGGCTTATATACGAGTTCAACGCTTTTAGTAGCAGAACTTGTTTATCATGATGTACGCTATTTGGTTGGGGTAGATTCAGGGTTGAAAAAAGGAATGCGACTTACGACACGTGAAGAAAACGCTGGTATGGTCAATGATTTGGAAGAATATTCCATGTTATTTTCTCCAGCGATTTCAAGTAAGGATTTTGTTTTTCTTTATGATGTGTTAAACAAACAACTCATTACGATTGAATCGCCAGTGAAATCGGATATGGAAACGTATAATGTGTTGTCCACGCTGTTTTTAGAAGCGACATCATCCTATTCTTATCGCCAAGGGATGAAACTTTTGGATGATATTAGTAAAGATGTAATGGAAACCTTTGCGCTTGATCCACTCGTTTATAAACCAAAACTTAAAAGTTACATTTATGATCAGGTTCAAGATGAAGGTGTCTTGGATGTGAAAGAGATGGTTGAAACCGTATTAACGGCGCATCCACAAGCGATGATGAAAATGCAACATGAATGTGAAAAGGTAGAACTTAGTGAACTTAGCAACATAGCCAACCAATTCAATAAAGCGGATCAAATGCAGAAGTTTGTAACTGACTTGGGGATTGAAATTTATATTCCACTTGACTATGTTCAAAATACCAATGTATTTGAACTTGAAATGGAAGCGGATGCTTTGGGTACGATTACCATTAAAAATATTGCTGGGATTATCTCGCGTTAAAAAAAGCAGCTGCGGCTGCTTTTTATGTTATTCAATGATGATAAGTGCATGATTGTTGATCGCGTTACTACAAGCAGCTTCTAATACCTGCCAGGCAGCATAAGCTAAGCCTAGTGCTGATGTTGCTTCTAGTTCGCTTGGATTGTTAAATAGTTTTTCAGCTACTAGATCTAGTTGACGCTTGATTTCATACACACTTGCAAAGTTGCGTGGATCGTTTTCTAAATCGACATACGTAAAGTTTTCTTTGATATCAAGTGGTAATAAGATTTCTGGTAAATCGATTAAGAAGGGGATTGCAGTTTTCGCATTGGCTTTGCTAGCTTCTAAAAAGAGTTTATCTTCCATCCACATATTTTTAATTTTGCTAGGAAGTGGCTTATTTGCTTCACTGTAGACCATACATAACAATAAGGCACCATAGTTTAGATCATCCAATGTTTTAAATTCTCCTGCATTGATAGAAGAAAACATGGTGAGTTCTGGATAAAATTCTTGGAGTTGGCTAACTAGTGCTTCTTGCCAAGCAGTTGCTTGTTCTACTAGCTCACTAGTATCTCCTTCTACTTCGTAATACTGTTCATAACTTCCGATAAAGAGTTCCATGATGTACCTCACTTTCAGCCCTAGTCTAACAAAGAATGGGAAAAGATGCAAATCAATCTGCAAAACAGGTAGAGATATGGTAAAATAAGATTTGTATTGGAGGAAGAATCAATGAAAAAAATACTAATTGCAATGTGTTCGCTAATGCTTTTGGCAGGATGTTCATCAAGCAAAGGAACCATGAAAGAAGTTACAAGCAGTGAAGTGATCTCAATGATTGAAAACGAAGAAGATTTCCTATTGGTTGTTGGAACAACGACTTGTAGTGCTTGTATTGCTTATGATGAAGTACTCAAAGAATATGCGAAAAACAATGAGGGAACCTTATACAAATTGTATATTGATAAAGAAGAAACGACAACGGTAGATGGTGTAGAAACCCGCGTTGATTTTGCTAGCCTACAAGAACTCATTGGGGTAGTAGAAGCAACACCAACAAATTTCTTTATTATCGATGGTAGTGTGGAACGCACGGAAGTTGGAATGTTGGACTATCGTACGTTAAAAGATAAAGTCACACAATACTTACCACTACAATAAGCAAATCATATGCTACACTCTTAGAATCTGTGTTATACTAATGCGGATAGATAGGAGTGTTTTTTTTATGTCATTTTTACCAACAACCCGCGAAGAAATGTTGCTACAAGGGTATGATAGCGTTGATTTTGTTTATGTAAGTGGGGATGCCTATGTGGATCACCCAAGTTTTGGTACTGCCATCATTACCCGTACACTACAAGCCTATGGGTATTCGGTTGCTGTATTAGCTCAACCGGATTGGAACGACGATGCCGAGTTTTTACAATTTGGTACACCGCGTTTGGGCTTTTTTGTAAGTGCTGGAAACATTGATTCCATGGTGAACCATTATTCAGTGAATAAGCGTCGCCGTGATATGGACAATTACTCGGATAAAGGTGAGATGGGAAAACGCCCAGATCGACCGACGATTGTGTATACGCAAATTTTAAAACGACTGTTCCCAGAGAGCAGTGTTGTTATTGGAGGAATTGAGGCAAGTTTACGTCGCCTTGGTCATTACGATTATTGGGATGATCGTGTTCGCCAATCAATTTTAATTGATTCCCAAGCCGATTTATTATTGTATGGAATGGGAGAAAACTCGGTTATTGAAGTAGCAGAAGGCTTGAATGCCGGAATGCATGCTAGTGATCTAGTTTATATTCGTGGTAGTGTCTACAAAACCAAAGATATTTCGATGGTAAGCGAAGATGCGATTGTTTTACCAACGTTTGAATCAATTAAGAAGGATAAATACATCTATGCAAAAAGCTACCAACAACAGCATTTAAATATTGATGCCATCAATGCGAAAGTTATGGTGGAACCTTATGATGGATGGTATGTTGTACAAAACCAACCAGCCTTGCCTTTGAGCCAAGCGGAGATGGACTTTACGTACTCATTACCTTATATGCGTACTTTCCACCCAAAATATAGCTATATTCCAGCAATTGAAGAAGTTCAGTTCTCGATTATTAGTAACCGTGGATGCTTTGGTAGTTGTGCCTTCTGTGCAATTACCCATCACCAAGGACGTGTGATTTCAACACGTAGTAAAGATAGCATCATCAACGAAGGGAAAACAATTACCCAAATGGATAACTTCAAAGGGTATATTCACGATGTTGGAGGACCAACTGCAAACTTCCACCGTACCGCTTGTAACAAACAAGCGAAATTTGGAGCTTGTGTCGACCGTGAATGTTTACATCCACAGCCTTGTAAAGCTTTGGTTGTTGACCACAGTGAATACGTTGATGTGTTACGTGCACTTCGTAGTTTAGAAAAAGTTAAAAAAGTGTTTATCCGTTCTGGGATTCGTTATGACTACTTGATGTATGATAAGGATGATACGTTCTTTGATGAACTTGTTCAACATCATATTTCAGGACAATTAAAAGTGGCACCAGAACATATTTCAGCTAAAGTACTAGATAAGATGGGGAAACCAAGAAAAGAACTGTATTTGAAATTTGCGGAGAAATACCGTTTGAAAAATGCACAGTTTGATAAGAATCAATACTTGGTACCATACTTAATGAGTTCTCATCCAGGAAGTGATTTAGAATCTGCGATTGAACTTGCTCGTTACTTAAAAAGTATCAACTACACACCAAAACAAGTCCAAGACTTTTATCCAACACCAGGTACGCCAGCAACGTGTATGTACTATACCGGTTTAGATCCTGCAACGATGAAAGAAGTATACGTAGCAAAAACCTACGAAGAAAAATTGATGCAACGTGCCTTGATGCAATATACGTATCCACAAAACTACGATATCGTCTACAATGCACTTAAAACTGCCAATCGTTTGGATTTGGTTGGAAACTCACCAAAATGTTTGATTCCTGCACGTCGTGGTGCTCCAAAACCGAGTGGCTATTTGGGTAAAAACCCAAAACCAATGTCACAACGTGATGGAACAAGCCAAGCTGACAAGCCAGCTCGTGATGGAAAAGCAAATACAAAATCTCGAAATGGTAATCAAAGTGCGAATACACAACGAGGAAAACAAACGCGTCAAGGTGAACAAGCACGCACAAGTGGTAATAGTTTTGAAACAAACAACCGTAACTACAAACAAGAAGGTCCAAACAAACGTACAAACAAATCGGGCAGTAAAGCAGCACGCGGGTTTGGAGCGAATCGTGTAGCTGGTGGTGCAAAAAGCAAAACTGGAAAAAAATAAAAAATACAAAGAGAATACGCATAAAGGTAAAGCAAAGAAAATAGATAAGTTGTATAATAGGAATATCGAATTTAGGAGGAAAAATCGATGATACTACAAAGCAAACGTGTATGGATTGCTTCTCAATTTGTAGAAGCACAAATAGAAATTGCAGGGGAGAAAGTAGTTGGGATTTATCCATATGGTCAAAAACCAGTGGATCAAGACTATGGAAGCGACCGTGTGGTTCCAGGGTTTATTGAAGTGCATTCGCATGGAGCTTATGGCTTTGATACCAACGATGCCAATCCAAAAGGATTGCGTGATTGGTTGGCAAGAATTCCAGAAGAAGGAGTTACTGCGGTATTACCAACAACGGTAACACAAAGTGAAGCGGTATTATTAGCTGCCGTAAGTAATGTGAAAGATGTGGTAGAAGCAGGATATCAAGGAGCCCATGTATTAGGGATTCACTTTGAAGGTCCTTATTTGGATTTGAAATACAAAGGTGCACAACCCCAACAACATATTGTAAACAGTAATGTAGAACAATTTATTCGTTATCAAGAAGCTTGTAATCATATGATTAAACTCATTACGATGGCACCAGAACATGATGAAAATTATGCTTTGACTAAGTATTGTGCTGCCAATAATGTTGTGGTAAGTTTAGGACACTCTAGTGCTAGTTATGATGAAGCGGTATTGGCGGTTGCCAATGGTGCAAAATCAATGACGCATATCTTCAATGGGATGACACCATTTAATCACCGTGAACCAGGTTTGATTGGTTCTGCCTTCCGTTTCCATGATGTGTATGGAGAAGTGATTGCCGACTGTGTGCATTCGCATCCAAGTGCACTGAATACGTTATTTGCTACCAAAGGCAAAGACTATACGATTATGGTAAGTGATAGCTTACGTGCCAAAGGTTGTCCAAAAGGAATCTATTCTTTGGGTGGTAATGATTTTGAAGTGAGAGAAAATGGAAGTGCCTACTTACTAGAAAGTGGAAACTTAGCAGGAAGTACGCTACGTATGAATGCAGGTTTAAAAAATCTAGTGGAACGTGCTTTGGTACCATTTGAAGCAGCGATCAATTCCATTACTTCAAATCCAGCACGTATGTTACGTGTGGATGATGTTAAGGGTAAAATTGGCGTAGGGTTTGATGCAGATCTTGTTGTCTTAAACGATAACTATGATGTACTACAAACCTATTGCCGTGGAACTGCAAGTTTAGAAGAGGCGGCATGCGTTTAGAAAATAATGCCTACGTGGTGGAGTTTACAACACTAGGTGGTGAAATCTTATCGATGACACACAAGGCGAGTGATGTGCAAATCATGTATCAAGGAGATCAGGGTTGGAAAGGTAAAAATCCAACCCTCTTTCCTTTGGTGGGCAATACCTTAAGTAAAACGTATGAAATTGATGGTACTACCTATGCGATGCCAAATCATGGTTTGATTCGTACACGAGAACTGCAAGTGCGAGAATTGACTAGCACGAGCATTTGTTTTGGTTTGCGTGCGGATGCGACAACACTCGCGCAGTATCCCTTCGATTTTGATTATGAAATTACCTATACCCTAGAGGCGGATGGCCTCGATATTAGCTATCGCATTTTAAACCTAGGAAAAACTACCATGTGTTTTGGATTTGGATTGCATCCAGGTTTTCGCATGCCATTGTTAGCAAAGGAAACAGCGAGAGACTATCAGTTGCTGTTTCCAAAAGCAATGCAGGCGACACAACTTGTCTTTGATGTAGAACGTAAAACACCGATACAGCGAACAGTGGGCAGTTGGAACAGGTTAACTTTAACACCGGATGTCTTTGCACGCTATGATACGCTCCTCTTTGGTGATGTTGCGGTGGATGAAGTTGTGTTAGCTGGACCAACTTTAGGCATCAAACTAACGATGCGTGATTTTCCCTACTTGGCTATTTGGAATGATCAGACAAGTGATTTTGTATGTATTGAACCTTGGCTTACCCTACCGGATTTAGAACCACACAACCATGCGTTTTGTGAACGGGAAGGGATGCAACAACTAGAAATGGAGCAAACTTTCAAAATTTCATATAAAATTGGTGTAATTGTGCAAAAGTAGGTGCATCTCGTTTTTTCTTGTGCTATAATGTGGGCATAAAGAAGTGTGGAGGACAAACATATGGAAGTATTTATTCTAGAAAATTACGAAGAAGTTTCAAAAAAAGCATTCGAAGTAATGCATGAAGTAGTGAGCACAAAACCAAATGCGGTATTAGGTCTAGCAACGGGTTCATCTCCAATTGGATTGTATGAACTTATGATTGCAGATCACAAAGCAAATGGAACAAGCTACAAAGACATTACAACATTCAACTTGGATGAATACGTAGGCTTGCCAAAAACACACGAACAAAGTTATTACACGTTTATGCACGAGAATTTGTTTCATGGATTGGATATCAACTTGGAGCATGTTAATATCCCAGTTGGTCATGCGGATAACCAAGAAGCAGAATGTGCAGCTTATGAAGCAGCACTAAGTGATGTACATGTAGATATTCAAGTCTTAGGAATTGGTAGCAATGGTCACATTGGATTCAATGAGCCAGGAACACCATTTGCTCAAGAAACACACATCATTGAATTGCAAGAAAAAACTTTGCAAGACAATGCACGTTTCTTTGAAGATGATATCAACAAAGTACCAACGCATGCGATTACGATGGGAATTGCTACCATTATGAAAGCAAATAAAATTTTATTAGTAGCTTGTGGAGAAGGAAAAGCAGATGCGATTGCGCAAATGATTTCAGGTCCTGTAAATGAAAACATGCCAGCAAGTATTTTACAACGTCATAAAGACGTGGTTGTCATTGTTGACAAAGCAGCAGCAAGTAAGCTTTAATATGTAAATAAGACCATGTTATGGTCTTTTTCTATCGAGAAAGAGGATTGTAAATGAAGATTAAGATGATTGTAAGTGATTTGGATGGAACGTTGTTACATGAACATCGCTCTATTGAAGAGAAAACCAAACAAGCGTTATTAGCAGCACAAAAACAAGGTATTATCGTTGGACTAGCGAGTGGGCGTGGACGTAATCGAATGATGGAGTTTGCTCATGAACTCGATCTCAACCAAAATAACAATGGATTTGTTATTGCGATGAATGGACAAGAAATTTATGATATGGAAAGTGATAGTTCCATCTTTGGTGCGATGGTTAATCCTAGTGATGTTGATGGGTTTGTACGTGCTGGTGTCAAGCGTGGACTTGAAGTTATCGTTGTTACTGAACAAGGGGAACTGCGCTATATGAGTCGTTTGACGTATCTAGCAAAGCGTATTTACTGTATGGTAAAAGGACTTGACTTTAACTATGGAATGGAAGGGAAAACCGTAAAGGTGTGCTTTCCAACCAAAGCAAGAATTGAACCACAATGTGCGGTAAATAAACTAGCCTTTATTGGAATCAAACCATGTAC
This sequence comes from Erysipelotrichaceae bacterium, assembly GCA_051658525.1. Lineage (GTDB taxonomy): Bacteria > Bacillota_I > Bacilli_A > Erysipelotrichales > Erysipelotrichaceae > JBOFMT01. Next base: position 1,346 of record JBOFMT010000001.1, on the reverse strand, counting down.
CGAACACTTTATCAAAGCAATCAAAAAAAATTACAGTAGTGACTATGATGTAGTGCGTGTGATTGCGACTTGGACCGAAATTATGCCAAAAGGTGTCAATAAGGGCAAAGCACTGCAAACAATCATGGAAAAACACAACATTCATCCAGATGAAGTAATGGCATTTGGTGATGGAGAAAATGACTTAGAGATGTTGCGCAGTGTTCGCTATTCAATTGCGATGGGCAATGCCTTCGCACATGTCAAAGATGCCTGTTTTGATGTTACCAAAAAGAACAATGAGCAAGGGATTTATCACGCCTTGTTGAAGTATGGCATTGTCCAAGAATAAAGGATGTGTCATTGCCCTGGATATGGATGGCACACTCTTAACACCAGAGCACACAATGGATGAGGAAACAACTGCTTATCTAATCGCTTTGCAACAGAGTGGTGTGCGCTTACTCTTAGCAAGTTGACGCAATTACCGTAAACTCTTACCATTTGCCAAAGCCTTACAAATGCAAGACTTTGGTGGGTATTTGGTTGAAGTGAATGGCTTAGCGATGTACGATGTCGCTTGTGATAAACGTACTATTTTAAAACGCTTTCCCCTACCACTCCAACAAGAGGTGTTTGCGTATCTACAAAGCCAAGAAGTAGAAGTGTTAGGTTTATTGGATGATACGATCTATTCCTATATTCCAGAAAGCTTACTGGAACATAAAACGAGGTATCGCAAAGAGAGCGCACTTGCTAAGGACTATCCATGGACTGCGGGAGCCTTTGCTATGTGTTTTGATAATCGCGTGGGTTATCCTAATACCATCACGGTAGCGGATGCTTGTTCACTTGTTGTGCCACTTAATAAACTATGTGCAAGTCATCATGCTGATGTAATTGAACACCTAGCAAATAAAGTTAAGTTAGCGTTTCCACAACTACAAGTATTTCGCTCGACTCCTACGTGGCTAGAACTCATGCCGCAGGGAGTAAATAAAGCGAGTGGCATTGCTAGTGTGATTGCACAACTTAGTGAACAGCCAAAACAACTCATCGTCTTTGGAGATGGGGAAAATGATCTTTCAATGTTTGAAATCGCAGATATCAGTGTTGCGATGAGTAATGCGTTTGTTCATGTCAAAGCGGCAGCTAGCATGACTACAACAAGCAATGCACAGCAAGGGGTGTTGGTTGGATTAAAAAAAATATTTGAAGAAGCATAATTGAGTGCAATTTATTGAAATCATGGTATACTAGTCATACATTCATGGGAGGAACGATAGAATGAAAATTGTTAACAAATCTGAATTTGATACTGTCATCGCAACAGGTGTTGTCTTGGTTGACTTTTATGCTGATTGGTG